>JAGQVX010000216.1 GCA_020437755.1 Flavobacteriales bacterium
AGGGTGTGATTGTGTGGAATTCTGAATTTTTCATGTTGAATTCTTCGTCATAACCGGTGGCTGAGCGGAGTCGAAGCCGAATTCTCGGGAAAGGCTACACTGCGCATTATGCTCGTTTCGACTGCGCTCAACGACCGGTTTTATCTAGGGGTTGGTCATTACCAATGATTGAACAACACGAAATCTTTCTTTGAATTCATGAAACTAACCCGGAGGAATCACGTAGGAATTGTCTGACAAATGCTCTTCGAACCCGAATGGTTTTGGCCTATTACCGGATACGAGATTGACATGTGACGAAGAAATATGTTCAGAAGAGCTTTATGTTATATAGTTAATTGCAGAACCCCGCGAACCAGCGGGGTTTTCTTTTTCTAGAGTACATCTCAAACCTCCAAAACGGGCAGAGCCACCCATTTACAAATGCCCAAGCGGCAACCGGTGTTCGTCTTTGACATGGGTCATCACAAATGAACTTTGCACCTGACCAATATTCGCAAAAGTCGCCAGCTTGTTGTTAATCAAATGCTGATAGGCCTCCATGCTCGGAACCTTGACCAAAAGCAGGTAGTCAAAAACTCCCGCTACGTGCCAGCAGCTCACCACCTCTTCAAGATGCATGATTTGCTCTTGAAACTCTGCCAGGCTCTCCCGGCGATGCTCACGCAACTGAACATTGCAAAACGCGGTTAGCCCCAACCCAATTTTTTGCTCATCGAGCAATGCAACATACTGTCGGATATAGCCGGCCCGCTCCAATTTGCGTATGCGCTCATATACCGGAGTAACAGTGAGACTGAGCTCTTCAGCCAATTGCTTGGCTGTTATGCGTGCATTCTCCTGAAAGCGCATCAGGATGTGCTTATCTGCTTCGTCCAACTTCATTTCTAGTGTTTTTTACTGGCATAACTGCCATTCGCGACAATTCTACACGATATTTTCCATATTTGATGAATATCTCAGCTATTTTTTCCAATTGTGACATTTGTTATAGCACATTCATGCATCATTCTCGATTTTTGCACCACACATTTACTGCAATGAAAAGAAAAACCAAATTCCCGGAAAGCGCAATGATGTCCTACGGGTATAATCCGCAATGGTCAGAAGGCTCATTGAAGTGTCCTATTTTCCAGACTTCCACTTTTGTATTCAACTCAGCCGAAGAGGGTAAAGCCTTTTTTGAAGTGGCCTACGGGTTGCGCGAGCAAGGTCCGGAAGAAAAGGTCGGACTGATCTACAGCCGCATCAACAATCCGGATTTGGAGATTCTTGAGAACCGTTTGTGTCTGTGGGATGGAGCCGAAGAAGGCGCCGTATTTGAAAGTGGCATGTCGGCCATCAGCACCATGCTTCTCGAATTTCTCAAGCCGGGAGATGTGCTCCTGCACAGCGATCCGGTGTACGGAGGAACGGATCACTTCATTCACCACGTCCTCAGGGAATTTGGCATCGAAGAGATCGGCTTTCATCCTGATCACGACGAGGATGACATTTGGCGCATGCTTGAAGATTCCGGAAAAAAGGATAGGGTAAAAGTGATTTATATCGAAACACCGGCCAATCCTACCAACCAGCTCATCGACATTGAAATGTGCTCCCGACTGGCCAAGCGACTTTCCACGGCCGATAAAAAAGTGATCACCGCGGTAGATAACACCTACATGGGACCGCTGTTTCAACACCCACTGAAACAAGGAGCCGATCTCGTGCTTTATTCAGCTACGAAATACATTGGCGGACACAGCGATGTTATAGCCGGCGCTTGTCTGGGTAGCTCAGAACTCATCAAACGTGTGAAAGCGATGCGCACATTCCTGGGCAGCATGGCCGGTCCCTGGACGGGTTGGCTGCTCATGAGAAGTTTGGAAACGCTCAAGGTACGTATGACGCAACAAGCCGAAAACGCCAAAGAAGTTGCTCATTTCCTCAACGAATTCCCTTGTGTAAACAAGGTATACTACAACGGTCTGCTTGAACCGGGATCACGGGCAGAAGCGATTTATAAGAACCAGTGCCTCGGCCCGGGTGCAATGGTTTCCTTTGAAATCAAGGGCGGCGAAAAGGCAGCATTTGCGTTTCTCAACAATCTCAAATTGATCCAATTGGCCGTGAGCCTAGGTGGAACGGAGAGTCTGGCCGAGCATCCCGCAACGATGACACATATTGGAGTGGATGATGCAATGAAGCAAAAAATGGGTATTTCACCCGGATTGATCCGCCTTTCGATTGGAGTGGAAAACATCGAAGATCTAATCGACGATATCCGCGAAGCATTGCAAGCAGTGGATTGCTATGCCGCCCAATCGGCCAACTAATAAAGTCAGGGATTACTTCGGCAGGGTCGCCAAACGGGTAATGGAACCCTGAACCTTTTGGCCAATTTCGACATGGATTTCACTGTCGGTAGGAATGAAAATATCGATTCGCGAACCGAACTTGATAAACCCGAATTCCTCCGATTGTTCCACTTGCTGACCTTGCTTAACGTACCAGCAAATGCGACGGGCCACGGCACCGGCAATTTGACGGTAAAGTACTTGTCGGCCCTGTGGATCTTCAACCACTACCGTTGTGCGCTCATTGTCTGTGCTTGACTTCGGGTGCCACGCTACCAAAAAGAGACCGGGGTGGTATTTGAAGTATTTCACTACCCCTGAAATAGGATTGAAATTCACGTGGACATTGAGTGGCGACATGAACACGGAAATTTGTTTCACTTCCCGGTCGAGGTACTCATGTTCATGCACATTCTCGATAACCACGACCTTTCCGTCGGCCGGACAAACCACCACGCCGTCTTCCAGGGTGACTTTCCTCCGGGGCACGCGGAAAAACTGTGCCACCAGGAGAAAAAGAATCAGGCATACGCCAAATGCAATTCCATAGATCCAAACATTGTTGGAGAACAACCAATAAATGATTGATGCGATGGCTCCGAGAATAATGAACCATACGATGAGGATTACCGTTCCTTCACGATGCAAAGTCATGCCCGAAAAATAGACAATTCATGTATGCGGTGGGAACGTGGTGGCAACTAATTTATCAGCACCACATATGCATACACCATCGGAATCACGAACAACAGCCCATCAAACCGATCAAGCACACCCCCATGTCCGGGCATAAGCGTGCCGCTGTCCTTCACCTTTGCCAGGCGTTTCATACGAGATTCGAAGAGGTCGCCCAACGTGCTGAAGATGCTGCACAAGAGTGCAATAATGTACCAACTGGCCTCAATTGATCCCAATAGATACTCTTCCAGGATCCATGCACTAACCAATGTAAGCACGATAGCTCCCGCTAAACCTTCCCAGGTTTTTCCCGGAGACAAC
>JAGQVX010000217.1 GCA_020437755.1 Flavobacteriales bacterium
TTCCCAGGAAATACGATCCGGCTACCATGGGCGATATCCCGGGCCTGCAGGTGGTCGTGGTCGATATCGCGGATACGGGTCATTATGTGGTCAATAACCAGGCGATGGAGACCGCCGCCTTGTACACGACCATTGCCGATTATCTGGCCGAAGGAGCGTGCTTGTTCGCGCTGCGCCCTGCAGGTGGCGCGCCTTACGGACAATACGTGCAGGTGATTGATGCGGTCAGTTTTGCCTTGGGAAAGCTTCGCAATCAGCAGGCGTTAACCCAGTACGGTCGGGACTATGATGAACTGGGCTTCGCCCAAAGGAGGGGGATCAATGAGCAGTTCCCCCTGATGATCATTGATGAGCCCGTGTATTACCGGGCCGGGGAATGAAAAAGTCGTTCCCCCTTCGGAATGGGTATTCACTCCGACAGCAACGCCTGCAGCACCTCCGCCTCCACCACCACGGGATCAGGTCGTTCTTCCAGGGTCAGATGCAAGCGGTGGTCCTCGTCCCACTTGACGGCATGGCAAGAGGCATCATCGAAGGTTTGCCAGGTAAACGAACTTAGGTTCGCTACCCGGTACGGAAATGCTTCGGGTTGGGAAAAATCACACAGGGCGGCGGTAGCGCAGTTCATCGTATCGCGACCATTGAGGATCAGCAGGTCGGTGGGCGGATGATAGAGTACATCCGTGACGTACCAGAAGATCAGCGCTTCTTGGCGGCAATGCCGGAAATCGATCTTGCAGCGACTGAAGAAGGGATGGTTTTCCCCTTTAGTGATGCTGTAAAGGGTAAACCCGGTCAGGTCAGCCCCGCACAGAAAATACACCTGTCCGTTGCTGTGTCGGATCAGGTCAAAAAAAGGTTCAGCCCAGACGTTACGGTACGTTAATAGCAGTTGCCGGGCGTCATCGCGCAAGGTGATTTCCTGGCAACTGATGCTATGCTGTACCTTTTCCGACTTACGGAAAGTATGGTTGTAATGATCAATAGACACGTTATACCCGAGCGGCAGTGGGATGCGTTCGTTCCTGACCAAGTACTCGGCCGCAAAAATGTAAGCGAACTTGTCCAGGTAGGCCTGGTGTTCCTTGGTGCCGGCGATATTCTCGATAGGACTCATGGTTTCAGGTGTATGCACAAAAAAGCGGGCTGTCCAACAAATATAAGCACAGCGGGAGTTGTGAAGGAGAACCACAAAGATCTCATTACCATTGTCTGCCCAAGCATAATATCAAAAGGAATCTTACGATAACCATTTGTCCAGTTGATCTGGTTCCGTCATAGTGGCCACCCACGCTTTTTTCGGAGCAAACTGAAATTTCCCTATTTTGATAACATCCATCATGGTGGTGGAAAAAACCTTTGATGATGCAAACCCTATTATGTGCCCGTGCGCTATTTATTTTACGGTCCTACTCCTGGCCCTCACCCTCCTCGCGCCCGGCTGTCAGGACGAGGTCGTGCCCTACGCCCTCGTCCTGACCAACCTGCCCACAACATCCATGGAACCCAACTATCCCATGGGCAAGCGGGTCGTCACCTCCAAATTGGTGCGCCCCGGCCGTGCTGATGTCGTTATCTGTCTGGCCACCGCCCTCCCGATCCCGGGCGTCCGTCCGGCAGAGGAGGGGATGTACATCGGGAGGAACATAAATTGCCAGCATCCTTGATTTTGATGCCTTAAGGAATTCAAATCGGAATGGTTGGACAGAATATGATGCAAACAATGAAAGAATAAGAAACCTGGAGCAACAAAGGTGATGAAACCTGTTCTTCGGGACACTGTTCATAGCCAAACCGTTGCGCCAATTTAACACGAACAAGGATGAAGAACTTCTTCAAAAAAATATTTGGTAAATCGGATAAGGAGAATGAAAGGTCACCTTTAGACATTTTAGCATACGCCATTTCGGACGTAGGCCTTTGGACTTGGTGGGCTGAAAGATTTCCTGACATTTTTCAACTTGAGTTCAATAGAACAATGTTGTATTTCGAACCGAAATCTCCAGATCAACCACCACCAAACCAGATCGCGATTCAATTTAAGCAGCCCAAGTCCGTGACTATCCTCAAAAAGAAAGACTTCTCACTTTCTGACAACTGGCTTGACGACTTCCATAACGACAAGCTCGAACCATTTGGAATTGACTATGAATACTTTTCATTCTCATCTAAAGGAATTAATGACATCGTTGACCAAGCCGACAAGTCTGAGACGGTATTTGGAGAAAAACTAAATGACGAAGTGCTGTCGAATTGTAATGCAGGACTTGGCTTTTGGGCTGGAGAAGTAGGAATTATAGTTCTCGCGGACACAATGAGAATAATGACACAGGAGGGTGAAATTATGCTTGACCAAATACCGGACAAACACGATAAATGGTGGAAATATTGGAGTCAATATTGGGGCGTCATTGGTACGGATGACAAAATGGCGTATGACCCCGTTTGTGAAATCACAATCCCTGCGACAAAAGTGAACATGGGGAAAATTGGCAAACAACTCAATAAAGAGAACGATCATTAGCAACCGTCGTGCTGCATTTGAAATGAAGCGATCTTAAACACTTGTGATCTGGGGTTGTGGTTCGCCTTGTCAGAGCGGCGTTGTGATTGACAGAATAACAGGAGAAATATTTGGCGGATACGGAACATCACTCGGTCCCGAATTCCGGAAGGACAGTAGAATGATAATCAGAAATGTGGAAGCAATTGACACGGCAACCAATCTGATCAGGTCATGTACCTTCTGTGGAGTGAACCACGAAATCTGGACGGGAACGGAGTTTGAAGAAATTGAATGAGAGCAAAATAACGCGGTACGACAAAAGGTCAAAAAAATGAAAAAGCTACCCCTCTTACTTGTCCTTTGGCTGCTATGTCCTTGGGCCTACGGTCAGGATCATAAAGCAACCGTCGATCAGTTCTTTGAGCTCGTCCATTGCCAGGAGGTTTTGAGTCGCGGGTTTATGGGGATAGAAGCGTTCGTAGCTTCACAAAAGGAAGCGCTGTTCAAGGAATACGAACTCGATGTTCACAATCCAACGGACGTAGCCACCTTCGACTCTTTGTTGCACGAGCGGATGCAAATGTTTGAGCGGAACGCTTACGTTCGCTTACACGAGCGATATGTCTACGATTATCCGCCGGAACAAGTGGAAGGTTACCTCGCTTTGGCCAACGGCAGCAGTGAGGAGGATATTCTCAGGGCATCTAACTTCCGCCAGGAAGTAGATTCCCTGATCACCTACTTCCAGCCCTAGATCGTGGATGAAGTGAATTTGATCATGATCAAACTCCGGGCCCAATACCA
>JAGQVX010000218.1 GCA_020437755.1 Flavobacteriales bacterium
GGCCGGCAACATTCCGCTTGTTGGTTTTCATGATGTCATGTGCGTGCTGCTATCGGGGCATAAAGCCAAATTGAAATTCTCTTCGGATGACAACAAGCTCTTTCCGTTATTATTGCAGGTGCTGGTGAAACTGGAGCCGCAATTCGCAGGGTACATGGATACGACCGATGGCAAACTGGAAGGCTTCGATGCAGTGCTGGCGACGGGAAGCAACAACACGTCGCGCTATTTTGAGCATTATTTTGGCCACGTGCCCCACATTATTCGCCGAAATCGGCATTCAGCAGCAGTTCTTACGGGATCGGAAAGCGACGAGGAATTGAAAGCCCTCGGGCACGATATATTTGACTATTTCGGTCTGGGCTGCCGCAGCGTTTCCAAGCTCTATTTGCCGAATGGCTATGACTTTAACACCTTCTTCGGAGCCATATTCGACTTTGGAGACATAGTGAACCACCACAAATACGCCAACAATTACGATTACAATAAGGCGGTGTGGCTCTTGAATAAAGAGGATTTGCTCGATAATGGATTTGTGTTGCTGCGAAAAAGCACTGACATGACTTCACCCACGGGATCATTGCACTACGAGTTTTATGACTCTTTGGACCAGGTGCGTACCGATTTGCAGGCGCGAAGCGAGGAGATTCAATGTGTTGTGGGAGAAGGTTTTGTGCCATTCGGCAAATCGCAAAGCCCCCGGTTGAATGATTATGCCGACGGCGTGGATACAATGGTCTGGCTGGCTCAATTGAGCCGGAATTGAAATAATGACCAACTTTTTGTACCCACAGGAATGCAAAGAACCGTGCAATCCCGACGCAAATAGAATCGAAATCGTATACCTTTGCTGGCTATGAATTGGAAAAGAATTGTTGTAGGTGTGATGACGGTGGGTACGCTCGCCGCAATAGTGATTTCATGCTCTACTAAAGTAGAATTGAATGCTCCGTATCGTCCGGTAACCTTACTTTTTGGTCTGCTCGACTCGAAGCAGGACACGCAGTTTATCAAGATCAATAAAACCTGGCTCGGCGATGGTGATAACCTCGTATATGCCAGTCTGGCCGATTCTTCGGAATACCCGGAAGGTGCCTTCAATGGCATTGTAACACGCTATGTGGACGGGAATCCGACTTCCGATGAATACCTATTGCAAGAAATAATCCTGGACAATAAGAGCACCGACGGCATCTTCTGGAGCCCAACCTACAAGGCCTACTACTTTGTGTCGCCCGGTGGCTTGGATACCGAATCAACGTATGAGATTGTTTTGGATTTTGCCGACAAAGATGATGTGTATGCGGAGACCGATATGATCACTCCACAAACCAATGACGGGAACATCACCCAACCGCCTGCAGGATTTACAGACTATAAGTTCAATTTGGTGAATGTTGGTTCCTTTGGTATTACTTACAACGATTTTCCATTCCAATGGACTGCACTTCCTAACTCACAGCGGTACGAGATCAACCTGATCTTCCACTACGTAGAATACCGCTATACCGATATCGATCATACCAATCTGGAGTCAACTACACACAAAACCGTCAACTGGTTTATTGGAACAGAAGTAGCTTCAGAGGCCTTCGAAAGCATGGAACGCGAGGTGAACTGGCTTCAACTGTTTCAGGTGCTCAGTCAGCGCATCGAACCCGACCCTTACGTGATTCGTCAGGTGGGAACCTTCGATGGACTGGAACACGATGTTTTTGACTTTGTATTGACCATTGGGAATGAGGAGCTCAGCACGTATATGGATGTGAATGAGCCTGTAACCGGAATTATTCAGGAGCGCCCGGAATATACCAATGTTGCCAATGGACTAGGACTTTTTGCTTCACGTTTGCAGCAGACCATTCCGGGAATTGGCATAACTTCCAATTCGCTCACTGAGTTGATTGAAGGAGATATTACCGGTTCACTAGGTTTTTGCAGCCCTATTCCGAACAGTCCAGAGTCGTGCGACCCCTGATGAACTGGAGGAATTCCTTTATTGATTCAGCTGCTGCTTATTCCAGCTTTTTGAGTTGCTTCTCAATTTCGCTTTGATAGGATTCAAATTTCTTTTGAGGTAAATCCGACTCCTGCCCCTTGAGAACGAGCAGGGCGGCTTTGTAGTTTTCGCGTGCGTCTTCGGTCCGGCCCATTTGCTGCAGCATCCAGCCCTTTGAAAAGTAACCATTCATATTTTTGGAATCCAGTCCAATGGCCATGTTGATCAATTCCAGTCCCCGATTGTAGTTTTCTTCTTCCGCGAGATCCCCCGCATAGTAACGCAAATCCGCTGCATGAAGGGGAAGGGTATACCCCAGTCGATTTTGTTGCCGGGCGTAATAAGCATTGATTTGCTCCTCCATCAGCATGTCGTCATTTTCACAAAAGGTTTCTATGAGGTATTGGTCAACTTGATACGCCCTGCTCATGGCCAAAATTCCATACGTCACCGACGGTGCAACAACTCCCCAATGTGAGGTGCCTTCCATGGATTGTGTTTGCCAGTCGATGGTTGAATTTTCATGTGCATTCCAAAGTGAATCCAGATGAGATACACTCTTGGCGTTTTCATGTTCGAGTGTTCCAACTGTGCCGTGTGAACAGTAGTAGAATGAGTGGAAGTCGGTGCCCTGTGAGATCCATTTTTCGGCATCCGCCAAAAGTTGTCCGTCGAGATAACGCATTCCCGGACTTATGGCCAAGTAGGCATTGAACATATCCCTTTGATCACTAAAGATCGTGTTGGCGATGAATGCCCCACCCCTGGAATGTCCAATTATTGCCCGAAATGAATTCACACGATATTGATTGGCAATGAGTGGAAACACCTCTTGTTCAAAATGTTGACTCAGTAAATGCGCCGTGCCGTAGTTGTCAGGATCGTCGTCGG
This sequence comes from Flavobacteriales bacterium, assembly GCA_020437755.1. Classification (GTDB taxonomy): domain Bacteria; phylum Bacteroidota; class Bacteroidia; order Flavobacteriales_D; family Sanyastnellaceae; genus JADFAK01. The sequence continues at coordinate 2,891 of JAGQVX010000218.1, forward strand.
TCAATTGCCGGTCGAGCGGAATGAATTCCTTTCCACGATCGTCGGAGTGAATGCCTACAACGATCAAAGGCATGACCTGATAACTCCATACCAGGTAGTCGATGTTGTCTTTCACATTATTGAAGAACGCCGGAGCTTGCGCATCGAGCACGTATACCACGCCAAACTCTGTATCGGGGCGTTCAAAGTATGCTTCGGGGAGGTGGACATAGACCGTACGTTCCTTCTCAAAAGCCGTTGATTCGAACGTGTGGGTTACATTGAGTGAATCTTGTGATAGACTGGTAAGGGTGGTGAGCAATACCAGGACGGTAATTAGCTTGCGCATAGTTTTTGGGTTTCAA
>JAGQVX010000219.1 GCA_020437755.1 Flavobacteriales bacterium
GCAATTCACTGGAGAGGTTTGTGGCTCAAACTTTCTTATCCCAACCAATGGTATAATTTATAGTTGTTGCTCGAGCAATGATGGACAGTATGTATTTGCTTCCAATTGGAATAACCCTTGGGTGGAAGTCATAGAAACAGCATCCAATACCATTGTTCAGACAATCCCAACAGGAAGTGGATCTTTGAAAATGAGGACGAGCAATAACGGTCAGTGGGTGTTTTGTTCCAATACTAATTCCAACACCGTTTCAGTAATTGATGTAAGCACCTTACAGCTCATCGGTAATATTCCGGTGGGACAGATGCCCAGAAATATTGCCCTTTCTCCGGACGATGCCTATCTATATGTCTCCAATTGGCGTGATTGGACGATGAGCGTGATTGACACAGAAACCTGGTTAACCATCACCGAAGTAAGTGTTGATTATTGGCCACAGGCTGTTTGGGCGCTTCCCAATAACGACTATGTTCTGGTGGCCAATTTTGGATTTGATTGGACCTATGATCATATTTCAGTGATTCGCACCAGTGATTGGGAGGTGATTGCTCGGCTTCAGACCGGCGCCGGTCCTGAGGACATGATGAGCATTGGTCCCAATGGAGAATATATTTTCGTTTCGAATTGGGGAATGCCGTGTTGCTTCAATGTTACATCCGAAGTGTGCTGTGCAGGAGAAGTCGATAAGGGTTCGGCAACCATCATCGCTACTCCGGATTTTGATGCGATAGTTCCACCCGGTACAATTCCGGATCCCATTCCATATATTCAGTCCACGCTTACAACCGTGAAACTACAGGCAGAATACAGCTTTGGAATGGATGCTCATCCTGACGGTACCGCTGTTTATGTTGTAAACAAGGACTCAGACTCAATGAGTATCATCGGATTTGACGATCTACCATCATTCAACGTTCCGGGGGATATCTGTGAATACGCAAAGGAACTTACCAATCCGGTTTTTTGTCTAGACGACTGCACTTCGGGATATAGTGACGACTACAACGAATCATGTCCTTTTCCGGAAACTGGAGGTCCTGATTTGGTATATAAGTTTGATCCCCTTTTTACGCAAACTGTCAATATCGACTTGTGCACGTCCTCCTATGATACCAAAGTGTACATCTATGAAGGTACATGTGAATCATATAACAGTGGCGAAGCGATTTATTGTAACGATGATTTCTGTGGCGTTAACGGCTGGAGATCCCGGCTCGAGGATGTCACTTTCGAATTGGGAAATACGTATTATATCATCATTGATGGTTGGGGAGCAGGTGACAGCGGAAACTTTACCATGTGTTTCGAAAATGATTGTCCGGGTGACATGAATGGAGATTTGATTATCAATATTAATGACTTGCTCATATTCCTGTCGGGAATGGGAGGGCAGTTTGATACGGATGATTTAATGGATTTCCTGGGAGAGTTTGGGTCATTGTGCAATTGAGCCTACTTGGTTGGGGGCAGAATGCTTCTCCGGATTTGATCCCTTGAGGACATACACGGTCATTGGTCTGTGTTTTTTTGGATGGTATTAATCACCGGTTCCCTGTTTTTCTAGTGTACTATTCACTAATTTCCCCCCATGGCTGAAGAGCGAAATTTTGTCGTGTATCGGGCCTCGGCGGGATCGGGGAAGACGTGGGTGTTGGTGAAAGAGTACCTCAAGTTGTGTCTGCAATACGACAGTCCGGCCTACTACCGCAGTATTTTGGCAGTGACCTTTACCAATAAGGCCGCCAGCGAAATGCGTGAGCGGATTATGCTGCGGTTGCAGGGATTTGCCGGACTCAATCCAAAGGAATTCGACGCCCACATGGAAAAGGAGTTGTGTGCGGAGCTGCATCTGGATAAGGTGGAACTGGGGCGGCGGTCGCGCAACACGCTCAGCCACATGTTGCACCACTACTCTGATCTCAAGATTTCGACTATCGACAGCTTTGTGCATCAGCTCGTGCGCGCGTTTGCCCGAGATATCGACGTAGCTCCCGATTTTGATATTGAACTGGACTCGGATCTCGTGGTTCAGATTGCTGTGGATAACGTGCTCGACCGTGTTGGACGCGACCCGGAAACGACCGATATGCTCCTGCGTTACGCCAAGACGATGTTGGAAGATGAGAAAAACTGGAACTTCCGCAACGATTTGGCAGACTTTGCCAGTGGGCTAACCGTTGAAGGCACCAGCTCCAAAGTAGCGCAGCTGAAAAAGTTTGAAGGGCACCAATTTGTCGAAATTCACAAGCAGCTCAGTGGATTATCGGCTGCGTTTGAGAAGGAGCTGACCACCGTGACTCAACAAGCATTGGATTTGCTGGCTTCGGCCCAACTGGATGCTGATGCCTTTTCGGGTAAGACGCTATACAACTACATCGTTGAATTGAATCAGTTGAATGCTAAGGCCATGGGTAAGGATTTAGCCACCTTTGATAAAGTGCTGTTTGGTGGCGAGGAATTCTTCCCAAAGTCCAAAGCCAAACGCTATGCCGACGCATTTGCGCCTATAGATCAGGAATTGCGGGGATATTGCCTCAAAATTCATCACCTGCTGAAAGAAGAGCCCTATTCTCACTATCTGCGGGTCAAGAAGGTACGCGCTCAGGTTTATCCGCTGGCTGTGCTTCATCTTGTCAATGATGCCATCAACGACTGGAAAGACCAGAATAACACCCTGCTCATCGGTGATTTTAACCGACTCATCAACCAGGTCATCCTCAATAATCCGGCGCCGTTTATATATGAACGCATCGGACAGCGATTCCGTCACTTTCTGATTGATGAGTTTCAGGATACGTCGATCGTGCAGTGGCAAAACTTTATCCCCCTGCTCGAAAACAGTCTGGCTACCCACCATTTTAATCTGATCGTTGGCGATGGCAAGCAGAGCATTTACCGTTGGAGGGGAGGTGAAGTGGATCAGTTTAATCTGCTTCCCGATATTTATAAGAAACCCCCGCATATTTTCGACAACGCCGAAGCCGCTTTTCACCGCGAGATTGACGTGCGTCCGCGGGAGCAAAACTTCCGCTCGGCGCCCGAAGTGGTGGACTTCAATAACCGCCTGTTTGATGTAATCGCCCCCATGCTGGGAGACCACGCAAGTGTATATGCGGGGCATCGGCAAGAACCGGTAAAATCATTCAAAGGCTGGGTGACCTATGAGAAACCGGAGAAAAAGAAGGTGTTTGATGCAATTGAAGATGCCATTCGCTTAG
>JAGQVX010000021.1 GCA_020437755.1 Flavobacteriales bacterium
GGCTAACACTTCCAACTACCGTGGCGTGTTCGGGACTTTAACCCTATAGTTATTGCCCATGCCGGGCACACAATAAAGAAGCCCCCAACGTTTTGAGAGCTTCTTTAAACCTTAACCAAAATAACTATTAACCAAAACCAAAACTTACAAGAAAAGTAAGTTGCTTTCATAATGCACATACTGTGCCAAAGTCACGGTTGACACGTTTGGGTTAACGTTTATTTGCATTTCAATCTTCATTTCAGGAGCTATACATCTCATGGCTATGTGAATTGAAATATTACAGTCATGGCATTCGCCAAATGCTGAATCAACCCCTTTTCGTAAAACTGATTCAGGACAGTTGTGGAGCTGACCTCAGTCACGCATAATCTTCACGAATGTGCATAGCTTCGGAGTAGAATCAAAACCCAGAAAGATGAAAAAAAGAGAACCTGTGTCACACATTATGACCGCCGACGTTTACACATTGAACCACACCAACAATTTGGAGGATGCTGAGAAAATGTTCCATAAGCATAAGGTTCGTCACTTACCCGTGGTTAGTGGTGAGGAGTTGATTGGAATACTCAGTTTGACTGACCTGCAGCGCATCAGTTTCGTGGACAACTTCGGAGATGGTGAGGATATGGTTGATACTGCAGTGTATAGCATGTTATCTATCGAACAAGTGATGGCCGCCAAGCCCGTAACCGTAAGCAGTGCTGCTACGATCCGTGATGTTGCCGAAATTCTTGCTCATCAAGAATTCCACGCCCTACCTGTGGTAGATGAGGGAAAACTCGTAGGTATTGTAACGACTACCGACCTGATCAAGTATCTGCTTGAACAGTACTAATCCGGTTCTTGACTAAAGCAAACTAACGTGCCCGGACCTTTGTTCCGGGCGCGTTTTCTTTTACCGCGCACAAATCTTTCAGCTTGCTAACTGCGAAGTCGATATGCTCCCGTGTTGTGAATCGTCCGAATGAAAATCGTAAACTGGTGCGGTTGGGTTTAATAGCGTCTAGTGCTGTGAGCACGTGCGACCCTTTTGAAGCCCCCGACGAGCAAGCACTCCCTCCCGAACAAGCTACTCCGTCAATATCTAGGAGAAACAGCATCATTGAAGAATTGGGATTCTCCGGAAGCGTTACATTGAGGACGGTATACAGACTGTCCTCGCTGCGGCAATCACCGTTGAATTCACAACCCGGAATATGCTCATTGATTTGAGCTATCATGTATTGTTTCATTCCACCGATATGCTCCTGGTGTTCCTCCAGATGCTCATAAGCCAGTTGAATAGCTTTTCCCAAGCCAACAATTCCATACAGATTTTCGGTACCGCCACGTTGTTCTCTTTCCTGACCACCACCGGTTATTATCGGACTCACATGAATCTGTCGATTAATGTAGAGAAAGCCAATTCCTTTGGGCCCGTGGAATTTGTGAGCCGCTCCGGTAATGAAATGCACATGGATATCCTGCAGGTCAAACGCATAGTGACCCATAGTTTGAACCGTATCCGAGTGAAAGATCGCATTGTATTTCTTGCACAGTTCTCCCACCCTTTTGAGAGGTAGCAAGTTGGCAATTTCATTGTTTCCGTGCATTAAAGACACCAGGCACTTCTTGTCCGTGTTGAGCAATGATTCCAGATGCTCCAAATCAATATGACCATCAGACTTCAAGTTTACCATGCACACTTCAGCCAATCCAGCTTTTTCCATTTCCGCTGAAGTCTTGATAACGGCACTATGCTCGAGTGCTGATGTAATAATGCGTGTGCATCCCAAATCATTAACGCTACCTCGTATGGCCAGGTTGTCGGCTTCCGTTCCACCCGATGTGAAACAGATCTCTGCAGGAGTAACATTCAAAGCTCCCGCAATAGCCCTGCGAGATGTTTCAATGGCCGACTTTGTTTTACGTCCAAATTGGTGCGTTGATGATGGGTTACCAAAATGATCGGTCATGTAGGGTAGCATAGCTTCCAGAACACGCTCATCGAGAGGTGTAGTTGCTGCGTTATCGAGATATACCTTCATGAATCAAATGAGTTCTTTGATGTCTTTAATAATTTGGGCTGCCAATTGATCAGCCTGTTCTTTGGAAGAACTTTCCGCATATATGCGAATGATCGGTTCAGTATTGCTTTTTCTCAAATGCACCCATTCATTGGCAAAGTCAATTTTCACCCCATCAATGGTATTCACTTGCTCACTAGCGTACTTCGCCTCCATTCCACGAAGCACCACATCCACATCAATATCAGGAGTCAACTCAATCTTGTTCTTGCTAATAATGTATTTCGGGAAGCTGTCGCGCAACTGACTACACGACATACCTGATTTTGCCAATTGCGTAAGGAACAAACCAATTCCCACCAGTGCATCACGGCCGTAGTGAAGTTCGGGATAGATCACCCCCCCATTTCCTTCACCTCCTATGATTGCGCTCACTTCCTTCATCTTTTCGACCACATTTACTTCACCTACAGCGGCAGCATAATGCTGTTGTCCATGGGCAGTTGTGACATCACGAAGGGCGCGCGTACTTGACAAATTAGAAACGGTATTTCCCGGAGTATTGCTCACCACAAAGTCAGAAACAGCTACAAGGGTGTATTCCTCGCCAAACATACTTCCATCTTCGCACACCATCGCCAGTCGGTCCACGTCCGGATCTACTACGATACCGACGTCGGCACCTCTGTCGCGAATCACTGATGCTATTTCCGTCAGATTCTCCGGTAGAGGTTCCGGATTGTGGGGAAACTGACCGTTTGGATCACAGTAAAGCTCAATGACCTCCTTCACCCCCAGGGCCTTCAGCAATGCCGGAACAAACATGCCTCCTGTAGAATTCACGGCGTCAACGGCAACTGTGAAATTTGCCGAACGAATGGCTTCGGGATCTACCAGCGGAAGATCAAGCACCATTTTAATGTGTTTTTCGAGATAGGATGCATCCATGGTGTAGGAACCCAGGTCATCCACATCTGCAAAGTCGATATCACCTTGATCAGCAATACGAAGAACTTCGGCTCCTTCGTCGGCCGAGATGAACTCGCCTTTACCGTTCAGCAACTTCAATGCGTTCCATTGGCGCGGATTGTGGCTGGCGGTAAGAATGATTCCGGCATCTGCGTTTTCCTCAGGGACCGCCACTTCTACTGTGGGTGTTGTGGACAACCCCAGATCGATTACATCTGCTCCCATCCCTTGCAAAGAGCCCACAACCAGGTTCCGCACCATTTCTCCTGAGATTCGGGCGTCTCGTCCAATAACAACTTTGATATTCTTTTTACCCGATTGATTCTGAATAAACCTCGCGAAAGCGCAGGTGAATTTAACTATATCAAGCGGTGTGAGTCCGTCGTTGGGTTTCCCCCCGATCGTACCGCGGATTCCCGAAATCGATTTGATCAGCGTCACTACGTGAATTTTGGGCAAAGATAGGGTTTTAGTGGCGGAATCATTATGATCCGGAGCTCACAGAAGTGTCATTAATGAACAGGAACACGTGAGAAATACACATCCACAATCACGTTGAATTACGCCGATCTTCCTGATTTTTGGCACGTCGATTGTTTAGCAGAGCAGAAAGATTATTTTTACCTTCTAAACCAAATAGCCTGCTTGGCTGTTTACGTATTCTAGACTCAGCTTATGGCAAAACGACTACTTACTCTCCCTCTGATATTTACCGTTCTTCTAATGGCTTGTGGGGGCTCATCGGCGCTCACAAAAAAGGCGATCAAGCTTGAAGATGCCGGCCTGAACGCTGAAGCTGCGGGTATGTATTACGATGCATTGGTAAAAAAGTCCACCAACACGGATGCTAAAATTGGATTGAAAAAGACCGGTCAAATACTCTTAGGTCAGAAGCTTTCCGATTTCTCTAAAGCACGGAATTTCGGCACACACAAAGAAGCCGTTTACGCATTTCTGGAAGCTCAGAAATACCAGGAAAAGGTGGCCCGGGTAGGAGTTCAACTGGACTTCCCCGATGCTTATTTGCAGGATTACCAGATTGTGAAAGACCAGTACCTCACGGAGCTGTATGAGGAAGGAACGATCAAACTGGATGAGGGGCGCTACAGCGACGCCGAAAAGGTGTTCAAGGAAATCTCACAACTGGACCCCAGTTTCAAAGATGCTGACGACCTGAAGGAAATCGCCTATGTGGAGCCCATTTATCAGACGGCCGTGACAGCCTTGGCCTCGGGATCATATCGCACCGCCTTGTCGAACTTCAACAAGGTTGAAAATCGACGTCCCGGATATAAGGAGACTCGTTCCCTTCAGGCCCGTACTCTCGAAGAAGGCAAATTTGGGATTGCGTTAATGTCGTTCGAAAATTCATCGACAAGAAGAGGACTGGAAGCTATGGTAGAGGCCTACGTGCTTGAGGCGCTGACCACCATCAACGATCCATTTCTTAAGATCGTTGATCGCGATAATCTGCAGACGATAATCGACGAACAAACGTTAGGCATGAGCGGCGTTATTGACGAACAAACCGCCGCCTCCGTGGGGCAGTTGCTGGGTGCGAGAGCCCTGGTTACCGGAACGGTTCTGAATTATACAAGTCAGGAAGGGCGTACATTATCTTCTGAGCGAACCGGATATGAACAATACCAGGTAAAGCGATATGACAAGGTTCAGGACAAGCAGATAATTGAGAACAAATACCGTGAGAAGAAATACAAGGAATACACCCGGGAGAACAAGTGTTCGGTAACTTTCCAATACAAGGTGGTATCGCTGGAAACCGGTGAAATCTTACTCACGAAGATGATCACTAAGGAGAACTCTGATATGCTACACTACGCCGACTATGACGGAGAGGACCTTAAGGCATTCTTTCCGGCCGGAGCAAATGGTCAGGTGAATACCACTTACGGTGCCCAAAGATCTTTGCATGAGCTTGTCAACGCTCCACGGCAAATAAAAAGTGCCGAAGAACTCACGCAACAGTCACTTGAAGACGCTTCATTTGAAATGAAGTATCAATTTACTCAACTCCTGAATCAGCAAATTAAGTGACGCGCCTGATCCACATAGTGCTGCTGTTGACGATTTTGGCCGGATGTAAGAATCTGGGCAAGACTACTGAAACTGTGGATACCAATCCGGCACCTAGCTGGATCAGCGATCGTCCTATCCTATCGGGCTATTATGTGGGCATTGGCAGCGCTAACAAGTTTGCGGCGCCGGAAGATTTTGGACGTGTTGCCAAAGACAATGCCCTCAATGATCTCGCTTCCGAAATCAGTGTTGAAATTCAGGGAGAATCGTTTTTGAATACGCTTGAAGTCAACAATTATTTCCAGGAAGAATTCATCAGCAACATTTCCACTTCAACCAAAGAAGTATTGCAGGACTATGAAATAGTAGACTCCTGGGAAGATGGCACTCAGTATTGGGTGTATTATCGATTATCTGCTGCCAGACATGCAGAAAACAAAAGAATTCGAAAGGAGCAAGCGCTTTCAGGTGCGCTTGAAGGCTATAAGCGAGCGAAGATAAGTGAGACAGAAGGTCATGTTAAAGATGCCCTTTCTGAGTATATGGATGCCCTGGTTACGTTGCACCCGTATTGGAACGAGATTAACCTTGCTCAACTCCAGGGAAAGGAAGTCCATCTCGATCATGAGATATACTCCTCCTTTAAAAGTTTGATTCGTGACGTCCAAATTGAACCTTCTGTCACGAAGGTTGTACTGAACGAGGTGAATCATTACAAAACCAGTATCACTTTACTCGCCCATGTTCGTGGAAATCCGGCTGTCGGGTACCCCATAAAATACCGCGTGTTTCAACCGGGAACATTTGGTAGGTACTATTCCGTCCAAACCAATGGGGAGGGTAAGGCTGAGATTAGAATCGAAGGACTGAATCCCCGTGAATCCAAAGGACTTCAGCTTGAGGTCATTTCAGGAATCGACCCATTGGAACTCACCGGCGAGAATCCGGGTGCGCGTCGTCCCTTGATGGATCAGGTGAAATTTTCAGAGCTCAAATTGCCCGTTGACATTGTGTGGCCATCGATGTCGATCTCGTCCAATGAAATGAATCTGGGTCAATTGATGGCACAACCCATTTTGGCGAATGCCTTACAAAACGCCTTATCGGATCAAGGCATGCGATTTACTCAGGGCGGATCAGCTGAATACCGCGTATTTATTCAGTCGGCCACCACAAGTGCAGGAACTTCACAAGGATTTCACGTTGCTCATTTGGAGTTGACCGTGCAAATCGAGCATGTCAAATCGCATGAAATTGTGTACACCTGGCAAAAAAGTGGGATTAAGGGATTGCAACTGAGTTTTGAGGCTGCAGGCACTGAAGCCTATAAGAAAGGAGCCAAGGAATTGAGTTCCACAATCACAGAAGAAATTATAGATGCCATCTTTTAATTTGGCATAGTTTATGAATAACCCAAAAACCAATTGAAAAACGTCTAAATCAAGAGATATGAAAAAAGCGGTACTCCTCAGAAACCTGACACTGGTTCTCGCTGCTATGCTGACTTTCGCTGTGCAGGGATGTAAGAAGAAAAAAGAAATTGTTGAAGAAGAAAAGCCCAAGGGTGAGGTTCTGATCAACGAGTATTGTTCGTCGGAAAATTACTTTTCCGACAAAAAAACGTTCCGTGCCACAGCCACCGGTGAAAGCATGGACCGGGAAACAGCTAAAAAGAAGGCCCGATCAAATGCCAATGCCGAGTTGGCCAAAACCATCCGCACGACCATGCAAATCGTGGGTGACAACTATGTAAACTCAACTGAGTTCAACAACAAAGAAGAGGTCACAGAAACATTCAATGAAATGGCTCGAACCATTATTGACGAAACCCTTACCGGTGCGATCAAGATTTGTGACAAGCTCACTCAAAAACCCGATGGCAACTATGTTTCGTACATCGCTATTGAATTATCGGGCGAAGATTTGGTAGCTGATTACCACGAAGCTCTGAGCAAAGATGAACGCATTATGGCCGAGTACAACTACGAAAAGTTCAAAGAGACTTTCGAAGCTGAAATGGAAAAATTAGGAAACTAAGATCCGGCATACGCCAAATGGAAAAGGAGGTCAATTGACCTCCTTTTTTATTTGGCCATTTCAACCAGATCGAAGGAGGCGCGAAACTTCTTACTTTTGTGCTGCATCTTGCAAGCACCTGGAATGAAAAAGCATCTACTAACCCTTTGCGCATGGGCGTTATCGGCGTACATCTCCCTTGGGCAGATTTATGGTGATCCTGTATATTATTGGGATTTTTCTGGAGGCATTCCATCCTCTTGGGAGAACAGCAGCATTTCGGGCATTGGAACGTGGGAATACCGTGGGCCTTTTACAGAACCAAACAATACCGTGTGTTCTCAAGGAAGCTGCGGGATTGGATCTGCACCAATTGCTTCCATGTCGTGGGACAACGGATTTGTGATCTTTGATTCCAACTACTGGGACGATAGTGACGGGCCCTGCGGCAATCTGGGCAGTGGAGCCGATCCGGGACCACACGAAGCCTGGCTCATCACCGAGTCCATTGACCTCAGCGGGCTATCTGCTCCAACATTAGCCTTTCAACAGCAATACAAACATTACATCACAAGTGCCTACGATATTTACACATCCGTGTGGATCAGCGTAGACGATGGTGAATTTCAATTAGTTCATGAGAATCCGGGAGATTACGCCGTCTCTCCAACTGCCGAATGGGTCAACATCAATCTAAACGGTTTTGGGACGCAATCGGACAATGTGCGGTTTAAGTTCCTGTTCAGTGGCATGTATTACTGGTGGTGCCTGGATGATATTGCCATCTATCAGCCATATGCGGAGGACATCTTAATTGACAAGGCCCGTTACACCAAATTCAATGGTGATCTGGACCCCTATGGATTCGGAGATATGGAATACCATTCGTATTCGCAGTCCATGTTACCCGAGTTCAATTTTTCCGCGTGGGGTACCAATATTGGGTACACATCAGCCGGAGCGGTGCATTTGGAGCTGAGTATTGAAAACTCAGATAATACCGTAATTCATGAACAGACCTCCTACTCGTTTAGTCTGGCAGCTGCCGCGACCTTTTATTACGAGACGGACGACTCTTACGTACCCGACCTGGCACCCGGAGTCTATGATATTGAGTTCCTGATAAACCAGAATGAAAATGATCAATCTCCGTTGAACAACTATGTGTATAAGGACTTTATAATTCACCCTTTTCAGATGGGGCTGGATGAAGGCCAGATGAACGATCAGTTTCAGGCGGGTGACTTGTTTCAGGATGAAGACATGTACGTTGGGGATTTGTATCAGACATGGGAATCCGGACTGGAAATACAATCGGTGAGTGTGTACTTTGGAGATCAATCGGATGTAAGCACTCCGGTTTATGTGGAGATTTATGACTTCAATAAGGAAATCCTATTTGGCCATAGTGCCTCATACAACCTCAACATTATGGATCTGAACTCATTGGGAAGTTCAGACGGTCAATGGGTAACCTTTCCACTTGAAGAGTATGTCACCACGCAAGACACTTCGTTGTTTTTTGTAATGGTGGGAGATTCAACGAACCAGGGAAACATGTCGGTGGGAAGAAGCGGAGCCATTCCGGACTTTGCATCACAGGTTGGATATCCGGAATCGAACGGGCTTTATTACATGACTACTGCAGGCATGATACGAATCAATCTGTTCGAGCCCGGAGTAATTTCAGGATGCACCGATTCTGAGGCTGCGAATTACAATGCGCAGGCCACATATGATGATTTTTCGTGTCGCTATGCCGGGTGCACTGATCCCGAAGCATCGAATTATGATTCAACAGCCAACTGGGATGACGACAGCTGCATCTCGGGCGGTTGCACAGATCCTGCGGCGGACAACTACGATCCTGATGCTGATGTTGACGACGGATCTTGTCTGTATTACGGCTGCATGGATACGGCAGCAACAAATTATGACTCCACAGCCAACGCGGACGATGGATCATGCATTTACGTTGAGGCTTTTGTAAGTGCGAATCAGACAACAGGTTGCGCGCCTCTGACGATCACATTTACCAATCAAACCGAAGTCGCGGAAGGCGGATTGTGTACATTCGTGATAGACGGTGAATTGGAAATCAATGAGTGTCAAGCCAGCTTCACGCATACGTTTAATACTCCGGGAACCTATTCGCTGACCTTTACTTATCAAATCGGGGAGTTCATCAGCGAGTACACTATTGATCCGATCGAGGTATTTGCTCCTCCTGCAGACCCGGTGATCACTTATAATACTGCACTGAACGAGATCTCCTGTGATTGTCCGGCGGATATTGCATATAGTTGGTACTACAACGATGATTTATTGAGCTCAACTGAGTCGGTGCTTCATCCGGAAGAGAATGGCGAGTATTATCTCACCATTACCGACGATCATGGGTGTACCGCAACCTCTGCTACCATTCCCGTTGTCATTATTGGTGTTGAAGAATCTGAAATTCCATTATTTTCAGTTCATCCTAATCCGGCGCAGGATTTCTTTGTTGTGACGGGAAGCGGAGCTTATCAGGTAGAGGTTTTGGATTTGCAGGGGCGTGTGGTTGTGGACAAGTTGCAGGCACAAGGCCAAATGCTTATCAGCACTTCCACCTGGACTGCAGGCACTTATCTGGTAAGGTTCCTGGGTGTGGGAACATCGCAAACACGGCGTGTTGTTGTACAGCGTTAGCCATTTGGCGAATGCCATATAACCTTTGTAATTCTTTGAATCTTAAGTAATCAACAAGTTCTGCAAGGCATGTGCGGGAATGGATAATAGTTGCTAACTTTATCCAAAGCCTTACACCATGCGCTATGCTTTTGTAGCAATCGTTTTTCTTTCCCTGTTTTCGTGCAAGAAGGATCCTGTTGTTTTTGAGAACAATGACATTCCCCCTTACGACGAGATCCCCACGATTATTGTCCAGAACTATGTGAACCGTTTGTTCATCGACATCATTGGCCGCGAGCCGCTTGATGCAGAGATGGATCTGGAGGTCAATGCCCTCGAAGCCGAAGACCTGTCTATGGAATCTCGAGAGGACCTCGTGGAAAAGTTAATGTACAGCGAAGCTCCGCTAGAGGGCGACATTAGCTACAATCACGCGTGTTTTGAAAAACTGTATGAAGATACCAAGGCGCGATTGCTGGAGGGGTCATCGGACGGCTTCATTATGAGCAAGTATGATATTTTTCGCTTTGCCGCCATTGCCGATTCCCTTAGTGGAAATGTCACGGGGTATGAAGCCAATATGGAGCTGGCCAATGCTCTTTTGGCGATTATAGACTGTAAGGAGAGTCTGCGAACACAAACGATAGAAATCAATGAAGTGTACCGCAGAATGACCTACAACTGGATTTATGATGAGATTAACATGAACACCTTTAACTTCATCAATGCCACATTCAACGACATGTTTTTCAGGTACCCAACGCAGTCGGAATTTGACAATGCTTATAGTGTAATTGAGTTTAATGAGCCTGCCCAAGTTTTGGGAGTAGTCGTACAAAATAAGCTGGAATACATTGAAGCACTTACCTCAACGACGGAGTTTGAGGAAGGGTTGGTACGCTGGAGTTTCCTCAACATGCTGGCCAGGGAGCCATCTGCACAGGAGGTGTATGCACATGTAGGACTGTTTGAGCAAACCAATGACATCCTAACGATTTACAAGAGTATTTTTAAAACCGATGAGTATGCGGGTTTTGATTAGTGTATTGATAGGTGGCTTGCTATTGGTAAGCGCGTGTAAGAAAGCGCCCGAGCCGGTGTTTGAATTGAACAATGAGGAGTTGTATCCCAACTCGGCCGGGAAAGACAAATTGAAGACCAATAATCAATATGTGGCCATTTTGCACGCCAATTTGTTCCAGACGGCGTTATCGGCCAACGATATTTTCGACTTGAACAACTGCATTGAGAGTATTGGTGACAAGGAACTTGCTCGCGAAGTGATTATTTCCAACTTCATGAATAAGGATGGGGTTCAGATTCCAACTGTGGAGGAGATGAATGCTGATATCGATGCCTTTATCGAGGACACCTACATTCGGTTTTATGTGCGATATCCGACCGAAGCAGAGCGCACCTATGTTCGCAATTTTATTCAATCCAATGCCTACATGACACCTGAGTTGGTTTACTTCTCATTTGCCTTGTCAGACGAATATATGTACTACTAATCATGAAGCGAAGAACATTTATAAAACGTGCGGGGCTCACCGCAGCCGGTGGGTTGGTAGCACCATATATCCTTCCCAGCGGACGGCTCTTTGCACCTACCGGAGCGCAGTTAGCGGGACACGTAGTAGTGGTTATGTTTGCCGGTGGGGTGCGTCAACAAGAAGCAGTGGGCATGCGGTATCTTGACGACAGTCAGGTGGGCGATCCCTATCCGGGCAACATTATGTACAACTTTCTGAATGGGGATCCCCCCGAACAGAAGATCGTCTATGGCACCGGATTGGGAGGAGTGGATCCTATTCCCCAATTGCTGGGTTCGACCCTTCAGAGTCAGGGAACTTTGTTCAAAGAAGTGCATGCATTGTCGGCAGGCCATTATGGAGGACTAAACAGTATTGTCCAAGGGAGCACCGTGACCACACAAGGGTTGAAACAGCGACCATTGAACCCCACCATTTTTGAGTACTTGCGACGTCATGGCGGGTATTCGGCTACAGATGTCTGGTTCATTGGAAATGGTATTGGAAATTCGGTTCCCTTGTTGAATTACAGTGCACACCCCGAGTATGGCGCACAGTATGGAGCCAATTTTTTCGCACCCACGGTGACCTTTGACAGTGTATGTCAGCAGTTCATGGGGGATTCCAAGGTGTACCATCCTGAAAACGAGTTGGACCCTATGTACAAATTGAAGTACTTCCTGGATAATAATTTTGCCAACTACGGCGGAGGATTGCCCAATTTGGGGAATACGGAAGATGAAAAGCAAAGCATCAAGGATTTTATCGAGGAGATGTATGATAAAACCACAGCCAACACCATCGCGAATCCGCCTATTTCGGATAATGGTGATGCACAGACTATTGGCTACGCGTGTGAGGTTTTGAAGTGGTTCAAGCCCGCTTGTCTGTTTGTCAACCTAACCGGAGTGGACAACTGTCACTCGAATTTCACGAATTACTTGCGTGCGCTGCATCGCGCGGATCACTCGGTGGCTCATTTGTGGAACTACATTCAGAATGAGATTCCGGAGATGGCCAACAATACCGTTATGATAGCCACTCCTGAGTGTGGCCGAAACGACGAGCCGAATGCCATTGTGGATCAGAACAACTGGAAGGCTTACGACCACTCGGACGCCAATGCGCAGCGTGTGTGGAGCATGATGGTTGGGCCGAACATACCATCGAACTTGGTGATTGGTGATGAGGGGAATCAGATTGGACAGGTTACGGATACGATGCTCACGTGTGCCGAGATTCTTGGAGTTAAGGATGAAGTTCTTGCTTCGGGAAATTTGGCTTCGGGAACTACATCGCTATTGGATCAAATTTAGGAGAATGAGAAAGGTATTGATCTGGAGCATGGTATTTCTGGCGTGGGTTGGTTGCAAACGAACTGACCCGGTAAACCCCTATGACGAAGTTGAGGTTGTCCAGAATGACAATCCGGAGGCAGATGACCTGGTACCGGGAAGTTTTGCGTGGCTGCAGGCTTCAGTTTTTGGGCCTACGTGCGCCAACAGTGGATGCCACGACGGGACTTTTGAACCCAATTTTTCCTCGATGTACTCGTCGTACAATACACTGGTAAATCACCCCGTGATCACTAATGATGAGGAAGGAACATTCACCTATCGAGTTGTGCCGGGAAATGTAGATTTATCGTTGCTGCATGAACGTCTAACTGTGTTCATTGACAACACCTCAGGAGTGATGCCCTTGTCGCTTGAACCCGACAGTGATTGGCCCGAGAATAAGCCCTTCTACATATCTCAAATTGAGAACTGGATTCAGGCAGGCGCCAAAGACCCGTATGGTAATCCCCCTCCCAATGCCGGAGCTGACTTCCCTCCTTCGGCCGGTGGACTGGTGATTTTTCCGGCAGGAAACACGACCAATCCCTATCCTCGGGGAGATGACCAGCCCGGCATCAATCCGATTATGGTGAATGCCACACAAATTGATTTGTGGGTACAGGTAAGCGATGACAACACTGATATTGACGAATTGCAAAGCACGGCGCTTCGGCTGAGCACCACTTTGACGGATTTTGACTCAGCCCCCTCCTACTCATTGGTGTACTCTTCACCGGTGACAGCGTTGGATTTTTCCAATGGAGAGGCCCTGTTTCATTACAAAGCAACTGTTGACCTGAGTGGGGCGCAGTCGGGAGATGTATATTTCATACGAACTTATTGGGATGATGGGGCACAGCCTCAGCTCACGGAGATTCCCAACGCAGGGTCGAGCGATGTGATGACCGCACTTTTTATACTGGAAGTAAATTGATGAAACAATTAGGCATAGTGCTGATGATAGCTCTGGCATGGGCAGGCTGTAAGAAGGAAGACAGCGGATTCTCGGAAATTCCAGAGATTACGTTTAAGTCCATCTCGGATACTGAAGTTGTTGAATTTGACAACAATGTGGCGGTTACTTTCAGATACAAAGATGGCAATGGTGATTTGGGTTATGCAGATCCGGATGCCTACAGTTTGCGCATCAAAGACAGTCGGCTTGAAGAATACGACTGGTACCACCTCCCGCCTGTCACACCGGATATGGACGAGCTGCAAGTAGAAGGAACGTTCACCGTCTATTTGAACACACTTTTTCTACTGGGCAATGGTGGGCAAGAGAGCGCCGACTTCACCCTTCAGTTGCGCGACCGTGCGGGCAACTGGAGTAATCAAATTGTGACTCCGGTTGTTCTAATCAATGATAGCTTGTAGGATGCAGAAGTGGTTAATCCCCTTCATATTGCTGTTTTCATTGATGAGCCGGGCACAATCGGACTTGCCGGAGTTCAATATATCCGACACGACCATTGCGGTGTGTGATGGGATCCTTTACGATACCGGAGGTCCGGAAGACCCGAGCGGCAACAGTGAAAATATCGTATTTACTATTTCCCCCGGGGCGCCCATCGAGATCACTTTTGTGGATCAGTTTTGTCTGGAAAATGGCTTCGACTTTCTATTCATCTACGATGGTGAAGATACCGGCGCTCCTGTAATTGCGTCTCTTACCGGAACCAATATTGGACTACCCGGACCCTTTGTGGCGACCAGTGGATCGGTAGCGATACAGTTCGTAAGCGACGCCAATGTGGCCTATTGTGGATGGCAGCTTATTTGGTCCACTCTCGCCCCACCGCCACCGACCCCTGCATTCACCGCGGAGCCATTTGCCTTGTGCGAAACCAATGTTGTTCCCATCACTTTCAATTACCCCTTGGGCTGTGACTGGATTTATAGTGACACCTTTGAATTTGATGGACCACAGGGCTTCACTGTTTTGGACGTAGTTGTCAACTGTACCGACGACAGCACACTTACCGCAAATGTCATTCTTGACCAGACTATCGACTTCAATTGCACATATACCATTTTGGGTGAAATTGGTGTGCCTGATGTATGTGATAGCATTTGGGTATATCCCTTGTCACATACCTTCATTTACGACCAGTGCCCTATTCGGAGTGATGTGATTGCCGATCCGGATAGTATATGTGCAGGGCAATGCACGTCTATACTGGCAACGGTTGAAGGTTGTTTTGACCACACGTTTGAGTGGGACAACGGGCTCGCTGATGGACCGGGACCACATGTGGTTTGTCCGCAAGTTACAACCACCTATGTAGTAACAATCACCGAAGTACCCACCGGAAACATTGCACAAGACAGCATAACGATAGAGGTGATCACGCCTATTATTTCTCCTCCCCCGTCGCCATTGTGTCAGAGTGCCGCCCCCGTATTTCTGGAAGCTGTTCCACCCGGAGGCAGTTGGTATGGACCCGGAATACAAGATGAGACGCTGGGCATTTTGGAACCCGACAGCATCGGGACGACGCAAGCGACGTACTACTACATAGTTTCCGACTTGTGCGTAGACAGCATCACCATTTCCGTAACTCCCATAGATGCCGGCAATCTGCTGGCTGCCTGTCCGGGCAGTGCCCCATTCCTACTCGAGGGCGAACCTACCGGAGGCGTGTGGAGCGGATCAGAGGTTGTGCCGGTTAATATGTTCAACCCTGCCAATGAGGGGGTGTATGAAGCAGTTTATGCGTTGAATGGATGCACGGATACCCTGATCATTAATGTGTTTGATATCGTTGGAACGTTTGACCTTGGTTCTATTTGTCAGTCGGAATGGCCCGACACCATTGACTTTTCTCCTTTAGGAGGAACATGGTATGGCGAAGGGATTTTGGACTCTTTGTTGGGTGTATTCGACCCCAACGAAATGACTCCGGGCAATCAAACCCTCACCTATGTTGTGGAAGGATGCAATCAAGCCGCTACAATGGAGATTCTCGAGATTCAGACCGGAAACATCAATAAAAACAGTTGTCCGGAAGAAACTCCATTTTTGGTTTACGCCAATTTTTCTCCGCCAGGTGGATATTGGGAAGGATTGGGAATTGTGGATCAGGTGACGGGGATGTATGATCCCTCATTGGTTCCGAATAATACCACGAGTACTATTTTGTATCACGCTCCCAACGGTTGTACTGACACCACGTATATGTGGAACATTCAGACGCACATACCGACTGACACCGTATATTTTTGCATAACGGACGACACTTTTCCACTGGACTACGACCATATTGGAAGACAACCGGGAGGAGGAACCTGGACCGGCAATGGGGTGGTGAATCCCAACAATTCCTATTTTGAATTTCTCCCTTCGTTATCAGGACCCGGTGAGTTTTTACTTACCTATGAGGCCAACACCTGTATAGACACGGTGCGGTTCATTGTGTACCCTGATGCATTGCAGACAACCGATATCGGATCATGTTCCAATGCGGAGGCCTTTTACATTGAAGATGGATTGCCTACGGGAGGACTTTGGTATGGTTCGGGAGTAATGGATGCGGAAACGGGATGGTTTGATCCGGCAGCGGCCACACCGGGAGAATACGAAGTATACTGGATCACTCCCACGTCCTGTATTGATTCCGTTCATGTGCTGATTGATCCCTGGTACGATGCTCAACTGCTGAACATCGAGGATTACTATTGCTTTCAAGATGAGAATTTGCTTGTAGAATTCAGTCCGGAAGAAGCGACATTTTCCGGCGCCCTTTCGGACAGTTTGCTGAATCCCGCGGTGTTGGGCCAAGGGTATCATGAAGTTATATTGACTTATTCCAGTATTTATTGCATGAGTTCTGACACGGTGAATTTTTGGATTTACCCTGAAATTCTATCCAGTCTGTCGGCCTCTATTAATCCGGTGTGTCAGGGGAGTGGGACAGTTTTGAGTGTGGTGGCCGAAGGAGGGCTCCCCGATTCGTTGTTGACATACAGTTGGTCGGACGGATTGTTTCCTGTTTCTACGAACACCGTTGTTCCACAGCAGACTACGACTTACTATGTGGAAGTCAATGATGGGTGTAGCGATCCATCTTTGGATTCAATAATCATAGAGATACTTCCTCCCATTTCGGCCAACATTGCATTGAGCGACACAGCTTGTTTCGGTGCCGCGGGGTGGGTATCGGCGGTCGCCATGCCTTCGGGCGACTATGCCTATTTCTGGAACAACGATCCTTTTATTGAAGGAGGTCAGGCGTCAGGCACGGCGGGATCGAGCATGGCACTTGAAGTTGAAGATCTTGTGAATGGGTGCGTTTTTGACACTTTGGTAGTCGTGCCCAGTTACAGTCCGATTGCGGCCAACTTTAGCGTAAATCCCAATGCAGAGTGCATAGCCTTCGACGACAATCCAATTTCGTTCATTGATCTTAGTCAGCATGGCCTGGGAGGATTGTGGGATTTTGGGAATGGAGAGAACACCCCATACGAGCCCGGGGAAAATCCGGTGGTAGCTTATGAACAGCCCGGGAGTTACGAGGTAGTGTTGACCATCATCAACGAAGGTGGCTGTGTTGACAGCATGTTGTTGGACATATGTATTTTACCTCCTTCCCCCTTATTCATTCCTGATATTTTTTCGCCCAATGGGGACGGAATGAACGACGTGCTTTATGTGCGGGGCAATGGAATTGAGGAGATGCAATTTGTGGTGTACGACCGTTGGGGTGAAAAAGTATTTGAGAGCTCTGATCCCGCTTTTGGTTGGGACGGACAGTTCCGCGGACAACCGGCACCCAGTGGAGTGTACGTGTATCACCTATTTGTGGCATTAAATAGTGGCATTCGCCAAACGTTGAAGGGGGACGTCACATTGCTGAGATGAAGTATTGGGTTCTCATATGTTCTTTTTTGGGCTTGTGGGCCGGTAAAGCCATTGGGCAGGACTACCTGTTGAGTCAACGTTTCCAGATTGTACATCAGGTCAATCCGGCGAAGGTTGGGATTACGGATACTGATTTCCGATGCGGGCTGGCTTATCGAAATCAGTGGGCCGCGATCAGCAAAGCGTACTCAACCGGTGTGGCCCATTATGACATGCCGGTTTTGAAGAAACGCACGGGAGGTCCATATTTGGGCGTTGGTGCAATGGTGGTAAGTGACAAAGCAGGTAAATCAAGATTGGGAACCTTTGAATTTGCCGGCACTGTTGCGGCACATCTTCCCGCAAACGATTACAATCGTTTGTCTACCGGTCTTCAAGTTGGAATTTCGCAACGCAGTATCAACACGGAGGGACTGGCCTGGGACAGTCAATTTAATGGTGTTGGGTATGATCCTACCTTGCCTAGTGGCGAAGTGGTGCAACTCGAAAAGCGCAATTTTGTTGACTTCGCGTTGGGTATGGAGTGGCATCATAAGAAGAAGCAAGATTACCATTTGGCGTATGCCGTATACCACTACGGACAAAACCAGGCATTTCTACGAAGCAAGGACCGCAAGTTTTTGAGACACACCTTTCAAGCGCAGTACACGTTTAAGATCAGCAAGACCGAATGGGACATCGAGTTGATATCCCAATTGCAGAAATCGACACTGGAAAACACGCTTGGAGTGCGCATGCGGCAACGGATGGGCATGGATTCACGGTACACCGACAACATGACCTCAAGCGCCATTCACGCCGGCTTGTACTTTAGGTACGGTGATGCCCTTATTCCAATGCTGGGCTATGAATTTGAGCGCATGTTTACGGCTTGGTTCAGTTATGACATCAATGTGAGCAGGCTGCATATTGCCAGCAGGTACCAGGGAGCCTGGGAAATACACATTATGTACACCGGTTGGCTCAAGAAGCGACGGGTCAAGTTGCATTAACGAACATAGCCACATCATTAAGCCTTACCATTCAGCGGAATTATTGAAGAGATCCTGATGCCTATGGATATCAGCGGTTAAGCATTCGCCAAATGATCACCACGATGCAGATGAGAAACATGATGAGCGACAGCTTGTTGATTCCGTGCATGGCACGAAGAGAGGGGTTATCGGTTTCTTTTTTGAACCAATTGAGCGGATTGAGGTAATGCAGAATTCTTTTGAAAACCATTTTTGATTCAGATTCGATTGAATGAGGGTTCCTTGGAGCGTCCTCACCGTGGTGTAAAATTCGGAATAAAGTTTTCCACAGCCTAGTAAAATGAAAACTGGTACCATATTATATACCAGTGACACCCAATTTCAGGAAAATATGCAATAGCCAAATATAATGAACATCGCACCCAAAGGTCATGCGGTTGTATGCGACTTCAGGGTTTGTTTATTTCGTAGATGAATACGAGGCGCATGGCAAATTACATTACTACGAGTGACATCCTACCAACCATCCGGCATATCCTTGGAAGTGCTTCGCAGGTAGTGATTATTCTTCCACATCAGGCATTTGATGCTGATAGTCCATTTGCCGAATGGCGTCCTTCTTTTGAAACCCTTGAAGATATTACCTTGATCCTGAGCGGCTCGAACACCGGTAGTCCCAAACTCACCGCAGAGGTTATTTCGCCTTTGCTGCAATGTAGAAGTTTATGCATTTACCGGGATGAGCAATCGATTATTTCGCGTGTTGTTTCTGACCGGGAGTGTCTTTTGCTACCCAATGGGCTGCTAACACTGGCTTCATCGAAGGCGGGCGTCCTAAGCAATTTAGGAATGTCTCATCAACTGGACATTCGAGAATCTACCGGGCGATCGGAGATCGTTTTTCATAAAAAGCCCCAGTACAAAACGCGCTATTTCGGCTTGCAAAAGACCTTTGAGCAGTCGGAAGTGGTAGAGGATAAGTACGGTATCAGTCAGCATTGAACGAGCTGCGACTTCAAGTTTGCACCTGAATCTCCACCGTATTGAGGTTCTTCTCCGTAAAAACCCAGTATTTTCGTCGAAAATTGATGGAATGAAGTTTCTAAAACTCATGTTTTTCGGGTGTTCTATGCTTTTATCAACCGGCGCATTTGCTCAATGGGAGCAATTGGGTGACTATGTTGCCGGCGAACACGGAGGAGATGAATTTGGGGCTGAAGTATCTATGAATGCCGCGGGCAACAGGTGGATTGCCACCTCTTTGGGAAATAGCGACAATGGTTATCTGACTGGCCATGTTCGCGCATTTCAATGGGACGGATATGCCTGGAGTCAGATGGGGCAGGATTTGGATGGAAGTGATGTTAATGAGCATTATGGTCAGGCCATCTCGATGAATGCCGAGGGTAATGTCATTGCACTGGGCAATAAAGAAAACGACGAGTATCAAACGAACGCCGGATTGGTTGATGTTTTTGAATGGGATGGACAGCAATGGAACTTGTTGGGAGGACATTTGTATGGATTGGATGATTCTCAGCAAGCCGGTTATGATGTTGCTTTATCCGGATCGGGACATCGGCTAGCCATTGGTTATCCAACTTCGAGTGGAGAATTCTTATATGCCGGAATGGTTAGGGTATTGGATTGGGATGGTGCCAATTGGAATCTTGTTGGCAGTGCTGTACAAGGCTATGCAACCAGTGAAATACTGGGCACTGCTGTTGCGCTAAACATCGAAGGCACCGTCTTGGCCGTAGCTGCCAGCAGCACCCTATTCGAATCGGAAAATGTTGGGTCCGTACGCATTTTTGATCTGGTCGATAATAATTGGGTCTTACGAGGGGAGCCGATTTATGGTGAATTGAGTGGCAATACTATGGCTGAAGACCTGAAGTTGACGGCCGATGGAAACCGCATTGCCATTTCTGCATCCGCATTTCCTTCCTCATCAAATATTGATGGTGCAGGTGTTGTGCGCGTCTTTGATTGGACAGGCACCGCATGGGAGCAAGTGGGAACCCATCTCGAGGGTCAGTCGGAATATGAGTTGTTCGGGTCGGATATCGAGCTTTCCGATGATGGATCCCTGCTTTGTGTTGGAGCGGCATTGAACGATGACTTTATCACCAATTCCGGACAGGTACGCTGTTACGAGTATGATGGTAACGATTGGGTTGAAGTGAGTCATTTTGAAGGCGAAAACAATGGTGACCGTCTGGGGTTGGGTATTGGAATGAATGCCTCGGGAACGGTAGTCGCGGCAGGAGTATTTAGCTATGATGAACCTGAAAACTCCAATGGAGCTGTTCGTGTCATGGCCACGTGTCCACCGAATTTTGTGGAATTAAGCTCCTGCGACACTTATGAATTACCAAGTGGTGCAGTTGTAATGGAATCGGGGTTATATGCGGACGAATTTCCGGATGGATCATCTTGTGATGACGCTTTGAACTTTAACGTTACTATTCTCCAATCGAGTGAGGTTTTTTTACCGGTAGAAGATTGTCACCAATACTACAATTCCGATAGTTCAATGGTTTACACTGAATCGGGCATTTATTATGAATACTATGAAAATAGTGTGGGGTGTGACAGTGTGGTGGTTATTGATTTGCTGATCAACTCCACGTATGCTGAAATTGAGGTTTTTGAGTGCGACAGCTTCATCACGCCAAGTGGTGTAGCACTTTATACAAGCGGGCTGTACAACGACACTATTCCCAACTCTTTCATGTGCGACAGCGTGATCACATTCAACCTCAGCATAGGAAGTTCGACGCACAATTTTGCGATTTCAGCATGTGAATACTATGTACTTCCCAGTGGCATGGACACCGTTTTCTTTTCGGGCGTTTATCAGGACACCTTACTCAATTCAATAGGTTGTGACAGCCTGTTAACCATCTCCTTGTCTATTCTTCAATCAACCACCTTCATCCAGGATACCATTGCTTGTGGATCGTATGTGAGTCCGGCAGGGAATGAGTACGTTGTTTCGGACACTTACTTCGATACCATTCCCAATTTTGCGGGTTGCGACAGCATTATTACGACCCATCTCACGATTTTGGACCCCTCCTTTTCCAGTCTGGATACAACCGTTTGTTTTTCCTTCACCGGTCCGGGTGGAACCACATGGAATGAATCCGGCACCTGGTATGAAGTTATTCCAAATGCTGCGGGCTGCGATAGCACGATAACCGTAAATCTCACTGTAAATGAGGTGAACCTGGAGGTGAATCAGGCTGACAATTTACTCACCTCCAACGCCACGGAAGCTCTCTTTCAATGGGTAGATTGTGAAAACAACATGAGCGAGTTGACCGGAGAGACCAACAGCACATTTGAGGCCTCAGAGAATGGTAGCTACGCAGTGATGATTGAACAAGCGGGTTGCACTGCATTATCGGAGTGCTTTGATGTGATCAGTTTTGGCATTCGCCAAATGGATGGCCTGACCATATCGTATTACCCGAACCCTGCGCATTCGACACTGACCCTGAAAAGTTCACAAACCATTGGAGATATTCGAATAGTGGGAACGGCCGGCAACGAAGTGATGGCCCTGCACACTGCGCTGGACACTATCGAAATTGACTTGAATGGGATTGATCCGGGGGTTTATCTAATACGACTTCTCAATACCCAATTTCGAATTATCATTCAATAGATTGTTTGAGCTGATAATCATGTTGATTATCTTATTGGATTCAATATCGCTAAACTGAAGGAACGGTTAGAAAAAGTACTACTGAATTCGTTGATTGGGCGCAACCACTACGCACTTGGCCTCTCACACCATCCCCACTGCAATCGGAATGTTACAACTGCAAAGATGCATAACGATTGAGCTCAACCCATCGTCTTCCGGTAACTCCGCATTGCCATCAAGTTAAAGCCAAGGGCAAATACTGTCATGACGAGAAAGTGGGAATTGAGGTCGGACAAGGAGCTGCCCTTAAGCATTATCGACCGCATGACCTCAACGAAGTATTTGATCGGATTAACGAGATTGAGTGCCCTTGCCCACTCTGGGATGCTATCAACCGGAGTGAATAGGCCACTCAGGAGCAGAAAGATTACCATAAAAAACCAAGTCACAAACATGGCTTGTTGCTGAGTTTCAGTAACTGTGCTGATTAAGATTCCTATTCCAAGAATAGCAATCAGATATATCGCAACAAATGAAAACAGTGTTAGGATATTGCCAGTGACACCAATTCCAAACATCAACCATGCGATTACCAAGCCAAAGCTCATTACAACCATTCCAATTATCCAGAATGGAATAATTTTTCCAAGGATAAATTCCATTTTGGAAATAGGTGTGACATTGAGTTGTTCAATGGTTCCCATTTCCTTTTCGCGAATGATGTTGATACTGCTTAAAAACGCCGTAAGCATTGTTACCAGAATAGCCAGAATTCCGGGCACCATAAAGGTCTTATAATCAAGTTGAGCATTATACCAGAAGGATTCTCGAACATCAACGGTCAAGCGCGCTGGTGTGCTGGTCGTCGACTCCATTGCCAATTGGCGAAGGTGCTCATTATTGAATGCGCTAATCACTTGCTGACAGTAACTACTTGCCACACCTGCCTTTTGATTGTTTACGGCGTTAAACAGCAACTGGACTTCGGCCACTCGCATGTTTTCCAGATTACGCTCCATGTGCTGAGGACAGATCAGCACCAGATCAGCAACTTCCTTTTCAATTACATTAGTTCCATCTTTTACATTTCTGAATGATCCAACCAAAGTGAAGTAACCTGATGCAGTAAACTTTTGAATCAGGTGGCGGGAGCTTTCACTCTGATCATAGTCCACTATTGCAAGGTTGAGGTTCTTCACTTCGAAATCGGCGGCATAGCTCAACACAACTAGCTGTACAATCGGCATGAAGAACAACAAGGGAATCATTACCTTGTTTCTGCTAATCTGAGTGAACTCCTTTCGAATGATATGTGGCAATGCCCTCACGACTCCAATCGGGGTTTTACGTTCCGAATAGCCGCTATGCTCAGCAGAACTGTAATGAACAACAAAATAGCGAATGGCTTCCAGAGCATATTTATTCCGGACCCTTTGATCATAAGACCTTTGATAAGAATAATGAACCACTTGGCCGGAATCACGTTGCTAACTACCTGAAGTACGACAGGCATGTTTTCAATCGGAAATATAAACCCACTCAATAGAATTGTAGGCAGTAAAAGTCCCATCATCGAAATCAACATTGCCGTCATTTGCGAACTGGACCGGGCACTAATAAAGATGCCCAAAGCAAGCGCAGTAAGGCTAAAAAGCAGACAACTCATGGTGAGCAATACCACTGAGCCGTTCATAGGCGTATCGAATACGACTATCCCCAGTAGTACTATTATAATGGCATTTACAAAACTCAGCAACCAATAGGGAGCTACTTTTCCGAATATAATGTGAGCAGAGCGTAGTGGACTAACCAGAAGTAGCTCCATAGTTCCAAGTTCTTTTTCTCGGGCAATGGTCAGTGAGGTCATCATGGCGCTTACGAGTAGCAGAATAAAGCCCATTATTCCGGGGACAAACATATATACTGCCTTTAATTCCGGATTGAAGACCATTCGAGACGTAGATCGAAGTATAGGAAGTTCGATAGTAACGCTTGCGCGTTCTGCCAAATGCGATTGAATGATTGCTTTGGCGTATGTTGTGAGAACCTGAGCCTGATTAGGGTCGCTAGCATCGCCAATAATCTTTATCGCAGGATTCTCACCTCTCCATAATTTGGAACCAAAATCAGCAGGAATCACAATTCCCAGTCGGGCAGTATTGGTTCGAAAAGCATCTTCGATGCATTCAATGTTCCTGCACGTACGATCAACAAAAAAGTACGACGATACATCAATGTGATTGATAAGCAATGTGCTTTCATAGTCCATCGACATGTCGAATATTGCGACTCCTGCGTTCTCGACTTCATTGTTCAAAGCGAATCCAAAAATCATTACTTGCGCCACAGGCATGCCAAACAAAATCAATAATGTACGCCGATCGCGAAAAATGTGACGAAATTCTTTTTTGACGAATGCTAAAAACTGTCTCATTATTATAGTGTTATCGTGCCTCTCGCCAATTCCTGAAATACCGCATCCATGGTCTCAGCTTGATACTTGGACCGCAGATTTTCCGGACTATCTAGAGCTTCTATAACCCCGTTCACCATAATACTTACCCTATCGCAATATTCTGCTTCATCCATGTAGTGGGTTGTCACAAAAATGGTCACCCCTTGGTGCGCAGCTTCGTAGATCAAATCCCAAAATTTACGGCGTGTAATTGGATCCACCCCACCAGTTGGCTCATCGAGAAAGATAATCTCAGGTTGATGAAGCATTGCCAAGGAAAAACTAAGCTTTTGCTTCCATCCGAGGGGTAGCTCACCCACCCTTGTATTCAAGGCGTGAACCAAATCCAAGCGCTTTAGCATATCATTGAGGCGCAGTAGGATCTCCTTGCGACGCAAACCATATACACCACCATAAAAAAGGAAATTCTCTTTAACGGTAAGATCCTCATATAAACTGAATTTTTGGCTCATGTAACCAATATGTTGTTTAACTTTTTCTGGATAGGAGGCTACATCATATCCTGCTACGGTCGCCGAACCCGAGGTTGGAGCCAACAAGCCACAAAGCATTCGCATAGCCGTGGTTTTCCCTGCTCCATTTGCGCCTAAGAATCCAAAAATCTCGCCCTTTTTCACCTCAAATGAAATGGCATTTGTTGCGATGAAACTCCCAAATTTTCGAGTCAGATTATTGGCCGAGATTGCGGGATGCTCTTTCATTTCTCGTCCGTTTGTTGAAGTAGTTGCATAAACACATTCTCGATTCCGGGAGTTACCAAATGAATCTTTAAGTCGCTAAATCCTTGATTTTGGAGATGGGACTCAAGTTCTTTGCTGTCCTCAGATTTAGCCAATGTTACGTGCAGGTATTCACCAAATGCATAGCAACTAAGAACGAGCGGATGTGCCCGCAATGCAATGAGAAGATCGTAAACTCTGCTACTTTTCACAGCATATAAAACACCTACAAATTCCTCACTAATCTTTTGGGGGGTATTGATGTCCAGAATCCGGCCATTTTGCATTAACGCTATACGATCACACAGTGCGGCTTCGTCCATATAAGGAGTGCTTACTAATATTGCGAGCCCATCCTTTTTCAGGCGCTTAAGCATTTGCCAAAACTCCTTTCGACTCACAGCATCGACACCCGTTGTAGGTTCATCTAAAAACAACACTTCCGGTTTATGAATAAGAGCGCAACACAAAGCCAGCTTTTGCTTCATCCCCCCACTTAGGTCACCGGCCAATCGCTGCTTGAATGGCTCGAGCTGCGTGTAAATGTCCCGAACAAGGTGATAATTCTGTTCGATTGTGGTTCCAAATATGGTGGCAAAAAACTCTAGGTTTTCCTGAACAGTTAAATCCTGATAAAGTGAAAATCTACCGGGCATATAACCAATGGATTTTCGAATTGACCGAAAGTCTTCCACGACATCCAACCCCCTCACGCGTGCTTCACCTTGATCGGGGACGATCAGTGTGCATAGAATGCGGAACAAGGTTGTTTTCCCGGCTCCATCAGGCCCAATCAATCCAAAGAGTTCACCATCTGCTACATCAAACGAAATATCATTGAGAGCTATAACCTCCTTATAAGACTTACCAATATTGCGCATGCTAATGGCTGCCACATTTATTGGTTTAAGTCAGTATCATGAAGGTAAACTTCTGCAGGCATTCCGATTTTGATACCGCCGTTATTTGGAACGTTTATTTTCACCGCATAGACTTGTGTAGTTCGCTCATCGCGAGTTTGTATCATTTTGGGTGTGAACTCCGCCTCACTGCTGATCCAAGTGACCGTACCCTTATGATCAACCATTTGACCGTCAGCTCCGTCCGTTTTCACAGTAACCACCCCTCCTAATTGAACATTACTCAGCAAGTCCTCAGTCACGTAGGCCCGTAGAACAATAGGATCCAAAGATGCTATTTGGTAGAGTGCTCTTCCCGGAGCGGCCAATTCTCCTGATTTCACAAGCGTCGTGAGAACCGTTCCCGAAATTGGGTTGTTAACCACTGCACGTGAGATTTGGTCTTCCAACTGTAGAAGTTGGTATTTCATGGGTTCCAATTCTGCGAGCAAGCTCTGACTTTGGGTAGTTAGGTTGGAAGAAACTGCATTTCGTTGCTTCTCCGTTATTAGTAACTCGGAGTTGAGGTCATCCAATTGCTTTGATGGTGCTGCACTCGCCGCCACCAATGCCGCCACACGTTCAATTTCAGCGCGCAGTTTAGATATTCGCTCATCATACACAGCCAATTGGGCGGCTTCATTGGGTAATTTTTGCTGTAGCGCCTCCATACTAGCTTCGACTTGTTTTTTCTTCAGGAACAGTTGCAGTGTATCGATCACCGCTACCGGTTCTCCGGCTTCAATATGTTGACCTTCTATCGGAATGAAGCTGAGTAATTTCCCTCCAGTTTCGGCACTCACGGTAAGTTCATCTACTTCAAAATTGCCATAGGCATCAGCTTCAATATCTCCTTTGGAACATGAAACAAGCGAAATAGCGACGAAAACTATGTTGAATATTTTCATGAGATTTTAGATGTCTGTTGTTTCAATTAATGCAATAATCCAGTCTCAAATTGGAGGAAAACTCTCGTTTGGTGCAAGCTAATCTCATCCAAACTTTTAGTCAGAGCCGCAACTTGCTCGGAAAGCACTTCTTCCAGGTATTCATTGGTAGTAATTACCCCATGTGTAAGTTGGCTTTCGGCATTTTGTCGAATTTGAGTTCGCAGCTCAAGTTGCTCAGTGTCGTAGTCCAGAGATTTCAAAAGCCTTTGGTGCGTTGAAATAAGTCGTGTGACATTACTCTCTATTTCCAGGCGCTTTTGTTCTTGTTGCGAGTGGAGAATTTCACTAGTGATGTGCAAATTTTTCCTTTCAAGTGAAGTTCTCCCCCAATCCCACAATGTCCAGTTCGCTCTAACGCCAACAATGTAGTACGAACTTAAATCCGGCTCAAAGAAATTATATGGATTGGGAGCTCCAATTCCAGCCTGACCGAAGGCACTAATACGCGGCATTCGTCGAGTCTTCAGTACGTCTTCCCTGGCCATCAAGCTGTTCTGTCGGATTTGAAAAAGTTTGAGATGGGGATTGTCAGCTGTTGAGTAGACCGACGTTTCAAATGTCACTGGCAATTCTAGAGTCAGATCCCTGGTATTGATTCCAGTGAGTAACTCAAGAACTTCAGAGCCGCTTTGATAAGCACTTTGAAGTTCTTCCAATTTCTGTTGTTGCGATAGAATGGCACTTTGGAGTTTCAGCATGTCATTCCGTTGCACGACTCCTTGTTCTAAGGCCGCCTCGAGCGAGAGTTCTCTAGAGCGCATCAAACTCAGTGATTTTTCGACAATTTCTTGCTGTCGTTTCAAGTACAACAGTTGAAAAAACAATTGAGCAACTTGCCTTTTAAATTCAAAGGCATTGACCTGAAGAGTAAAAAGATTGACTTCAGTTTCGGCCAACTCTGTTTCCTTAGCAGACTTCGCGGCACCCGCATCGAATAGAGGCTGATAAAATTCTGCATATGCCCGGTACTGAGCTTGTGGAATTTCAAGTCCCGGTGTTCCCGGAAGGGCGAAGGGCAATTCTGGCACTGCCGATTGATATGAGCCTTGTCCATTGATCGTTACAATGGGTAAATAGCTACGGTTGTACGCTTTGATTTTGTTCTGAAGCAGATTTGCTAAAAAATCCTTTCCATCTAAGAGAGGCATGTGTGTTTCTGCACTATCCAAACATGTTTGCAACTCCAGCACTTGGCTGTACATACTCGTCGAAAGCACCAACATGAAAGCAATTCCGAGGAAATGAATTTTACTCATAACTCAGTTATTTGGTGGATTTAGCATACCAAGAATCCACTGTGGAATAAGTTCCTTCCGGGCATGCATGAAAGCATTGAATTGTGCTTGGTCAATTGCGGTCACAACCTCAATCATGGGCTTACCCACGAATGGAAAAACCATCAATGAAAGCATGTTCAGGAAAAACTGCACCGGATGAACTCCAGTGGGACAACGCTCTTTCAGTTCCCGGAAAAACCGGGCTTCTTTGTAGAGGTTTTCCATTCCCAGTTTCTGCGCAAGCTGGCCTTTATTGGTACGCATTTCACTTAGCATAAATAATGGCATATCCGGTTGAGTCGTTAGCAAGTCTATATAGTTACTGACCAAAATTTGAAGCTTTTCTTCGAATGTGTGGTTATCATTGAGCAACACAATCATCTGAGCCATAAAACCTTGAATCACCTCCATCATGATTACATTGAAAAGTTCTTCTTTACTTCCAAAGTAATAATTGACTAAAGCCAGGTTCACCCCCGCACTGGACGCAATTTCCCGGGTTGTTACCCGTCCATAACCTCTCTCTGTGAATAGTTTGCGAGCCGTTTCTTTGATCTTTTCGGCTGTGGAAACATCTTTTTGTGTCATTCTGCTCTCAAAATTGCGTTAAACATCCGATTAAAACAAATGTTTAAACCGAATTATCAAAAATACTCCAAACCAATGCGACCAAACCGCTTCAGCTCAGCTTCTGCATTCAACTACAATTAAAGTCGAATACAGAAATAATTAATTGAACGTGCAATTCCGATTGGGCTAATCCACCACTGCAATCACCGATATCTCAACATTCACATTTTTGGGAAGACATGACACTTCGACCGTCTCGCGCGCGGGGAAGTCGGACGTGAAATAGGTGCTATAAATTCCGTTCACATGGGCAAAGAGCCCCATATCTGAGAGAAAGATCGATGTTTTGACAACGTGCGACAGATCCCCACCCGCAGCTTTGAGAACTTCGGATATGTTTTTCATGACCTGGTGCGTTTCCGACTCAATCGTGTCGGTAATCAATTCACCTGTTGCGGGGTTGATGGCTATTTGTCCGCTACAGAACACCGTGTGCCCAACTTTTACAGCCTGACTGTATGGACCTATTGGGGCAGGGGCAAGAGGAGTATTAATGATTTGTTTCATGAGTCCGGGGTATCGTTTTTTAGATTGCTGTGCATTCGGAATTCGATTCTGCAAATCAACCACTAAATCGAATTCAAGCTCTATTTTTGGCGCAAATTATTTGCCTTGAAGGTAGTCATTATCGATAATTACGACAGCTTCACGTACAATCTGGTTCACTACTGCGAGCAGTTTGCTCCTGTTGTGGTGATGCGTAATGATTGCATAGATCGAGATCAGATCCAGAAAGGCGACAAGATCATTCTGTCTCCCGGTCCGGGGTTGCCTGCTGAATCGGGAGAGCTAATGGCTGTTTTGGGGGAATACCATTTGGCGCATGCCATATTTGGCGTATGCCTGGGGCACCAAGCCCTTGCCGAATTTTTCGGAGGCCAGCTCTACAACCTGGAGCACGTCTTACACGGTATTGAAACGGCTTGTGAAATTGTTCAACCTGATCCTTTGTTTGAAGGCGTACCGAAAAACTTCACCGTCGGACATTACCACTCATGGGCAGTAGATGAAAAGAGCCTTCCCGAAGCACTTGAAGTCACCTCCCGTAATGCAGAAGGCCTGGTCATGGCGATACGCCACCGCTCGTTACCCTTACATGGCGTCCAATTCCATCCCGAATCCATTATGACTCCGCATGGCCTTCGCATGGTGGAGAATTTTGTAATGCACATTCAACAGGAGACCTGTTTCCAGTAGTATTTGCTAGTACAACAGATTCTGATCGCCATAATTCTTGCGGCGTTGAAGCTTTAGGTCTTTGAGCATGCTCGCCTTGACATTGAGCTGAATGTTGTAGCTCTTTCGATCACCGAAAGGAATCCAGTTGAAAGCCATTTCCCAGCAGTGTAGATCCCAATAAAACGAAACCGTAGTAGGTGTAAAATCCTTATTGAGCAGGTCATACCCCCCTGTGTAAGTAATGTACCAGTTGCGGAACACATTGACACTCGCATTGAGTGAAATGGCGTGGCGTATAGCAATGGTATCCTTCAGCAATTCGGGATCCCAGTTTTTGGTAAGGTTGAACGTATATCCCACATCCATTGACCAGGACTGCGTGAGATCCAGGTAATCATTGGATGTTGAATTAATGTAGTTCAGCTCCTGCTGTTCCGTATCGGTCAGGCTCTCCTGATTGATTGACTGCTGTTGGATTTGGCGCTGTCTTTCCCTACTTGAAAAACGCATTCTTATGGATCCATCCATGCTTTGCATGCGGAGAAGCTTGCGTTGTGCATCCCATATATAGGTATCGATGGCACGACCTTGCAAATCACGGGCATATGGACTCAACACGGAATTGAGTGTGAGTTTTAGGTTCTTGTAGATTGTCGTAAACGCACGAACATTGAAATTCGCCAGTTTGAGGGAATCAGCCAGCAAATTGTACGAAGAGGATACATTGAACCCCTCGAGGATCTTTATTTTCTTCCAGGCGAGTTTATCGGCAGACTTATCTCGCACCTTCATTTCCAAATTGTTCTGCACGCCAAAAGTTATGGCACCCGACTCATTGGTATTGGACGGACGGAAAGCCGCAGCGTCGAACACCGAGTAGGTTTGGAGTTCATTGTCTTCTCCAAAGAATCCCGAACGCGTAAAATTGCGGTAAGGCGTATAACGCAGTCCGATGGTAGGCGTCATCACATGCCTCATGGCAT
Organism: Flavobacteriales bacterium; assembly: GCA_020437755.1. GTDB lineage: Bacteria > Bacteroidota > Bacteroidia > Flavobacteriales_D > Sanyastnellaceae > JADFAK01. Next base: position 31,174 of record JAGQVX010000021.1, read on the forward strand.
CAACGTTTTTCAGTCGCTTGAAGCGAAACAGACCAAAAACTTTGGTGGTGGCATTGACTGATCCATTCCATGAACGTGCCGAATTGAAAGCAGCCGTTGTATCCCTGCCGAGCACCTGTGTTTCAGGATCAACAGTTCGATCTACCTCGCGGAAAGCCCACACCTCGCTGTACGAGAAATTGGGTGTGATCGACACGTAGTTTCGAAGTACTTTGAGCGAAGTACTTACCGAAGCCGTGTGCTTGATTCCATTGCGCATTTCCCCTGCCAATTGCTGATATCGATCCCAGCGCAGGTCTTTATCGGTCGAGTTCAGTGTGTTGTCGAATCGTGCGGAATAGCTCACACCGATTTTTTCGTACCAGGGCGATCCAACAGCCTTACGATTAATGAATCCCAGCGGAAGGTTGAAACGATTTACCGAAAACGTAGCGGATGGCAAGGTAATGTCCACGTTTCCGGTGGTAACGTTCTGACTATGTCGTCCGCTAATGGACAAGTTGTAAGGGCGACCTGTCCAGCTTTTGGACCACATCAGACTGGAGTTGAACGTGCTGTTGACGTAGTCTTGCTGACTGCTGTTGAGGTTATTGCGGAAATTGTTGCTGGTTCCCATATTCACATCAGCCGAAAAGCGTGTATTGGGACGTGATTTGGGGTCTTTACTGTGCGACCACCGGACGAAGAAATTGGTTTGCTTGCTGTAATTGGAAAGTTCTTCAAAACCTGATTTAGTAACTGTCCGACTTACATCAAGGGAACCATTGTATCGGTAACGCTTGTTGTAGGAAGTCAAATTTCGAGCCGACCAGCTACCGCGTGAATACACATCAAACAACACTCGCGTATCGATATTCTCGTTAATGGGAAAATAATACCCTCCATTTTGGAGGAAAAAGCCCAAGGTTTGATGGTCACCATAACCCGGTAGAATGATGCCATGAGAACTTTCAATTTTATTAGGGAAAAACCCAAATGGCAGGAATAACGGAGTTTTCTTCTCTATTGCCGGCAAAGAGAATTTGATCCCGAAAGGGGTTCCAATTCGCCTTCCTGCTTTGATCTCTATTTCAGCTACAGGAATGCGCACCCTTAGGTTTACCGGGCCGCTCACGATTTTATCATCGGGCACCACTACCGCCTTTGACACGTAAAAATGATAGTGTGGTTCTGCGGCATCACACGAGGTAATTTTACCGCCTTGCATATGCACCCATTCGTTGGATTGACGCTTTGCAACATCACTATGGACATACAACTCCCCGTCGTTGGTCAACACTTCATGGCTCGTACCCCTCTTCGTCTTGAAGTTGTAGCACATGGTTTGCTGCGAAAACTCCTGCCCGGCATCAGAAAGTACCGGGATCCCCTGAAGAACGCCCGTTGAGTCGGGCAATCCATTTGCGCATGCCTGACCGTTTTTCATATCATACTCGATATAGTCAGCACGAAGCTCAATCGACTCATATTTCACAATAGCTTGTCCGTACAACAAGACTTTTTCGCTCACCAAATCAAACACAATGGAGTCATTGGCATCATAAAAAATGGAAGCCGGAAAAAAACCGTCGGAGGGCACTCGCAGGGTATCTGCCGAAATACTATCGGCCGGAATTTCGTTTATAAGAAGGGAATCGGGGTTTACCAGACTGGAATCTGGAGCTGCGACATTCTCCTGCCCCATGAGCAAGTTGGCTTGCAAGAGCACGCTTATCAACAGAAAAGGGAGGAAAAGTTTGCTAACCCCGAAAATCCTAGCCAAGGCTATACGTTTAATTTTGCTTGAATAGCATAAATACGGCGGTAAAGCTACACAATAAACACGATATCGAAAGGAATGCGAAGCCAAGGAAATGAAATCAATTCCTCTGCTAAACGGATAATTCCGGGAATTCTTATTCTCGCAATCATCGGAATGGCCATGGGATATCCTGCACCCCCGCCGGTTGTGCACGGAATACGGACTGTTGTTTTGGATGCCGGTCACGGTGGAAAGGATCCCGGAAATCTGGGAACCGGGCGGTTTAAAACCACCGAGAAAAACATTACACTCGAGGTGACGAAACAATTGGGAACGTATATTTCCGAGAACTATCCCGAGGTCAAAATCATATATACCCGAACCGGCGACACCTACCCCACTCTTCAAGATCGTGTTCGTATTGCCAACGACTCCAAGGCTGATTTGTTCATATCCATTCACTGTGATGCATTCACCCGACCCACGGCAAAAGGTAGTGGCACATACGTCATGGGAATGCACAAATCGGAAGAGAGTTTGCGCGTTGCCATGCAGGAGAACGCTTCCATTTACCTGGAAGACAACTATGAAGAAAACTACAGCGGATTTGATCCTAAAGACCCCGACACATACATTGCTTTGGCATTGCGCCAAAATGTGTATCTCGACAATTCGCTGAATCTCAGTAAAAAAATTCAGGACCAGTTTCGTGACCGTGTGGGCCGTGTAGATCGTGGTGTTCGTCAGGCAGGATATTACGTCATCTCGTTCACAACCATGCCTAGTGTACTGGTTGAGTTGGGATTCTTGACCAACCAGGAGGAAGAAGACTTCCTCAACAGCGAAGATGGCAAAGCGTACATGGCATCAGCCATTTATAGAGCATTCAAATCGTACAAGGCCGAGATAGAGGGCGTAGAGCTTGAGGAGAGCCCGGAGAAACCAAAAGAGAACGAGACGGTCGGCAAGCAGCCACAGAAGCTACCTGTAGAAACTCCCACCAACACCGCCTGGTGGGGAGCCTTGGTGAACGAACATGCAGATACAGGTACTGAATTTCAGGTGCAGATTGTGAGTTCCAACGGCAAACTAACCAAGGAATCGGCTGAATTCAAGGGAATTCCGGTGATTTATGAGCATGTGATCAATGGAGCGTATAAGTACACGACCGGTGCCACACCCGACCTCGAACAAGCGCGGAATAATCAGGCTTTGTTGAGAGCTAATGGATTTGAAGGAGCTTTCATTATTGCCATTCGCAACGGACAACGAATTTCAGTGCAGGAGGCCATAAACCAGACCAACTAACCACCATATATTTTGAGTAATTCCAAATTTGTTTCACGAGAATTTAAAATTGGCGCCGTTGTCATTATCGGACTCGCCTTATTATTTCTCGGCGTCAACTATCTGAAGGGGATCAATTTGTTTGAGGAGCAGCGCACCTTTTTTGCTGTTTACCCCAATATCGACGGACTGGATGAATCCAATCCGGTGGTACTCAACGGATTCAAAGTAGGCTTGGTTAAGAACATTGACCTGCATCCCGACGGCAGCGGCAAGTTGCTTGTTGAGATCATTGTCAACGACAAAACCCTCAAAGTTCCCGACGACTCCAGAGCCCAAATCTTCACCTCTGACTTTTTCGGGTCGAAGGCTATTCGTCTGATTCTGGGAAGCAGTCTGGTCATGGCCGAGACAGACGACACGCTGCAATCGGGTGTAGAGGAGGACCTCACCAAGGCTATTCGAAAAGAGCTGGAGCCACTGAAGCAAAAGACCGATGAAATGATTGCCGGTATTGAGGAAATCATTGACAACCTGAACCTGGTATTCAAAGACGACGCGATTCAAGGCTTACCCCGTGCATTCGAGAGCTTGCAGCGTTCGCTGGCCACATTGGAAAATGCCTCGCTGGGAATTGAGAGTCTGATTGACGAAAACCGTCACAAGGTGGGTGACATTTTCGACAACGTTGAGTCGATAACCGCCAATATCGAGAAGAACAATGCTCAACTGGAAAACATCATTACGAACTTCTCATCGATCTCTGATTCTCTTGCACAGACCAATTTGAAGTCTACAATTCTCAAAGCTGATCGGGCTATGGGCGATCTCGCCAGTATGGTGGATAAAATTGAACGCGGTGAAGGGACCTTGGGCATGCTGATCCAAAGCGACTCACTGCACAATGCCCTTATTGACACCAACGACGAATTGCAGAAATTGGTGGATGACATCTACGAAAACCCATGGAGATACATTCATGTTTCTATCTTTGGCAAAAAACAAGACAAGAAATACTCCAAGAAAGAAATGGAGCAAATTCGAGAGCTTGTTGATGAGGCTATAGAGGAACACGAAAAAGAAGCTCCATGATAGGACAAGTCATCTTTGGTGTACTGCTCATTGCAGGCGCCGTTCTGTTCGGACTGCGGGTTAAGACCATTCGCCGGAATATTCTTTTAGGAAAAGACATTGATCGCAAGGACCGCGCTCCTGAGCGTTGGCGGAATATGATTCGCACAGCCCTGGGGCAGGGAAAAATGGTTAACCGACCCGTTGCCGGAATTCTGCATATTGTGATTTATGTGGGGTTCGTGCTGATCAATATTGAAATGCTCGAAATCGTGGTTGACGGTTTGGCTGGCACTCATCGCATCTTTTCCGGGTCTCTCGGTGGATTTTACAACTTTCTGATAGCCTTTTTTGAAATCCTTGGCGCCGGAGTTTTAATCGCATGTGTGGTGTTCCTCATTCGCCGAAATGTGCTTCGAATTCGACGCTTCCACCTGGCCGAAATGACCAATTGGCCTAAGTCGGATGCGAATATTATCCTTGTCTGGGAATCTCTGCTCATGTTCGCTTTCTTGAGTATGAATGCCTGTGATTTTGCTATTCAGCAAATATCCGGCGAAGGCAGTATTTCCTTTCCGGTGAGCAAGTACCTCGCCGGGATGTATGGGGATGATGTGCACACCCTTCACCTGATCGAACGATTCATGTGGTGGTTTCACATTGTGGGTGTTATTGGCTTTGCGGTTTATGTAACGTATTCCAAGCATCTTCATATTTTCCTTGCATTTCCCAATACCTACTACGCCAACCTGGAGCCCTATGGACGGTTCAACAACATGGAGGCGGTGAAGAAGGAGGTTCAGTTGATGATGGATCCCAACGCTGATCCATTTGCTGCGCCTGCACCTGCGGAAGGAGAACAACCCGGGAGGTTTGGTGCCCGCGATGTAACCGACCTCACCTGGAAACAACTGCTCGATGCATATACCTGCACGGAATGCGGAAGATGCTCTTCGGAATGTCCGGCAAATCAAACGGGAAAGAAGCTCTCTCCACGTAAAATCATGATGGACACCCGGGATCGTGTTGAGCTTGTGGGCAAGCAACTCGGAAAGGATGGTCAGCCTGTGGATGATGGGAAAGCGTTGCTGGGCGACTATATTACAGAAGAAGAAGTTTGGGCCTGTACGTCATGCAATGCATGTGTAGAGGCTTGTCCGGTCAATATTGACCCCCTGAGCATTATCGTCGACTTAAGAAGGTACCTGATTATGGAAGAATCCAAATCTCCCGAGTCGATCACGGTCATGTTCAACAACATCGAGAACAATGGAGCTCCCTGGGCCTTTAGTGCCATGGATCGGGACAAGTGGAAGGAGGAATTGCTTTAATCAGAACTTTTCGGAATGGAAAAAACATCGATTCAGGTCCCAACGGTGGCCGAAATGATATCAAGAGGTGAACAGCCCGAGGTCCTTTTTTGGGTCGGGTGTGCAGGGAGTTTTGATGACCGCGCCCGCAAGATTACCAAAGCCCTGGTGAAGATTCTTCATCACTGCGGCGTTAAATATGCGGTTCTGGGTGCGGAGGAGAGCTGTACGGGCGATCCCGCCAAAAGAGCAGGCAATGAGTTCCTGTTCCAAATGCAGGCCATGCAAAACATCCAGGTACTCAATGCATATGAGATTAAGAAGATCGTAACTGCTTGTCCGCACTGCTTCAACACTTTGAAGAACGAATATCCTGAATTGGGAGGGGCCTATGAAGTGGTACACCATACTCAGTTATTGCAAGACCTGATTGATAATGGTCGCCTCACCATGAGCGGCGGTGGCACATTCAAGGGAAAGCGCATCACCTTTCACGACCCTTGTTATTTGGGACGGGCCAATGAAGTATATGAGGCACCGCGGAAAGCGTTGGAAATTCTCGATGCCGAACTCGTGGAAATGCGCAAGTGCAAAAAGAACGGACTGTGCTGCGGGGCGGGAGGTGCTCAAATGTTCAAAGAAGCCGAAAAAGGCGACCGTGAAGTCAACGTGGCACGCACCGAGCAGGCGCTGGAAACTGCACCCAACATTATCGCCACCGGTTGTCCGTTTTGCAATACCATGATGACCGATGGTGTTAAACATTTCGAGAAGGAGCATGAAATTGAGGTTAAGGACATTGCTGAGTTGATTGCCGAGGCCAACGATTTACTATAGTTTATGGCCACTCCTCGTCGGATATTAGTAGTTCATTACAGTCAAACCGGCCAGCTCACCCGAATATCGGAGTCGTTTGTCAAGCCGTTTGAAGCTGCCGGAATGGAGGTCGATTGGTTACCCGTAGCTCCCTCTAAACCCTATAATTTCCCCTGGAGCGCCCCTCGTTTTTTTGACGCTTTCCCGGAAAGTGTAGATCGAATTCCATGCGAACTTGAACCTTTGGAAGTAAAGGGTGATCGGGAATACGATCTCGTAATCCTCGCTTATCAAGTTTGGTTCATGAATATATCCATACCCATGAACTCATTCCTCAAGTTGCCCGAAGCTGCCCACATACTAAAGGGGAAGCCCGTTGTGACCCTCATTGGTTGTCGAAACATGTGGGTTATGGCGCAAGAAGACATGAAGCAACGATTGGTTGCCTTCGGTTCCAATTTGGTGGGGAACGTAGCCCTCATCGACCGCACAAGTAATTTAGTCGGATTGATCACCGTGTTGGGTTGGATGCTCAAGGGGAAAAAAGAAAAACTATTTGGCTTTATGCCTGCTTCCGGAGTGAGTGAAGAAGACATAGCACATTGTAGCGAGTACGGACAAACGGTTCT
>JAGQVX010000220.1 GCA_020437755.1 Flavobacteriales bacterium
GACTCGTCATATTGATGAGTCCCCCTTTTATTTTTTTTGTCATGCTCGCTTGGTTGAAATGAACTTTCACCAGTAGGGGTGCATCATGGTCCCGCGAAGTGTGGTTTTCTTTTGTGCGAAACGAGTTATGGGCGTAGATTCAGATCAATGGACTCGTCCCCAACATCCTCCACCATTCCCTCCAATCACATGGCAATTCAATGAAAAGGAGGTTCGGGTCGATCAAGGAGGTGAATTGATCGATGGGGGCGTGGTGAAAAAATAAAGTGCTGAAATTCAGTTGGGTTTTGGTAAAAAATACTACCTTATTGAGCGAAAATCACTTCCGTTCTTTCCTTTCTTTTAAAGTTGAAGCGTATTTTCTAAAATCACCTGTTTAGAAACCACTAAAATCAGACGTATGGTCAACGTACAACTTAAGTTGGTAGATGAAGGTCTATCACCAAACTCTGAGGAAATCTCTGAGTTTGTTACTTCCAATCTGCAGGAAGATGACATCCACGTAACGGATTCAGCGGATCTCACGCTGAAGATTAAATTCACGGTCGATAATGATCAGGAGTTGGTATTGTTGCAGCTCCGCGAGACCGGTTCTAAAGCCAAGTTGGGAGAAAAAGTTCTCCACTACTTGCCGTCGCACGCGTTGAGTGATATTGCCAATGAGGCTCATGCACTTGTTGTCAACGCAGTCGGTATAGCCGCGGCGGGTTAACTCCACATTCGTTTTTGAAAAGTCTCGTCTGTGGCGGGACTTTTTTTGTGCCCCGATTTTCGGGAAGTAATACCCCATTTGGCGAATGCCGCCATAATTTCTCCCTCCTGAATGGAACCAAATCAACAATTTCTCGTTGAATAGTAAGGATGAATACACTATTTCACAGGCTAGTACTGCTTAATTTGCACGGGTCGGTGGTAGTTTATTCAACCCAATGAACTGAAAAACAAACGCTTTGATACAATGAGCGAATTGCCAACCTCCGCATTCCAATTGTACACAAGTGCAGAACAGTTTCAGCTTTCGCTCTCCTACCGGGGACCGTTTGTTGACGAACTAACTGCGCGTATCGTTGATATCAGCGAGAATACCATCGCGGATAATCTTGGTCTGCCCAGGATTAACCGGAAGGTGTCTTTTTTGCTGGTGGAGTGTTTTCAGAATATCATCAAACATGGCGAATCCAACGATGCCGATCATTTGAAAGATGAGGGCATGTTTAACTTCAAGAACGTTGGAAATGCCTACATCATCAACTCGATTAATTTTGTCCGCAACGACCATGTTCCCCAACTTACGGAGATGGTTGAACGCATCAACTCGCTCAATAAGGACGAACTGAAGGAGCTGTACAAACAGCAATTGCAGGAGAATGAGCTGAGCGATAAAGGAGGTGCCGGACTGGGCCTTATCGAGATGGCCCGTAAGTCGGGACAGAAAATCGTGTACCGCTTTGAAGAGCAGGGGAATGGTTATTCCCACTTTTACCAGCAAGTAACGTTTTTGACCGATGAGGATGCCGACGCGTCGTCCATGAATTACCTGGATGAAACTGCGGAGATGTATCGCATGATGGAGAGTCAGAATGTTCTCCTACAATATAAAGGCGATTTCTCACAAAAATCCATTTTGCCGATTCTCAATATTGTAGAAGAAAATTTAGTGGGCTCGGCCGAGCAACGTGTTACTGCCAAAAGGGTGGGACATGTGCTGGTGGAAATCTTGCAGAATATTTCCAAGCATGCCGACGCGCACAAAGGAATTAAAGATGGCATTTTCCTTATTGGACAGGAGGGCAACTCCATTTTTGTTCAGGCAGGAAATGTGGTGGAGAATGATGAAATTGAGGATTTCCGGAATTGGCTTGAAGAGCTGTCGGAAATGGATCAGGAAGAATTAAAGTACATACATAAAGATAGAATGCGCGAAAGCGTAGCTCTGGTCGACAAAACCAAGTCGGGTCTGGGGCTAATAGAAATCGCAAGGGCCATAGCGGAGCCGTGGAAGTATAATTTTCACGCCATGGACGACCAAACATCGTTCTTTTCGCTTTCGGTCAATGTATAAAAGAGCATGACACTGGATTCGCTGCATATAGCCAAGACGGAAGAAACTCCCGAGGTTAGCTTTAACCTCGAAACCGGCATGTTTTCCATTGTGGGACGATCGCTCCCCGAGGATGCATTTGCCTTCTATAAACCGATTATTGAATGGATTAAGGATCCCGATAATCGAGTTCCGGTGGGTGAGCTCACCATTCATCTGGACTATTTCAATTCCAGTTCAGGTCGCTATATCATGGAAATGCTGGTGACCCTTGAGTCACAATTCAAGGATTCCCGCGGATTAACCATTAAGTGGGTCGTGGATGAAGATGACGAGCTCATGATTGAGAAGGGCGAAGAATTCAATTCGCTCATCAACCTTCCTTTTGAAGTATTGACGGTATAAGCGGAAGTTGCGGATTTGTTGTGAATCTGCTGTTTCGGTTTTTTCACATGCATGCCTGACCCGGGAAATTGACCAAGGTTGGGTTTTTTGTTCCCCTACAAGAAGTATCCATCAGGATTAATCGCAGCGGGTCCATGCGATGGTGCAGGACCGTGATTGCGGTCGTTGATGTTGATCAAAGGTAAAGCCGTGCATTTATTGAAAGGAGGATGGAGAATTCAAATCCATTCCCCCATTTGGATGACATGGAGCCATTCGGCAAATGGTGAATATGACTGAAAATGAAGCTTCAAGAACAATTGTAAATACAACCTATGACCTCTGCGCCTTTGCGTGAATCTAAAAAATGATGTGATGATTTTCACGCAAAGACGCAGAGACGCAAAGAGGGGAATAGGGCTGAAGATGAACTATAACCTCTGCTACTTAGCGCCTTTGCGTGAAACGAAAAATTTGATGTGATGATTTTCACGCGAAGACGCAGAGACGCAAAGAGGGGGAATAGGGCTGAAGATGAATATAACCTTTGCGCCTTAGCGCCTTTGCGTGAATCGAAAAATTTGACGTGATGATTTTCACGCGAAGACGCAGAGACGCAAAGAGGGGAATAGGGCTGAAGAGAAACGATTAGCACACGTCCGTACTCCAGTTGCGTAAAT
>JAGQVX010000221.1 GCA_020437755.1 Flavobacteriales bacterium
ACAGGCATAAAAGAAACGCGACTGCCCCCATTGGAACATGCCGCGTTTCACTTTAAACCAAAGATTGGGAAGAAACTGATACTTAAGCTTTTATCGAAGTTTGTTGGGGTGATCAGGATTCAATGGCTCCCCTTGTTTCTTTCTCCAGCGCTTATCAATAGAAACCAGCTGACCACCGCGGCGGTATTCAAACATCAGAGTGTCGATCTGACCGTGAATTACGTTGAGTGTCACATCATAAACTCCCAGCGTAAATGTGGTATCCTGGAATGTCGCCCTTGGAATCCACCCGTCGTCTGTCCACGAGCCATAGTACGAACAATAGAAATCGCAGTACGAATCTTCCCCGTCATCACCATCCAAAAAAATGCCTCCGTCTTCACCGGCAATTGGGGTTAAGACGGAATTAGTTCCTAACCATCCGGATCCATCGGAATACGTGTATTCATAACTGTATGATGTTCCTCCCGTGGTTATGTAGCGATGACCCCATGTAAATCCATAGGGAATACTCGGATTACTGTCCCAGTAATAAGAAGGCATCGAACCTGAATAGTTGATGGATAAAAATGCCCGGCCATCCAGTCCGTCAATTCCGCACGACGCAAGCAATAGTGAAAATGCCATTACGGCAAACAGACCGATTCGGCTGTGTGAGTGAGTGTTCTGTTTTTTCATTTCTGAGGTATTATTGGTTTTCGAATCAACAAGGCAAAGATGTAGCTGCTTCGCCGCTGCCACTATCCCCATTTCTGGGTAATTTGATGTATATCAACCTTTTCCAGCACTCCTCACCTACTGCCAATCCCAAAAAGGCCAACCATCTCAAATGTTAAATTCCTTAAAATATGGTACTATGTATTGCATAGTTCCTTCTTAAAGCACTATGTTTGCATCGCATACTACTATGAACACAAGAATTGATTATATGAAGCATCAGGTTTTGCCATTCGGCAAATGGCGCTTCGCTGAATACAAATGCACGGGATATGAAAATCGAAAACACCAAAGCACAGATGCGCAAAGGAGTGCTCGAGTTTTGCATCCTGGGGATTCTCGCCGCACGGGAAGCTTATCCGTCGGATATTATCGAGGAACTCAAGGAAGCCAAACTCATTGTTGTGGAGGGTACCCTCTACCCTCTTTTGACGCGACTGAAAAATGCGGGGCTCCTGAGCTACCGCTGGGAAGAGTCAACATCGGGACCGCCCAGGAAGTACTATTCCCTTACCGAGACCGGAAGGGTATTTCTTGCCGAATTGGAAAAGACCTGGAAAGAACTTTCTACGGCAGTTAACAAAACCACCAAAACTTCAAACTGATGAACAAGACGGTAACAGCTAATATTAGCGGATTCATATTCAATATTGAGGAGGAAGCTTATCAAAAGCTTTTGGAATACCTCAATTCCATAAAACGATACTACGAAACATCCGACGGTGGTCAGGAAATCGTGGATGATATCGAGTCGCGCATTGCCGAACTCTTTCAGGAACGACTGCACACCGGAAAGCAGGTTATTACCATGAAAGATATCGATGAAGTCATCGAAATCATGGGTCGTCCTGAACAGTACGACGAAGAATTTGAAGAAGAACAGGCATCTTCGGGCTATTCAACAGCGGGCGGCAACTACGACGCCGGTCGGGATAACCGTAAAATCTTCCGCGATCCCGATCACGCTGTAGCGGGTGGTGTGTGTGCCGGATTCAGTCATTATTTGGGCTGGGACCCACTCGTGCTCCGCTTAATTCTGCTGGCTTCCTTCCTATTTGCAGGTTCCGGACTGATCCTTTACCTTATTCTTTGGGCAGTGATTCCCGAGGCGAAGACGACTGCTGAAAAGCTTCGCATGCGAGGTGAAAAGATCAATGTGGAGAATATCAGCAGAAAAGTGAATGAAGAGTTCAGCAGCGCCAAGCAGTCATTCAATAAATTCTCCGACGAAGCTGAAACACATGCACGGGAGGCGGGCGCAAGCATCAACGGTTTTTTTCAAAAATTCTTCAATGGCTTAGGGAGCTTTTTCGAAATCCTCGGTAAAGTGCTGTTGAAGGGTCTGGGTGCAGCTTTTCTCATCGCAGGCCTGGGGATTTTCGTGGGGTTGATAGCCGGATGGCTCACCTTCGATAATCTGGTACTCGTGCACGAACATATATCCTGGGATATGCTCGACGACCTGATCTTTCATGGTGGAGGAAACCTCACCTTGCTGACTGTTGCCGCTGTCATGTTTGCCATTTCTCTCTCAGGCATGTTTATTCTGGCCGGTGTACGCATGATGCTCGACATTCAGTCGTCTACCAAACCTTTTTTCATCGTTTTGTTTGTCCTTTTTGTGACGTCCATATTTCTCGGACTTACCAGTTCATTCTCTACCATGGTGGGCAACGCCAATCACACGGAAATCAGCGAAGAAGTCGATCTCCAGTCGTTTCGCGGCGACACTCTCAACATTGCACTTATTCCGGATCAATTCTTCGACAGTGACCTCGATCATGATGATGCCGAGTTCCTTGAAATGATGCGGGTTGAAGGAGATGAAGTCATTCTTGGAGATAATGTAACATTGTACTTCTACCCTGTTGACAGCGCATCACGATACTACCTCGAAGTGGAAAAGTCGGCCACTGGTCGTACCAATAGCGACGCGGTCCGCTACGCCCGGAACATCGCGTACCAATACAACCTCGATAACGATACGCTCAACGTCAGCGGGATGCTCCGTTTTCCTTACTCCGATGAGTGGCATGTTCAGGAAGTCGATTTGAAAATCTTCATTCCCGACGGACAAACAGTTTGCTTGTCGGACAACATCGGACGTGTGTACTGGAATCACCATCGTGAAGGCCGCTGTATGATCATGGAAGGGCGCGATTGGAAGTATCTCGACGAATAAATCACTCAAACGCTTGCCGGATCTTTTCGGAAAGGCGTTTGGTTTACGCAAGGGAGGCTGCTTCATTTTGAGGCAGCCTTTTTTTTTTGTGTAAACAAGTTCCTTCGAGAATAATCTTGTCGGCGCAGCGTTCAATGCAAAAC
>JAGQVX010000222.1 GCA_020437755.1 Flavobacteriales bacterium
TTAACTCGAAAGGAATTGGAGCTGGAACAAACCTTATCGGTCCTGATGACGAGAACCAGCCTAAAAACAACTTTTTCGACTGTAAACACTCCATAATTACATCTAAAGACAATACCGGATTAATAATTAGGTGCAATAACTTTGACAACAATTTAAACCTTGAATTTGAGTCTGTATTAGCAAACACTGGGGTGTTGGGAAATCAGGGCGAATACACAACAGACCAAGAAGACAGTCATCTCCCTGCAGGTAACGTCTTTTTTACCAATGCCGAGAAACTTCTTGATGCAGACCTGCAGTCCGCCGATGGATTACCTACGGGATTTTCATATGTGTTACATGATGTAGATGGAAACGAACTTTCAAATCTATTTCCTGAAGGCAGCCCTTCTGTATTTGTTTCTGAAGCACCAGTTAGTTTTAACGCAATGTCATGTGCTTCTGTTTTGCAATTTAAACCTGATGGTAACGAGGATGTGATTCATGCTTCATTGGATTATGATGAGCCTATCCTTCAGTTAGAGCAGGAGCGGGATGCACTTGTTCAATCCATTGACGGCTTTAACCAAAACACACAAACCTTACTCGATGCAATTTATGGCGGTATAAATGATGAACTAGAGCTCCGTAATTTCCTTCAAGATAATTCGCCTTTGAGCAACCAGGTTCTTCAGGCGTATATGGATCGCTACGGTGTGCCGGCCGAATATTTTAGAGATGTAGTTTACATGAATAGTGTAGTGGATCGAGAGTTGCATGCTTTGCTTGGGCAGAGGATTCTAGATTTACCTCAAACTATTTCCGATCAAATAGCGGGTGTTTTGGTTGAAAACCCGGCTTTTGAGACTCTGGCCGAGACCGAGGCTAGATTGGAGATTTATCGCTCAAAGCGAGACTTGCTGTTTGCTCAAGAAATACACGAACTCTTTGATCAAGATCAGGAATCTCTTGCACTGACACAAATGGGTTCTGACAATAGTTTGAAAGCTGAAATCTTGAGACTTCATCTTTCAATGGAAAATCAGAATTGGATAGAAGCCCAGTCAATGCTTGATAATTTGGAGGTGGCAACGGATGAACTTCAGGAGTGGAAAGCTGTACTTGGAACCTTGTTGAATATTCATTCGGAGACTAGATGGCCATGTCAGGTAACTGAAGAAGAAAAAGATCTGCTGTTGGGTGTTTTTGAAAATAGCAGCCCTGGCGGAATCGCATATGGTTACTCAAAATCTGCATTGCGAGAATTAGGTGGGTATAGGACTGAAATGCTTTTGCCACAACTTGTGGATGTTGCGACTACCAGAAGCATGGAGTTTCAGTCTCTTGTTGATCTGGTGAAAGTATACCCAAATCCTGCTTCAAATTATGTTTTAATCGATTTGAAAATGGAAAAAGAACAAGTTGCACAATTCACGATATTTGGACTTGATGGGGCAATTGTTAAACAATTTGATTTCAATTCATTTTTTGGACCAGGCTTAATTGAACTTGAAAATGTAGCAACAGGAGCATACACTTACGAAGTTTTAATTGGCGAGACATCTTTGAAATCGGGCAAACTAATTATTGAATAATGAAAGAATTTTTCTTTTTAATGATGTTCAGCGCTTTTTTTGCTAGTGCGCAATCGCAGTGGTCTTCATGCGATGATGCAACTTTTGTCGGATTATCACCTCAAGTATTAGAAGTCGTTGATGATACATTGATAGTCGGTGGCTTTTTTAACAGTGTGAACAATGCAGGTTACGACGGAATTGCAAAATGGAATGGACAAGAGTGGTCAGACTTACCCAACTCGCAAGGTGTTGAGGACATTGTTCAATATGGAGATTCCATAATATTTGCTGGTGGATTTTATGAACAATTAGACAATGAAGAATGCGGAGCAATAGGTGCCTTCTTTAATGGAGAATGGAAAGGGCTGGATGGAGGCGCATCTTCTCCTTCGGCAATAGTCAGCGGGGTTGCCGTGCTTGGTGATCAATTAATTGCAGTTGGAAGTTTTAATGAGATGGGTGGTGTAGAGTCATTGTGGCGAGTGGCAATGTGGGATGGACAATCGTGGAATGATATCGGTGGAGTGTCGGGATTTATTGGAGAACCACGGAAAGCAGTCATTTACAATGGTGAAATATTCATTTGCGGGGACTTCTCTTTGGCAGATGGAAATGTACCTTCTCCAAATTTAGCTCGGTGGAATGGTAGTGAGTGGGTTGAAGTATTGTCTGGTCCTTCCAGTACTGTATTGGAGATATATCCATCTATTGATCATGGATACATGTATATCGGAGGGCTATTCACTAATATAGGTGGAGAATCATCACCGGGGATCGCGAAATTTGACGGAGTTAATACATTTCCAATAAGTCCAGTAGGATTTAATGATGCAGCGAATGCAATATGTGTCTACCGAGACCAGATCTACGCTGCTGGAAATTTCACCCAACTATCAGATGGCACGGAGATGAACCACATATCTCGATTTGATGGAGTTCATTGGCAGCCTTTAGAGGGAGGAATAGGTGGGAATGTATTTGATCTCGCCGTTTACCAAGATCAACTATACGCAGTCGGCGCGATAGCATGGGCGGGCAGTGAAGATTTTGAGATTGATGGGATAGCCAGATGGTTTATGCATCCTGATAGTGTCACTTGGGGCGTACCTGATCATATTGGCGATATTGAGTTCAACGAAAGGCATATCACCCTTTTTCCTAATCCCGGGAAGTCGCAATGCATCGTAATCAATGAGTCGCTCATTGATGGATTGCTTGCCATTACCACCTCCAATGGCAAGGAGGTCCTCAGGGAACCTACGTGCGGTCGACGTGAAACCGAACTCAATATCTCATCTTTGAAGAGTGGAGTCTATTTGGTACACCTCATTGAGCAAGGTACCATTCGTGCTACACAACGGTTGATCGTGGAATGATTGGAGTGCGCATTGGTGTTCATTTCACCTAAGAATACCTGCGAGGAATGC
>JAGQVX010000223.1 GCA_020437755.1 Flavobacteriales bacterium
GATCCCGTCCCATTGTTGAAGAAGTCAACAGATATGGACATTTCTGTAGATTATTTCTCTTTTTACAAATCCATTTCTTCGGTTTATTCATCCAGGATCGAGGGGGAGGATATTGATTTTGACAGTTATTATAAGCACAAATTTCTCAATGTGGATTATAGATCCGAATATATCCAAAGAACGAACGATTTATTTGAGGCTTATGAATTTACTGAACAACGTGAATTGGTCTGGACAAATGTCCAACAAGCTCATGCGATTTTAACAAGGAATTTGCTCCCGGAAACTTTACAAGGTCGAATTCGGACGAATCCCATGTTTGTGGTAAATAACGAGGACCGAATCGAGTATGTGGCGGCTGATGCTTCTATTATAGCGGCCGAACTTGAAAAACTGTTTGCCGATATTTCGGCTCTTTCATCGGAAAAACTGAGTACAGTCGAAGTTTTTTATTTCGCGTCGTTGATTCATCTCGTCTTTGTTAAGATTCATCCATTTCAGGATGGAAATGGCCGTTCAGCCAGATTATTGGAAAAGTGGTTTTTGATGAATCAACTCGGGGAAATGGCGGTGTATGTTCAATCGGAGAAGAACTATTATCGGCATATTGATGAGTATTATAGGAATATTAGGATCCTAGGCTTGGAATACGATACGTTGGACTATACCAATTCTCTTGATTTTCTCCTTATGACCATTTGTGGGTTGAATCAAGTGTAGGAGGATTTCATTTGGTATTGAAATGCATCTTAGCCAATCTACGCCAACCTGAATTCGCATCATTCTTCGGATTTACTCGAAAATCACCAGTGAATAGTCTTGAGTATTATGCGACTTGCACTTTCCGCTTCCCTCATTTGGCGAATGCCATAAACTGAAAAAGGCACCCCGAAAGTGCCTTTTTTACTCATGTTTATCATACGTTTACAGCGTGCCCCGATTGGCTTGCTCGCGCTCAATGGATTCGAAAAGTGCTTTGAAATTGCCTTTTCCGAATGATTGTGCACCCTTGCGCTGAATGATCTCGAAGAACATTGTTGGACGGTCAACCACAGGCTTGGTAAACAACTGGAGCAGGTATCCTTCGTCATCGCGATCCACGAGAATCTTGTGCGATTTCAACAGCTCCATGTCCTCATCGATAACACCCACACGCTCGGCAAGGTCATCGTAGTAATTGTCGGGGACATACAGGAACTCCACGCCACGGTCGCGCATGGCCGAAACGGTTGCCACAATGTCGTTGGTAGCCACCGCAATATGCTGTACGCCAGCACCTTTGTAGAAATCTATGTATTCCTCAATCTGCGACTTTTTTCGACCTTCTGCAGGCTCATTGATAGGGAATTTGATGCGGCCATTGCCATTCGACATCACCTTACTCATAAGAGCCGTGTACTCGGTTGAAATGTCCTTGTCATCGAAGGAAATGATTTGTGCGAATCCCATCACTTTTGCGTAGAACTCACACCACTTGTTCATTTCGCCCCAACCAACATTTCCCACCATGTGGTCGATGAACT
Source organism: Flavobacteriales bacterium (assembly GCA_020437755.1). Taxonomy (GTDB): domain Bacteria; phylum Bacteroidota; class Bacteroidia; order Flavobacteriales_D; family Sanyastnellaceae; genus JADFAK01. The sequence continues at coordinate 1,524 of JAGQVX010000223.1, forward strand.
TCAAACCTACCGGTTCCGGATTGTAGTGGCTTTCCCACTTCTGATATCCGGGCATGAATACGCCGTTGTACTCATTGCGCTCCACAAAAATGTGAATGGTCTCACCGTAGGTGTGAATCCCCGATCGAACCACGTATCCATGATCATCTTCCTCTCGTTGGGGTTCCATGAAAGACTTAGCGCCGCGCGCAGTCGTTTCCTGCCATGCCTTGGTGGCGTCGGGAACCCAAAGAGCCACAACCTTCACGCCATCACCATGCTTGTTGATGTGCTCATTGATAGGACCACCCGCATCCAGAGGAGTGGTGAGAACCAAGCGAATCTTGTCCTGACGAAGCACATAAGAAACGCGGTCTTTCACTCCGGTTTCCAGTCCGGCATAGGCCTCACTTTGAAATCCAAAAGCAGTTTTATAGAAATGAGCCGATTGCTTGGCATTGCCAACATAGAGCTCTACATAGTCGGTACCCAACAGAGGAAGAAAGTCTTCTGCTCCGTCGAAAATTTTATCTAAGCCGTATTCAACGTCTTTTAATCCTGTTGCCATAGTGTATTGTATTTATACCAATTATAACTCATCGTGTAACCACGAGTTCCAGTAATCGCCAGCTTCCAGCTCCAGTGCCTGTTTGGTCACTTTGAGTGGCTTGAACGTGTCGACCATTACTGCTAATTCTTCTGTTTTTTCCTGTCCTACGCTTCGTTCATAAGCTCCCGGATGCGGTCCGTGTGGAATACCCGCGGGGTGCAGCGTAATTTGACCTTTGCCAATGTTGTTGCGACTCATAAAATCGCCATCCACGTAGTACAACACCTCATCGCTGTCGATGTTACTGTGGTTGTACGGAGCGGGAATGGCCTCAGGATGATAGTCGTACAAACGCGGTACAAACGAGCAAATGACAAAGGCATCCGACTCGAACGTTTGATGCACGGGAGGCGGCTGATGCACGCGACCGGTAATCGGTTCGAAATCCTTGATATTGAAGGCGTACGGGAAGTTGTATCCATCCCAGCCAACTACGTCAAATGGATGCGTTGCGTACTCATACTGGTGCAGCATATCCTCTTTCTTCACTTTCATAAGGAACGCGCCACGTTCATCGAACGTCTCGAGTTCATGAGGCGGACGAATATCGCGTTCGCAAAATGGAGAGTGCTCCAGGAGTTGTCCGAACCAGTTGCGGTACCGCTTAGGGGTGTACACCGGACGGCGTGATTCAACAATGAACAGTCGGTTGTCCTCGGTGTCAAAGTCAATTTGATAGATAATTCCGCGTGGAATCATGAGATAATCGCCATATCCGAAATCGATATTTCCCACCAAAGTGCGCAGCTTTCCCGTGCCACGGTGAATGAAAATGATCTCATCGCTATCGGCATTCTTGTAA
>JAGQVX010000224.1 GCA_020437755.1 Flavobacteriales bacterium
CCACCGGTTAGATTTGGAGGGACTGGTAAGATTAGGAAGAACCGGTAAGTTGAGAACATGTTAAAGAGGGATAAACCGGTGAATAAAGAAAAACCGGTCGTTGAGCGCAGCCGAAACGAGCATAATGTGTGGTGCAACTTTCTACGAAAATCCGGCTTCGACTCCGCTCAGCGACCGGTTATAATGGAGAATCCAGAACTCAAAGCATAAAAAAAGCTGCTCCGAAAGAAGCAGCTTTTAAAATTCTCATACCCCAGTGGTATACGAAGGTTATTTCTTTTTAGGCTCTGTGACTTCCGGAGCGGCAGCGGGAGCCTCGGCTTGCATGTCAGACTTCTTCACTGGACGGGTTTTTACAAAATCGATTTCGTCGATGATGTTTTTCGCGCCTGCGTAAACGTCAATTACCCACATAACGTAGCGAATGTCTACAGAGATGGTACGTTGCAATTCGGGTTCGAATGCGATGTCACCACTCATAGCTTCCCAGTTGCCGTCGAAGGCCAGACCGATCAATTGTCCATCTCCGTTGATTACCGGACTTCCGGAGTTACCTCCGGTGATGTCGTTGTTGGAGATGAAGCAGGTGATTAGCTCACCATTTTTATCAGCGTACTGTCCAAATTCTTTTGTGCGGAGCAGACGATCCAACTTGTCGTCAACCACGAATTCGGGATTCGTGTTGTCTTTCTTTTCCAAAATTCCATTGGAAGTGGTCACAAAGTCATAGTGAACCGCATCAGCAGGATAGTAATCGCCCACTTGTCCGTACGTAAGTCGCATGGTAGAGTTAGCGTCCGGATAGAATGCTTTGTTGGGCTGCATCTTGCGCAAACCATCAACAAACAGACGATAACCGGTGTCGAACTTCTCCTGCTCTGCGTTTTGGAATGAAGCCGCATAAGCACCGTACATGCTTTGAGCCAATTTCACACCCAAATCCTTGTCATATACTTTTTGCGATGGCTTAGCCATAAACGCATCCAACTTGGCACGATCCACAAGGAATGACGTAGTATACAACTTCGCAACAAACTTGTCAATGTCTCCTTTGAATTTGCTATCGATCAAACCGAAGATTTCCGGCAATTGATCAGCAACAATGTTCTTCTTATAGATCTTCAACATCTGCGTCAAGACGTCACGGTCCGTAGCCTGATCGTAGTCCTTGAAGAACCCGTCTGCGCGTCCGGCAAAGCTATTCAGCGTTGCTGATTTACCTTCTTCACTTTCCTGCTTCATTGCAGCGTCGTAGGTGCGTGTAAAGCGGAAGGCAAACAAGGTAATGTCGGCTCCGATCAAACCGGCTTCCAAGGCGTATACATTGCCTTTTTCCGTAGCATCAGTGCTCTTGTAGTAATCCGACATCATGCCAAGGGCATCACCGTAAATGGCTTCCCTTTTGGCGTCTGCCGCAACCCACTTCTGAAATTTGTCTTCCAACGCTTTTTTCTGACCATACACATCTAGTCGCTTCAATCCTTTGGTCTGACCGATATAGTATTTCCAGTAGTTGGCTGTTTGAGCGTATTTGGCAGCATACTTCAATCGGACAGCAGGGTCAGCATCCATGTGCTACTTCATGGTCTACAATTTCAAGTCGCGCACTTCCACAAAGCAGGGGTTATGAATGTCAGTTGCCTGTTGCACACCGAAAGAAGACAAGTAACGGTCGGTACTTCCCGGATATCCCATAATCATGGTGAAATCGCCATCTTCAACTCCGGCAATAGATACCGGAAGGTGATGCTTGGGGGCGTAAGGAACGTTTTCAGCACTGTAGTCTGCCGGATTGTTGTCCTTATCGGCATAGATACGAATCAGAGAAAAGTCGCCGGTGTGACGAGGCCACATCCAGTTGTCGGTATCGCCGCCGTACTTACCAATAGCTTCCGGTGGGTTACCTACCAAACGAACATCGCGGTAGGTGTTGTACACGAATAGGTAGTACTCATTGCCGTAGTAAAACGACTTGACGTTGCCTGAATAGCCTTTGCCTTCATCGTCTACTTCTTTCTGGATGGCTTGCATGCGTTCACGAACTTTTGATTCGCGATCAGCGGTAGGAGTGGAGTGGTCAATTCCTTCCAATACGCGTGAAGTAACGTCTTCAATGCGCACGAGGAATGAAACCTCAAATCCGTCAATCGGCAATTCCTGGTCTTTGCTCATTGCCCAGAATCCGTTGGTGAGGTAGTCGTTTTCAACGGTGCTCAACGCCTGGATCGATCCATAGGCGCAGTGGTGGTTGGTAAGCACCAAACCTTCAGAGCTGATTACCTCTGCAGTACACATACCGCCGTTCAACATGACGATAGCATCCTTGAGGCTGGCTTTGTTGATGTTGTAAATGTCCTCTGCGCTCAGATTGAGTCCGAGGTTTTGCATTTCTGCTTCATTGATTTTCTTCAACATGTGGAGCAACCACATTCCTTCATGTGCTTGCGCGCCCAACACGGTGAGGAGTAGTAAAGCTACAAGTGATGTCAGTTTTCTCATGGTATTTACTGTTTATTGATCTACCAAACCTCCGCTATTGTCCGGCGGCGGTCCAGTTTGTTTGACTTATGATTTGATCAAGGACTTTGTAGAGCTCATTGAGCTCGGGTGGTCCTTGATATCGATTCATTACAGATTTCAATGTGTCACCCGAAAGGATTCGGGTTGTAACCGATGGCAAGTCCATGACCATGCGATTGTCATAGGTGCTTTGCAATTCGAAGTAGTTGATTTCCTCGGCAGCTTCAAACACGGCCATGATGTCTTCCGAGCTCCATGTACCGGTGAACACACCTTCGTTTTGCACGAAGCGCTTGCCATTGTATTGCGCCCTTCCGGTTGAATATACGTCCAGCTCAAAATGCGGACAAGTACCGAAGCACGGTGTACGCACATACTGAAT
>JAGQVX010000225.1 GCA_020437755.1 Flavobacteriales bacterium
AAGTGGTTCCATCTGCGCGTATGACGTGCAAATTGAGTGAACCGGAGAGTTGTCCATTCGTGGTGACTTGCGCCAGGAGTATTCTGTTTTCGGCATTCGCCAAACTATTTATTGCCCCTTCCTGGGTGTACCAGTGTCCGAGTTGACAAGCGAGGTTGGTTGAGCCGGCATAGAACGTATCGAAGAACGCATTACCCGGAATGCCGTCCGCATAGACAATGGGTGCTCCGGGGTCGGAAGATTGGGTACGTCCGATGGTAATGTATGAGTCGTATGCAATGACCGGATCATCGTCGATATCTGAAGCCTGAAGGCTTGTTCCCACAACGATTCCCTGAGATGTATTCCAAATGGTTCCGTTGGAGGTGATCTCCAGCGGGGGCATGCCTGCTTCGCTGTAAACACGTGACACTGCATCCGCCGGATTATCTACCTGTGCCCAGATACGATAGGTACTGAAGCCTTCGGGATATCCATCAATCATTCCATCATCATCGTACACCGTTTCAACTTCAATAGTATAGTCGCCATAGGCACAATTCTCAGTGGGTGAATCCGGACTATCCAGCGGATTGATCGCCAATTCGTCGTTGCATGCTATAAGCTCGGGGCTGCAAAAGAATTGGTCCTTGACAACTGCGGGATAAGCAAAGTCGGGATGCAGTTGTATATCGAAGCTCAATCGACCGCAAATGGGGGCGTCAGAAGTGATTTGGGCAATAAGGATCTTGTGATCGGCACCCAGAAAGCCGTTCGGACTGTTGTATTGGGGGAGCCATAATCCCGCCTCGAAAAACAATTCGGAGTCTCCGATTCCCAGCACATCGTCAAATTCTTCATTTGGGCTGGAGGAATCGGCAAGCACCACCCCAGGCTCCTCCTGAGAGGCCTTTCCTATGGTGAGGAAGGAGTCATATTCCAGTGAAGGATCCAGACTGAAAATGGCCGCGTTGATGTCATCTGCGGTTACTCCTCCCAGTGGATTATTCCAAATTGTCCCATTGCCATAGGTGGTAATAAAACCCGGAGACGTTTCCCCCAAGGCGGCATATACCCTGGAAATGAATTCCAGCGAATCTTGTCCGGTAATGTAGATTCTATACGTGTGAAACCCATCCGGATACCCGTCGACCGACCCGTCATCAAAGTAGTAAGGCTCCACTACAATAGTGTAATCTTCATACATACATGTCCCTTCGGGACTGTACACTGCGGTGCTGGAATAATTGAACGCCAGCGGGTCGGAGCAGCCCAATTCGCCATATTCGCATGAATCATCATCGATCCAAACACTGGAGTCGTAGTTCAATGCCAATGGATCGGTACAACCAAAGCAATCGCCGTAAACGCATAAGTCGTTGTCGGCGTACAGCGGGTAGGTAACAGGCTCATAATTACAGGCGAGAGGATCGTTGCATAAACCATATGGATAAGCCAAATGGTAAGCAGGACTCATATATTCAAACTCCACGGTTGGGCTATAGAAGTACTGATAACTTTGCCCCGGGATACCATCATCGAAAACCTGAATATTCAAGGCATAGCGAGGTTGGGTTTTGCACGTGATTTGAGCGAGCAGCACACGATTGAATTCACCAATTCCGAAAACATGGTCGGGCGTTCCCATGGCAAACCATGCACCATCGCGCATCCAGAGGTTTTCATGATTCCCGGTGGTGTCAGGGCCAAGTGCCGTGTTAATGGCATCGAGCGGATCGTATTCCGCGTGTTGGATGCTACCGGAAACTGAATTGTCGGGAATGCCTAGTGTGACATACGAGTCGTACTCTGAAGCAGGAACGAGGTCGAAGAAACCCGGACTGATTTCGGACCCAACGGCTCCGCCACCAATGTGGTTCCAAAAAACACCTTGATAGCCGCCAAGAAAGAGCGTGTCTCCCATGTCTTCACTCGCGAAGACAGCAGAGAGTGCATCGTTTGCGTCTTCTAATTCGGCGTAAATCCTGAAAGTGGTGTATCCTTCGGGATAATCCGGGACGGTCCCATCATCGGTATAGTACACTTCATGAACAATGCGTTTTAAGGGACCAAAAGTGCACGAGTTGTCATCCAATACAGCTTCGGGATTGTAATTATTAGCTAGCGAATTGGTACACCCTGTTTGTGCAATGATCGTTGTACAAATCAAGTGCAACAGACTGGTAATTAGTCCGATCCGTATGAAAGCGCCAATTGAATTCACTTGGTTAAGTGGTGTTCTTACCTATATACACGGCCATTCGGCCAAATACCTTGGGAAGGTAGGAAATTAAAAGTGACGTAGCGAAGGGAAAAGTGGAGAGATGTAGGGTAGAATTTAGCGCTATGGACCATTGAAGTTGCAAGAACTATTTGGCGAATGCCTGATTTTTCATTTGGCGTATGCCTGAAACCGAGCTTAATGAATCACCCCGCTTCCGATGAGTTCTTCGCCATCATACCACGCCGCAAATTGACCGCTTGCCACCCCACGTTGAGGTTCATTGAAACGGATGTACAAATGATCGTTTTGACGGAGCAAGGTGCCTTCCACCAGTTTTTGACGGTAGCGAATACGCACGAGATAGGAGCGGCTTTGGCCTTCCTGCAACTCGTGATCGGGCCGGATCCAATGGGTTTCTTGCCATTCGATTTTCAATCCTGACCGATACAAGCCGGGATGGTCTTCTCCTTGTCCGGTAAATACCAGATTATTCTCGACATCCGTATCAATCACAAAAGAAGGCAAGGGGCGTCCACCCACATTGAGTCCTTTACGTTG
>JAGQVX010000226.1 GCA_020437755.1 Flavobacteriales bacterium
TGCCAGCTTCCAAAAGACTGATCTCTGTAGTAAACACCGGCATCTGTTCCCAGGTATAAAGCATCTGAAGAACCCTCCATGTAAGCAATACAGTTGGCGGGAATATTGGGCAGACCCGTAGAGTAGTTCGTCCAGGTGGATCCTGCATCGGCAGAGAAATACACTTTTTCACCGCCTGCATATCCTGAGAGCGTAACCCAAACTCGGTTTTCATCCGCCGGATCGACAGCAATGTATGTGATGTACAATCCAGGCAATCCTGAGACTGCGCTAAAATTGGTTCCATCCGTTGTGCGATACAACGTGGAGCCCTTGGATGCGTAGATGTAATTCTCATTCGATTTGGCGACTGCCAAGCCATTGCAATCACCGCCGGGAAGCTCCACCAAAGTAGACCAGTTAGCACCTCCATCGGTCGATTTGTATACCCCCGATTTTCCTACGTACATCGTATTGGGGTCATTCGGACTCAAAATGTAGGGGGTAAGCCATGCGCCTCCTTGATGCACACCTGTACCGTTTGAATTGACGATGGTGTTGAACCCGCCTCCGGTTGATTTGAAGATTTGTCCATAGTACAGCGCGCCGTATTGGATATTTTGATTCGTGTAGTCAATAGCCGATTCGAAACCATCACCACCTATCACGCGCGACCAATTCGCACCATTTTTAAGGTTGGTACCATTGTCTTGCCATCCGGAGATGACCATATTAACGTTGGTTTGAGCGGTTCCCAGGCGGTAGATCTGACCAATTTCCAAATTCGCAGAGAGGTCCTGAAACGAGTTCCCTCCATCTGTTGAGCGGAAAACGCCGCCGTCACAGCCCACCAAAAGGGTAGAGGTACCCGGTACGAAATGCATTCCATGAATATCAGCATGCACGTATGGGGTTCCGTTGGCTCCGTACCAATGTCCCACGCACGACCAATTCGAGCCGCCATCGGACGTTTTCCACACGTTCACACCACCGATATAGACTACATCAGCATCTAAAGGATCGGCCGCTATGGCAAGATCATACCACGCCTGACCACCACCTCCTGATCCATCATCATTCCAGCCAAGCATATTGGGGCTATTCACCATGAGGGTGAAGTTGAGTCCGGCATCCGTAGAGCGGTAGAATCCTTCGAACGAAGCATCCGAGGCTCCAGCGAGGATGTAAACTGTATTTGGGGCATCCGGCGAAACGGCAATCGCCAATCGGCTCACACCGGAAGAAGGAACACCCGAAGTTATAGCCGTAAAACTGGTGCCCGTGTCTGTACTGCGGTAAAAATTACTTGAATTACTCACAGCGTAGACAATTGTGGCGTCGCCCGGGTTGATCTCCACATCCTTGAAGTTACCCGATACAATTTGTGTCCAACTGCCACCTGCGTCGGTAGTACGGTACAATCCATTGCTCGTTGCGGCAAAAAGGATACTGCTGTTCGTAGGATGCATGATCAATCGGGAAATTCGTCGGGTTTGTTGAACCGTCCAGCTCAATCCTGAAGGGTTCCAGGTGTTTCCACCATCGGTCGACTTCAACACACCCAAGGCGTAGGTATCACCGGCATCGCCGTCGCCGGTGGCCATGTAGATCACATTGGTGTTGGTTGGATCCACAACCACATCGGTAACTCCGATCGAAGTGAGATTGTCCGTATTCATCAACGTCCAGGAGCCGCCGGCGTTGGTTGATTTCCATAAGCCGCCGCCCGGAGCACAGGCGAAGTAGGTGTTCGCATCAGTAGGGTGGGTTCGAACCATGTTGATCCTTCCGGCACCTCCGCCATTTGATGGCACAGAGGTGTTTCCGAAGTAGGTCCACATGCCGCCGCCACCAACTTGAACCATGCTCTTTTGCGCATTCATCCATTCGTTGTACACATGATCAGGGGCAATACGCTCACCACTTGGGTAAAGACGCTGTTCCCAAAACTGTTCCCAGCGCTTGTATTGCTTGTAACCCTGTCCCTTTGTGACTTCCTTTCCTTCCCAGAACGTGTTGAACGCTTCCTGGACTTCGTAGAAGTTGACGTTGGGGTTTTTCATTTTCTGCGCCCAGTGATCATTTGGCGACTGCCCAAATGACCACATGGTAAGCGAAAACGCAATGAATGTGAGAAATGCTCTAAAGAGATGATTCATAGTCTTAAAAAATCAGGTTGGTTTTTAATTACACGATTGACCGAACAATCCGAGGAACATCAACATGTCTGCGGCATTTGTAACTCCATCGTTGTTTAAGTCGCCCAGACAAGTGCCGGTGCAGCCATAATTACCTAGGAAGATCAACAAATCCTGGACATCGATATTGCCGGAGAAGTCAAAGTCGCCCAAACACACGCAAGAGGTGAATTCACATGATCCATCATCACATGCGGCTGTTGAGTCATAGTTACAAGCGGTTGAATCCATACAACCCGGATAGGTACATGAACCATCTTCCAGCGTAGCAATAGAGTTGAAGTTACATGCAGAGCTATCAGTACATCCGGCGCACGATACAAATTCACAGCTACCATCATCACATCCCGCAGCCGCGTTGTAGTTGCATGCTGTTGAATTGGTGCATCCAGCAGCTATACATGAACCATCGTCACAACCAGCGGTTGAGTTGTAGTTGCAAGCGGTTGAATCGGTACAACCGGGATAGGTACATGAACCATCTTCCAGTGTAGCAATAGAGTTGAAGTTACATGCAGAGCTATCAGTACATCCGGCGCA
>JAGQVX010000227.1 GCA_020437755.1 Flavobacteriales bacterium
AAGCTGCCCAGATAGTTTCGATAAGGTTTATATGGCCTGCTGGCAAATCCTGAGGTTACTTCGCCACCATATTTCTTAAAGTCGCCTGCAATGTATTGTAGTTTATCGCACAGAGGATGGTTCACAGGTTTCTTTCCAGACCTACCTCCCGATTCTTCTGTACAAGGAACAAGTGTTGTCTGATTCGCCTTGGTCAGCACGGTAGCACGCAAAAAATTACCCTGACCGTCAATTACAATTTCAATGTGCGCTTGCTGAGTTGTATGACCAATCGGCTGCAAAGGATTGTTTACAAACTGCTCGGCCCCAGCACATTGCTCGTAGGTATCATAAAGCTTCTGAATCCAGCTCATTTCAGTACTCCAGTCCGGCTGACTCAGCCTCGACACTGACAAGATTTTTTCCTTCAACAAACTGCTTGGGACGCATTTCCCGGATAAATTTCCGCACATCGCACTGCTCCGGTCGAAGAAAACGAATCACGCCATCTTTTATGACTGGCCGCCAAAAGCGGCCTTGCAGCTTGTTTTCTCCGGTTTCATCTGGGTAGTCGAAACCATGAAAAGTCAAACCATAACCAAGTTCATCAGAGCTATCGTAATGCCCGGAACCACTACCAAATTCGCATGGCTCCACATACCCCTGACAATCGCGCGTGCCCAGAAAAATATCCTGCCGCCCGCCTCGTTCGACCATACGCCGGGCAACGCAATGGTGTTTTGCCTCGTTACGATCATCCGCCAATTCCGGGCGATGCAGATTCCATTCAAAATGTGCTCTTACCTGATATTTAACATCGACGAGAAATGTGTAAATCGCCAAATCGTTCCCGCCGCTGAATTTCAACGGCTTCGTGCCCTTTGTCTGGGTGCGGATGCGGTTCATCACGCGCACTTCGTCTATGATCCAGATGATGGTGGGCTTCCAGTAGATAGATTTGACGACTCCCTTGATCGCTTCATAGGTCGGGATGTGATAGGAACATTTTTCACCGCCAATACGCGTCAATGGGTCGGTGAATAAGGCATAGCGCCCCCATACCTTGAACTCGATACCGTTTTTGCGTAGATTAAAATCAGCCACAAAGTACCTCCATCATTCCTTCGGGAGTTAAACTCAGCCCGAAATCCTCATTGTAATAACGAGCATCTGCAAGATAGAGAATATCCACTCCATCTTGTATTTCATGCAAGACTTTTTCTTTTTGAAGCTTTTCCAATTGGTATGGAAACACGTTGACGGTAAATTGCTGCGCACGACGCAAGAGTTGAAATTGTTTTTCAACCTCGAATGCGCCGCAAAGCTCACCTATCAATCTTTTACCTTCGTCACCGTAAGGCACAATAATACCCCGTGTGGGAGCATCAATCACCTTGAATGCCTTAGCAGCGGTCATAAAGGATTGCCGAAAGTAAATGTTCGGTGCAGAATTGTGTTCTCGAGCATAATCTGCAACGGCTTGCTGGTTGATCGAAAGCATGTTTAACAAACTATCATCGCGCCCGGTTATCTCCTTTGAAACCGGGTAACCCATTTCATCCTTGCGCGCAAAGAAGTAATACTCGAAATATCGTTTCATGGCTTGTGGTGCGATCATGCCGCCATCGAAATTTTCGGCACCAGATTTCAGATCATCCAACAAGCGCTCCGTTACCTCTTTGCCTACCCGAATATCCATGAGCATATCCAGATCTTCGTCGGCTGGGTTAACGACATGGACACGCCCTACCTCGCGGCGCTTGTTGCGATTGCACCGGCCTGCCGCCTGAGCAATGGAATCTAGCCCTGCCGTGTAGCGGATAACTGCGCCGAAATCCACATCCACCCCGGCTTCAATCAACTGTGTACTTACACAAAGCACGGGGGATTTCTCCTCCAGCAAACATCTAATCTCAGCCAAAATCTTTTTGCGGTGCACTGGGCACATATTAGTGCTGAGATGGAACACGCGCATTCCGTGGGCTTGCCTGAGTAACGAAAACAGTGCTTTCGCAGACTTCTTGGTATTCACGATTGCCAGACAGCTACCACTCTCATCAACTTCACGTAATGCTAATTCGGCAACCTCTTCAGTTTTCCAACCGCCTGGTTTGCGTTGATTGAACACTTTGACACGTTCCAAATCGTCAAATAACTGTTCCACATCAGGCATGATTTCGCTATCTTGGGTAAATTTCAAAACTCCCTTTGAGGAATCCACGCTATTCAGTAACGGCTGGGTCGCAGTGCATAAAACCACGGTGCTACTACAATGCTCCACAAGAAAATTGATAGCATTGCAAAACATGTGGACAGTATTAACTGGCAGAGTCTGGATTTCATCAAAAACTAATACGGAGTTTGCCAATTGGTGCATCCGCCTTGCACCACGAGTACCTCCCCCGAAAAGTGTTTCAAGCAATTGCACCATGGTGGTATAAATCACTGGTGCATCCCAGTTCTCCACCAGTATTTTTTCGCGTGAGCCTTGCTGTTCTGGTGTGAGATTGGAATGATGTTCTAATAAAATACTGCCTCGTAACCCACCTTCTGGCTCAAGAATTTTGCGCACTACATCCGCATTTTGGTCAATGATGGAGGTATACGGAATAATATAAAT
>JAGQVX010000228.1 GCA_020437755.1 Flavobacteriales bacterium
TCGCTCCATTTGTCCTGAGTTTGTATACCTTCCGGCATAAGATAAAACTTTTGTCGAATTCAGCTGATGAGTTAAATCTTGTACACTCAGGGAAACTCCATTGCACGATCGTGGGTGGATCAAACCGGACATGGAGACCATGACAACACTTTTTCAACCTGGTCTGAACTGTTGGAAAGTCAAACAGGCAGAGCGCGTCGCATTTCTTATTGATGCAGAATCCTACTACCGCGCCTTTTATGACTCCGTGGTCGGTGCCCGGCATTCTGTGCACATATTGGGTTGGGATATCGATAGTCGGGTAAATTTAATTCGTGACGAGAAGGCTTCTTCCCTCTCAAACTCGGCGCCCACGGTGTTGGGTGAACTACTCCTTTATCTCGTTCGGCGACAACAGAGTCTTCACATTAATGTGCTTGCCTGGGATTTTGCGATGGTCTATGCCATGGAACGGGAATGGATTCCGACATTCAGCGTCCCCTGGCAATCTCATGAGAGACTGTCTGTCCATATGGATGGTCAGCATCCGCAAGGCGGATGTCATCATCAAAAAGTCGTGATTATCGATAATTACCTGGCCTTTGTGGGGGGGTTAGATTTGGCCGAATCCCGTTGGGATACATCCGAGCATCGAATGCACGATCGCCGTCGCATAAACGCTGATGGGACTTCCTATCCTCCTTTTCATGATGTCCAGATCATGGTGGAGGGTCAGGTGGCACAAGCATTGGGAGAAATGTTTGAAGAACGCTGGATTGAAGCCACGAGGCAACCCCTCCCGCCTCCGGTACCTTCAGCTGCGTCGTCCGAACTCTGGCCAGCCTGGATAAAACCGGACATGCACAAGGTCAAGGTGGCAATTTCCAGGACGCTTCCGGCCTTTCAAGATCGAAACGGTGTACATGAAGTTCAACAATTGTATATCGATAGCATCAACAGCGCGCGCCATTTCATTTATATAGAAAATCAATTCCTGACTTCACATATTATCCAACAAGCATTATCTGAGCGTCTGCAAGATCCAGAGGGTCCGGAAATTCTGATCATTCTGCGACAAGATGGCGGAGACTGGTTGGAACAAATGACCATGGATGTGCTGAGAACGAGGGTATTGCGTCAACTCACGCGTGCCGATCAATACAACCGCCTTCTGGTTGTGTATCCGGATTGTCCCGCTTTCCAAGAACAGTGCCTCGGCCTTCACAGTAAAGTCTTAATTGTCGATGATACGATCGTGCGAATCGGATCGGCCAATTTAACCAATCGTTCGATGGCGCTTGATTCCGAATGCGATTTGACCATAGCAGCCCATGACCGTCAGGATATACGGGAAGCCATTCAAGCTTTTCGCCACCGGCTATTGGGTGAGCACATGGGGCTATCTCCACATGCCTTGAAAAACAGTCTGCATTCAGAAGAATCCTTGCTTCAAAGTATGCAACATCTTCAGAGATCCGAACATATTCTCAAGCCATTTGATCCGAATCTCTTGTCAACCTTGGAACCGTGGGTGCCGGACTCGACAGTGATCGATCCGGAAAAACCCATGAATCCGGATATGATCATCAGCCATTTTGTTCATCCGAAAGACCGGCGAGTGGCAAGACGCCAATTAATCGGCATTGCGATTGTACTGGGAGGTCTTGGTCTTCTGGCAGCTGCCTGGAAATGGACTCCTCTTGGAGAATTGGTAGATGTGTGGACGGTGGCGAATTATCTGAAAGACATGAAAAACCATCCTTGGGCACCCCTCTTCGTCTTAGCATGTTTTCTCGTCGGAAGCATGGTGATGTTTCCCATAACCGGATTGATCATCATCAGCTTTTTGGCCTTTGGGCCATGGATGGGTTTCGTCTATGCCTTAATTGGTTCGGCCCTCGGGGCCGGATTAACATATAGAATAGGCAGTTGGTTAGGGAAAGAGAAGCTCAGGCGATTGGGAGGGGCAAGAATGAATCGGATAAGTCAATACTTTGGAGAACGCGGTCTCTTGAGTATGGTTTTTGCGCACATGTTGCCGGTTGGACCTTTTACCATTGTAAATATGCTAGCGGGAGCATCGCATATCGGACTTCGGGACTTTATGATCGGAACCATCATGGGAATGATTCCAGGGATGGTAGCATTGGCGATTTTAATCGATCGTGTAGCAGCCACTATCCAACAACCGAGTCTATCAACTATTTTGCTCCTGATAGGGGTAATGGGATTAATGGCTGTTGGAGCCTGGTTCATGGCCAGGTTGTTAAAAAAACGGGCATCTCGTAGAAAGTCCCCGGTATCAACAGGAGGAAGATCAATACATCGACAAAATTTCTCATGAAGGTTACCCTTTGCACTTATAATATCCATAGTTGGGTAGGTCGTGGAGGAAAATACGATCCTGACTTGACCGTTCAGGTAGTATCCGAAATCCACGCAGACATTTATGCCTTACAGGAATTTCAAACGTGCAGCCCCGATTTGAAAATGGTGACATGGATCGGAAAGCAAACGGGATTGC
>JAGQVX010000229.1 GCA_020437755.1 Flavobacteriales bacterium
CTCGCACTATTTACCGTATTAATACTCACGCCGATGTCCGTTCCAGGCACACGCGCAATGTTGATAGAGCCATCAGGGAATCCGGCCGGACTAGAATATGGGCCTGTGATTCCGGGACCTGAAACGAAGAAACCAAACGCGTCATTTACCGAGCAGCATTCGTAATCGTCATATTCTTCTGATCCAAATACATAAAAGAATTTCAAGCTGTCACCGGCCGGAACGAAATCAAATTCAAGTACCGCATTATCGTTGGTATTCACACCCGAGATGGCTTCGAGGTCAATATCGCCGGGGTCGCCGGGTAGGCTTGAATTGGATGAGGAATTTCCACCACCCTGACTCATGCTTCCACTGCTATTGGGACCAATGGCCACAACGCAATCACCAGTAGCCAGGATCACGCCATTGGCAATTCCCATTTGATCTCCTGTATTTTCAAATGAACCAAATTGGTTCAGATCGCCTTCATACGAGATATTCGATACTAAAATTCCTTCTCCCACCAGCATATTTACCACGTCTTCCGGCGTGATGGTGTTATCTACAGATATCTGAGCGGTTGCTGAAAAGGATAATGTAATGAGGATCAATGTGATCCATTTGCGGTTGAGGTACATGGTTTCTATTTTGCAGATTCATGTCGGAATTTCTCCCAACATGGTAAAGATGCGAAATAGGTGCCATTTGGTTGCTTGGCAATTCGGGAATTATCACCGTAAAATCGTTAATTGTCTTTGAATGCTATCGCCATTCGGCAAATGGACAGTCAAATAATACACGCCTTCAGACACTCCATAGGCATCCCAATTATTTAAATATCCTGCGCTGGCAAACACTTGATTTCCCCAACGATTGAACACCTCGATACCCACCGTTCCTACTTCTTCTAATCCACTTATAACCAACCGATCGTTTACGCCGTCGTTGTTGGGTGTGAAAACATTGGGAATCATCAACGTGCAGTCCTGAATGTCCAGGGTATGTGTAATAGTTGTATTGCAATCGTCGGTTAAGGTCAACGTGATGAATCCCGCTTCGTTGGCCGTAAAATGGAGCTCGTCAGTCCAGTCGATTTCAACGTCTGCTTGAATTTCGTAGGGTGCTGTGCCTCCATTAAAATTGAGTTCAATAAGGTCTCCCGAGCAAAAAACGCTGTCCATATCCCAATGTAACGGCGACGGAACAGTAACGAGAAACGCAGTTTCAATGATACTGTTGCAATAATCCGAGAATATCAGGTCGCACGTAGTATCATTCATAGCGGTGGTTTCGAACGTGTACTCCATGCTTTCATCGGGCCACATCCAGGAATAAGGTTCCAACCCTCCAAAGGGTTCGAAAGCCAGGGCGATCAAAGCTCCGGGACAGCTTTCGACTTCGGTCTGTGCGATAATCTCCGGAGACTCATAATCATAAAGGAGAATACTGGCCTCAGCCACGGAATTGTTGCCACAGGAGTTCTCAAAGGGAAACGCCAGGGTGAGTATTTCAGTGCTTTCTTCGGTTCCGTCGAAAAGGGGCTCCACAGAAATAAAGTGCGCTGTTTCACCGGCTTCCATTGTGATTTCCGTCGGAAGGAAATCAAAATCTTCTGAGGTAGAGGCTGTTCCCGACCAGGTAAGTTGAATGGTTTGGGCTCCGAGTCCGGCGGGACGGGATATGGCAAATCCACCTGCTACACACCCTTCTACCAAGCCGGCTTCTTCTCCGTTTTCGGGATAGTCGTTTACTACGGCCTCTACGGTGTAGTCATAGGAAGAGAAGCTGTTGGATTCGATAAATACTGCGCTATCCAGCAAATAGTCAAACGCATCTCCAATCGCCAGCTTGATATGATACACTTCGCCGCACTGCACTCCAACCGACGCAATCAAGGGTACAGTGAAACCGTCGTATTGGACGGTGTTGGAGGAGGGGTTGAAGTCATTGTCTATGAAGTACGCCACATTCGATTGCCAGTTGGGGTCGGAAGCCGAACAAATCGATCCTTGTCCGTACACTCCGGCCTCACCGCCATTTACGGTGTTGATGGATACTTCTACATCTGAAGCAGGAATCAGCGCTATGTTGACGGCATTGTTGGTGTAAGGCCCATCTATTCCCGGACCACTGACGAAAAACCCGAAAGCATCATTAAAATTGGAGCAAACGTATTCGTTGTACTCCTCGCTGGCGAAAACGTACGTGAACAGCAAACTGTCGCCATTGGCTTCCACGTCAAATTCAAGTATGGCAGCATCATGAATTGCCGTGCCACAAATGGCTACTAGGTCCGGATCCGTGATGCCATCGTAACCGCCTCCCTCTGTGTTGCTGGTAGTATTATTCGGTCCGGGAGCGCCCTGGACATCGCCGGTACTCAGGATGATCCCCGAGAACATATCA
>JAGQVX010000022.1 GCA_020437755.1 Flavobacteriales bacterium
CTTGCTTGTCAAACCAAACAGGACCGTTGTAATCAGATCCCTCTCCATAACGATAGTCCATGGTGAGGTTGAAGCGGTGACGCTGATCGTAGTCAAATGGTGATACCGAACGCAAGTTTGGCAACCCTGCATTGATCAATGCCAAAGCTGTAGTGGTTGTTGAACCGGTACCGTCGGCAAACTGCAACGTGTATGATGCAGTCATTCGGATGTTTCCGGTACGACGCAAGTCGTAAGTCAAGCTCAATCCTTTTACGGTACCAAAATCCAGGTTACCAAAAGCACGGTAAGGACGTGGGTAAGCACCGGTGAAGTTACGCACCTGAATCATGTCACGAAGCTCACGATAGAACAATGAGATTTTCAAGCTCGATGACTTAGAAAGTACCTGCTGGAATCCCAACTCGTAATCAACAGTCTTCGTTGGCTTCAATGCCGGATTGTTGATCAATGAGCTTGAGCGACTTTCAAGGTACAGGTAGTCAACCGGATTGAAACGGTTGCTCGACTGTGGACGCTGGGTGAGGATGTCATAGTGAGCGAAGAACAACGCCTCATCCGAAATAGGGAATGAGAAGTTAACACGTGGCATCACGTTCACCTGTGGGTCATAATCTTTAAATGCCGATGAAGTCAACGGCGCATCCGGACCACCAATCAAAAGCGGTGTTGGGAAACCATTGTTCGAAGCAATCAAATCTGGGTTTTCAATTTCCTGTCCGCTAGCGTTGTACCAGGTGTCTCCATTACGGTAACCGGTGATGTTTGCTGGATTCGATGGATCATCCACATATACTACATAGTCATCTCCAATGTTGGATGGGTGAATAATCTCACCATCCGATCCACCTAGCTCACTTACTTCACCAGCGGTGAAAGTTTCGCCAATTACGTAAGGATCCTTCAATACCTTTTGGTTAGCATCGAATCGATCCACACGGATACCCACGTTGAAGATGATGTCATCGAAAGAGAACTTGTCCATCACATAACCAGCCATGTAGATAGGCTCGTATGCGCCAATGGGACGAGTGTAATTTCCACGCTCATTAGTCTCGTTGAAGAAGTCTTCCAATGTTGGACGACCGCTTGTACGGTTTCCATGGTGGTCATATCCATAGTATGAAACCAGGTTGTTACCCTGATTCAACAAGTCATCAGCACCAAACATATCCAGTGAGTAAACCTCTGGATCCAATGCATCTGTATTGATGAAATCCGATCCGTTTGGATCCAATCCCAAGGCCTGACGCAAGTTGTAATCGAATTCAAATTGTCCGTTACCAATCAAACGATCATAAGTGATGTAAGGTACTGTTCCTTCAGGATAGCTGATGGTATAAGAGTCGGTGTTCAACTCCTTGATGTGTGAGTTGGCATACAAACGAGCCAATGTCCACAATCCGGTTGGAGCCAGGCTGAAACCGGCATCCTTACGTTGTTCATACTCGAAACCAAGCTGAACAGCGTGATCTTTAATATCAGCCGAACCCGAAGCGCTCACACGGAACTGACGGTTATCAGTCAGCGAGTAGGCGTCGGCCTGGTTACCATAGTAGTTCCACAGGTTGTAAGTTCCGGGAATGGTTTGTCCGTTAAGGATACCATTACCGTTACGAACGTTCAACAGCGAAGCGTATGGAGAATCTTCAGGGTTTTCTGAATCGTATGGCTCATAGCCAAACAACGAGAAATACTGGTTGTTGATGGCAGCCAATTCAGGGTTGTAAGGCGAAGGAGTAAATACTACCAATGTATCCTCGAATCCATCGTGAGTATAAGAAACAGGAACATCACCATTGGCCGCAAAATCGGCGGTGTATGAGTTTTCAGTAAACACATCAAAGCGACCAACGTGTCCGTATTTGAAGAAATCATCCTTGTGAGTTTCGTCTTGAGCACGCGTAAAACTCTTGGTGTAGTCAACCATAACCGAGTAGAACACGTTCTTCAAATTCGAAGCTGAGTTTTCTTCTTCTTCCTCGCTGTTGAATCGTTGCGAGAACTTACCGTAAACCCTCCAGTCGAAGTTGGTGAACTGAATATTGTTTTCCCAGTTCATGAGCATGTTGCCGTAGCTAAAGCTATTTCCCTGGTTAAAGGCACCGGTAGCACCAAATGTCAAACTCATGCTCTTTGTAGTGTTCACATCAATCTTGGCCACTACGTTGGCACTGCGTGTACCTACATTAAGACGAGTTGGAATTTTTTCAAAGTCATCCGAGGTCAGGAAGTCAGCATTGTACAATGCACCGTTCACTTCACCCGACTCAGAAACATTCAGTCGAAGAGGATTCGCAAGCAATTCCTGGCGAGTGTCTTCCTTCATGCGGTAAACACCACCACGAGCTGGGCGAGGATCAACAACGTCTGTATAGTTTCCTGAAACAAAGAACCCTAGCAAGGGACGTTCTTTTTCTCCGTTTTCATCTTTCTTGAACAACAACGGACCTGATACCGAACCTTCAATCAGGTTGTAACCGAAGCGATCAAGACCGCGAGCCGTTTCACCGGTGCGAAATCCTGAAGTGATCAATTCAATACCTCCTGTGTACTTCGAAGATGAGCTTCGCAGCGAGATGTTGATTACACCACCTGTAGCATCCCCGATGTTGGCCGGAATACCACCGGTAATAACCGAGATCTCTTCAACCGCCGACTTTGGCAGTGCAGAAGATCCTCGAACCTTGATACCGTCAATATAAACCCAGGTACTGTTACTACGTGCACCACGGATAGAGATTCCACCACCCGTTCCGGAGTCAGAAACCCCGGCAACTGTGGTTGCAATCGATGTGGCGTCACGTCCAGGCATCTTATTAATGTCCTCGCGGGTCACTGTACCCCCCGATGCTCCACCATCCTTGTCAATAAGCGGAACCGAGTACGATACAACGGTTACCTCATCGAGCTGAATACCAGCATCCAGCTTCTGGTCAAGGAAGCTGATCTTATTCGAGTTAATCTTTACTCCTGTAACTTGCTTCGATGCATATCCTACGAAGGAAAACATCACATCATACGTTCCGGGATCGATAGGTTTGATGGTATATTTTCCATCAAAATCAGTTGTTCCTCCGGTTACCTGATTTCCATTCAGGAAGACCACAACGTTAACGAAAGGTAACAACTCTCCCGATTGGGCATCTGTAACGGTACCCTTCAAAGTACCGGAGCCAACCTGGGCAAAGACTGGGGAAGAAAGTACAGCAAGAATCAGTGCACAGTAGAACTTTCTAAACATACAGTTCGGTTTATGTGTTCAATAACTATTTCTCAACAAACGGGCGTAAATATAGAAATTAATTCCGCGAAACGCCCACGTTCCCCAACTTCCGTGATTCTCAGGGTGTTGAGGTTTTGGTTCAAGGTTTACAGGATTTACCTGAGCCACAAAACTACCATATTGCACGACTTCAGGAAAATTCCTGCGAAGAAATCCGCCCTAAAATTATACAGGTCTATATGAATGAAAAGCATCCACTACAGAATTTGTGTGGATGAAATGAGAAGTATCATGGAATGCTACCGAAAATGTCGCTTGCGAAACCACCGCTGATACCACGGGGCTGTCCGGTTTTTGTCGAGCCTCTTCGTTTTCTTGTTTGTGCGCTTCATGCGCTTGCGGGTAGACTTGTCCTGATTGCCCAGGTGATGCTTCTTGGAATTGTTGTAGTTGTTTTGAATCTCAGCGCGGTTTTCACCTTGCTGCTCTACCTGCGCCTTCCGTTGCTTGCGGGTCGATCGGCTGTCTTTTTGCGCCTGTCCCACCAGAGGCAGCGAAATCAACACGATGAGTACTATGCGAATCAGGTTCTTCATTTCCTTGCGGTTGTGAATATAACGCCATTCGGCAAATGATTATTCACAGTAGTCGTACGTAAATTTTAAAATTTCGATGCGATGTTGTCCTTCATTTCGAGTGAGTATGGCTTCAATTACCCCCGATTCACCATACAAAATCTGCGTTTCACGAGTCTCTCCGCGTACGTCCTGCGTGAAACTGAGCAAATTACCCAAGTCATCGTAGCGGTATTTTGTCTCCTGCTCTTTGCCGTTCTTCATCTCTTTCCGTGAAGCTATCCTCCCATGCGCGGTATATATATAGGTGTACTTCGTGGTTTCCCCGCTGATTAAAAACTCCCTGCGCGATGAAAGCAGAAAACCGGATTTGTTCCTTGTAGTGGTTTCGCGATAATAGGGCAGACCAATATCATTGCGGTATAGTGCGATCTCCGTAGTATCATTGGGACGTGTCACATTCAGCGATTCTTCGTTGATAAGCGTTCGGCGACCTGTTCCCTCGGCATCTTGGCGATACCTTGAAATGGTACAATGCGTACTATCACTCCAGGCGTATTCCCACAGGGTCCTGCTGCGGGCGTTCTGCTCTACTATTTGTCCGGGCTTTCCTCCCAGGTACTCCAACAGGGTATAGGTGGTGTCGGGTGTTCCGAAAAGAAAAATAATCTCACTTCGAGACACCATTTCTCCTTCATTGTTGAAGGTGAAACCAAGATCCTCGCCGGTAGATGAAATTCCTTCTCCATCGCGTTTAAGTTGCCGCTCAATAGTGATTCCACAAATGTGGTTGGCGCGAATGAAGCTCCGGTTGAAGCTGAGGAGATCATCGGCAATGCTTCCCTGACTGTTGTCGAGCTGTTGCCCCATCGAGGTGCTGCATACCAATACGAGTAAAAAAAATGGGACTATCCTCACTTCCTGATCTGTTTTAGTGCCGAAGCAATATCTTCAACGGGCATCTGACACGATTTGTTTTGGCACACAAAAATGGTCGTAGTTCCCAAAAACTTTCCTTGCAGAAGTGGAAGGTTCGATCGATCGGTGTTTCCCATGAAGAAAACATGGGGGAGGTACATGGCCTCCATTTCCTTGCGCAACTCCGCAGCGCCTTTGCCCGTGATTGCCACCTCATTTACGGTATAGCTGTGCCACAAGTGTAAAATCGCCCAGTTGGAAACGTTTTGTCCATACTGGAACTCACCGAGCATGTTCTTTAACATTTGGCTTGATGCCCTCAAAAATGCCCGATTGTCGTAGTAAGTTCCCAATTGAAAGAGTGCCTTTGCCATTGAACTGTTGGATGCCGGAATCACATTGTCCATAAGCTCCTGCTTTCGGGCAATCAACGGTGGATCAATGTTGGATGTAAACCAGAACATGCCGCTGCGATCATCATAAAAGTGGTCCATGCAGTAAAAGGCCAATTGTCGGCCACGGTCCAGCCATTGCTCATCGAAGGTTACCTGGTACAACTTCACAAATGCTTCTATCGTGAAACTGTAGTCTTCAAGGTATCCGTTGATAGTGGATTTTCCTGCTTTGTAGCTGTGCCACAACGAACTATCAGGTGTGAGTTGCTGATTCCAGATGAATTGTGCGTTTTTCTCCGCCCGGGCCAGGAATTCGGGATTCCCCAAATGGCGATAGGCATCGCACAAACCGCTTATCATGAGCGCATTCCAACTGGTGAGTGTTTTATCATCCAAACCGGGGCGGGTCCTCATTTGGCGAATGCCCAGCATTTCTCCATGAGCTTGCTCCCTGCGCACATTCAACTCGTCAATGCCAATGTCCAGCTTTTGCGCAACTTCGTCATCGGTAGATTCACGTAGCAAGATATAATTGCCCTCCCACTCTCCACGTAGATTGATGCTGTAATAAGCCTCTACAAATGCTCGTGTGGGCGCCGAAAGACTATCCAATTCCGCCCTGCTCCACACGTAGAATTTACCTTCTTTGCCTTCACTATCCGCATCCAGTGCACTGTAAAACTCACCTTGGGGTCCGCTCAATTCGCGATTGACAAAATCGATGGTCTCCTCAACCACGCGGCGGTACTGCGGGTTTTGATATTTGGCGTATGCCTGAGCATAGAGCGAAACCAACTGGGCATTGTCGTAAAGCATCTTTTCAAAATGCGGCACTTTCCAATCGGGATCGGTGGAGTAGCGCGCAAATCCGCCGCCCAAATGGTCGTAGATGCCGCCATTGGCCATTTGAGTGAGCGTCGTTTCCACAAAATCAAGGGTCTCAGCGTCGTCATGCAACCACCCGTAGTGCATTAAAAACTCGTAGTTGTTGGGCAACGGGAATTTTGGGGCGCGATTGGCTCCTCCTTTTTTACGGTCCCAATCCGATTTCCAATCCGCTACCATCCTATCGACCTGAGAAGCCTGCAGCTCCCGGTCTTCCGCCAATTCGATGATTTCACTTTGTTTCACGCCTTCGGTGAGCCTGCTGGCGTAATCCTCCATCTTCGCCGGATCATCAGCCTTCATTTCCACGAGCGACTTCATCACGTCCATCCAGTTTTCACGGGGGAAATAAGTGCCGCCATATACGGGGCGCCCATCGGGCAAGGTGAAGCAGTTGAGAGGCCAGCCGCCGCGTTGGGTCATAAGCTGCACTGCATTCATATAAACCTGGTCCACATCGGGGCGCTCCTCGCGATCCACTTTGATGCACACAAAATGCTCATTCATGAATGCCGCAGCCGTTGAATCTTCAAACGTTTCATGCTCCATAACGTGACACCAGTGACAGGCACTGTAGCCCACACTCACAAGCACAAGTTTGTCCTCAGCACGTGCCTTTTCGAATGCTTCTTCTCCCCAGGGAACCCAGTTGACGGGATTGTGAGCATGTTGAAGCAAGTAAGGACTGGTCTCGTGAATGAGCGCGTTGGTGTGGTCGTGCATGGTTTCGGAGTCTTCAGATAACGATGGATTGGTGCACTGCGCACCAGCCAGAGTGAGGGCTGCCATGAGTAGAAGCAGATTCTTCATGCGACAAAGATAGCGAGGAGAATTGCGTAAAAACCACGCTTGCGAACAAATTCAACGAATTTGACTTATATTGGCTAACCCTCTGGTGATCAATTATAACCGTATGAGCCGACTGGGCTGGCTGGTATCGCTGATAGGTACCTCTGATGAGTTTACGTACGACCGCAGGATCCTTCATATGGGAATTGTCCTGTGCTCTGTTGCAACGTTTGTAGCTTTCGTTGTCAATCTATTATTGGGCTATAGCGCCTGGCATACATCGTGGTTTCTAGGTATGTGGGTGCTCATGGTAGTAGCATACTACCTGAGTAGATTCAAAGGTCATTACAAAGCCGGTAAGAGGCTCTTTGTAGTCAATGTATTCATCGGCCTGTTCATTAGCTGGATTTTCTTCAATGGCCATGACGGGGGTACGCCTGTGTACATTATGTCGGCTTCACTATTGGTATGGTTCATCAACAGGAAACATGCATTTTGGTTTGGATTGGGTTTGGTGGCCTTTTATTGTACGTTGTCCATAACCGAGTACCGATTTCCGTTCCTCGTAGACCCGTATCCATCTTCAGAAGTCAGATTTTGGGATATCACTACAGCTCATGTGGTAATCCTGATACTACTCGTAGGTGCCAATTGGATGATTCGAATGCAAAACGATCGGACCTCCGAGAAGTCCCAAAAGCGCCTGCAGGAAATCGAGGAACACATGGCCATGCAGTTAATGCTGCAACAGGAGTTGGAGCGCGCTAATCGAAGTCTTGAACAACGAAACAAGGAGCTGATTGTAGCCAACGAACAAAAAATGCGCTTTTTGTCGATTGTGAGTCACGATATTCGTTCACCACTTGGCGGATTGCAGAATTCCCTGCGCTTGATTGAATCGGGAGCATTTAGCGGAGAGGAGCGTGAAGAGATGATGAAGCTGCTGGATCGTGATGTCTCTCTTACATTAGGAATGCTGGATAATCTGCTTCGCTGGGCAAAAATGGAAATGAACGGAGGAGAAATCAAACGTGAGTCTCTATCTGTGGCGGAAACACTGGAGGATACGTTGTCCCTTATGGAAACCTACGCCAAATCGAAACAAGTGGATATTGAAGTGCATATTCATGAAGATCATACCTTGTGTGCCGACAAGGAAGCGCTGAAGCTCATCATCCGAAACCTCGCTTTGAATGCAGTTAAATTTTCCGAGCCCAATAGCAAAGTTCAAATCACCAGCGAAGAAACAGATGAAGGCGTAGTCCTCCGTGTGTTGGATACGGGCGCGGGAATGTCGGAAGAACAAATTGCGTCGCTCTTCACGGTTTCAAGCCCTGGTCAGGGGGCAAAGTCAGCCGATGAGGGAGCCGGATTGGGACTGCGGTTGTGCAAAGCCATTCTCGATACCCATCATGGCGAGTTGCTTATTGCCAACAGAGCCCAGGGAGGGGTCGAGGCTACAGTACGCTTTCCTCGATGAATAGGCTTCGCGGGGAGTCATTGAACTGCACATTAATTCTCTACATTTGTCCCACTAATCTGTACAACCATGTCCAAAGATATTGTGTTTGACCTGATTCAAAAGGAACACGACCGCCAGGTAAATGGCGTTGAATTGATTGCATCTGAGAACTTCGTGAGCGATGACGTGCTTCGCGCCATGGGATCGGTGCTTACCAATAAATATGCTGAAGGTCTTCCGGGAAAACGCTACTATGGCGGCTGCCAGGTGGTAGATGAAGTGGAGGATGTTGCGCGTGAGCGCGCCAAGCAATTGTACAATGCCGAATGGGTCAACGTACAACCGCACTCGGGCGCCAGTGCCAACTCGGCAGCAATGTTGGCTTGCCTCAATCCGGGCGATACCATGCTTGGATTCGATTTGTCGCACGGCGGTCATCTCACTCATGGCTCCCCGGTGAATTATTCAGGAAAGCTCTACCGACCGGTATTCTACGGTGTGAATCGTGAAACCGGGAGAGTTGATATGGATATGGTTCGCGATGTGGCACGCAAGGAAAAACCCAGGCTTATCGTGTGCGGGGCTTCGGCCTATAGCAGGGATTGGGACTATGCAACGTTCCGCCAAATAGCCGATGAAGTTGGTGCTCTACTCATGGCCGACATGGCGCATCCCGCCGGATTGATCGCCAAGGGGCTTCTTCGCAATCCGTTGGAGCATTGCCATTTGGTGACTACCACCACCCACAAAACCCTACGAGGACCTCGTGGAGGTATGATTCTCGTGGGTAAGAATTTCGATAATCCCTGGGGACTGAAAACCAAGAAAGGCACCCTGCGCGGAATGACCGGCTTGCTCGATAGCGCCGTGTTCCCGGGCATGCAAGGCGGACCTCTTGAACATGTTATTGCTGCCAAAGCCGTGGCTTTCGGTGAGGCGCTCCGTCCGGAATTTGAAACATACGGTCGCCAGGTTATGGCCAATGCCGCCGCAATGGCCGACGAATTCATGCAGCGAGGGTATCACGTGATTTCAGGTGGAACCGATAACCACAGCATGTTGATTGATCTGCGCAATAAAAACATTACTGGAAAAGAGGCGGAAGAAGCGCTTGTGGCTTCGGAAATTACGGTGAACAAGAACATGGTTCCGTTCGATACTCAATCGCCTTTCGTGACATCTGGAATTCGTGTTGGAACGGCTGCGGTTACCACACGTGGATTGAAAGTGGACGACATTCGTCAAATCGTTGGGTGGATCGATGAAGTCATTTCCGACCATACCAACCCATCTACCATCGCTTCGGTAAAAGAAATGGTAGAGGAGAAAATGTCGGCTTACCCGCTTTTCGGTTGGACGGAAGTGGTTGCAGAATAATACTTAGTCTTCGGCAAATGAAAAGGGGCTTCTCTACGAGAAAGCCCCTTTTTGATATTCAATGAATCCTGGTTTTCTAATGAATGTACTGCTTCGACGTAAGGATGCGTTCCTTATTCGAAATCACTGTCACATGATATACTCCGGCTGTGATTCCGGCAGTAGAAATCCGCATCGTACTCCCCGATGCAGCCCCTATACGCTCTTCACGGACTAACTTTCCGTTGATGTCGGTGATTTGAATCAGACTCTTGGTATTGCTCAGGATCAAGCCCGAAATAATCACCTCACCATTGGCCGTGTACACCTGTACTGCCTCGGCAATCGGTTCTTGATTCGAATTTGCAATGCCCAATACGGTCACTTCCATTTGATGCATATCATAACATCTTCCATTGTCTGCATGCAGTGTTACCATGTAGGTGCCTTCCTGATCATAAGCATATTGAATGTCAGTTAAGCTAAACAATGTAAGTCCGTTACCCAAGTCCCAAATGTAGTTGGCGGCATTTTCAGAGGTATTCGTCAGCTCTAGAATCTCGCCCTGTGCAAGGTCAATCACAGATGAGCCTTCGAACATGGCGGTTACCACGAATGTATCATAAAGGTCAGCCACATAATGCTCATTTCCGCATGCATTTGATACCACAACTTCATAGTATCCGGCCGATAAATCGCTGATCATGAGATCTCCGCCTTCAAAAGCAAAGGTGTCATACAGTTCATCATTTTGGTAAATGGTTACGGTACAATCGGAGCCATTGACATGCATACTGATCATACCATTGGCTTCAACATTGCAGCTGGCCGGTGAAGAATCCATTTCTGAAATTGTAAATATTTCAGGTTGCTCAACAACGAATGTTCGGGTAACACCATCGCACGTTTCGCTAGCACCCGATACTGTGACACTATACGTACCTGCGCCGAGATCTTCAAGTGTGGATGCTGTTTCATCAGTCGTAATCTCCGCAATCATCAGGTTACCGCTGTCATACCAGGTATAGGTAAACGGTCCGTCAAGCTGGGTCGAAAGCTCAATAGTCGCTGTGCCGTCGGGTGTACCGCTGCAAGAAGCTGCGTTAACATCAATGTGGGCGGCTGCTTCCACACGAATATTGAAGCGGTGAGCATCATCTTCGATGGTTGCATCAAAGCTGTAGTTCGATCCTGAAGTTACAGGGGTAAGGGTTTCCAGCATAAGGTCTTCAAGCATCAGGCATGCGCCAAATGTTTGGGTGTCGAAATCGGACAAACTCAACATGTATTCGCCATCTACGCCTACTTCGGCATAAATGGGAATGACCATACCCGCCTCAAGTTGCGATACGCTGAATATCGAAAGTTCTGCCTCACCTTCACCATCAGGAACAACGGTATAGAGCGATGGGGCCAGGTCGTTGGATGAGCGGAATTTGTACGCATCATACACAGCGTCAAATCCGGCGCTCGCTCCGGCATGAACGGCAATGCCCATCTCATCGTTGATTCCACCTCCTGAGAGCAGAAGCTTGAACGATTGTGGGTAGAATTCTTCAGTCTCCCGTATGTATGCCACGTATTGATCAACCTTTACATTTTCATCCATTCCAAAAGCGGGTGACGCGGCATTGGCCTTGATCCAATACCCTTGCTGTGGGGCAAGGTACCGTGAACCACCATTGGTTCCCACACCGCCGCTGGTATATGACGCCCATTGCTGTAAGTCGTTGTCCCAGGCGTAAATAGCTCCATCAATATTGGTTCGACTCCAACCCGATGCTGCATCCCAGTCAATCGTAGATTGGTAAGAGTTGGCAACCAGGTTCCATCCATCATTGAACAAAACAGTAGATGAATTGGTATAGGTTACCGGAATAGAAAGTGCCCCTTTCACAGGTGCTCCTTCATTATCAATAGCCATTGGCAAGCCATTCATATAGAAGAAGCATGCTTCCAGTGCGTCGATTACGTTGGATACGTCGGTTGGTGCATAGAAACCTGAGTCATAGTGCGCCTGGAGTCCGATAAGTGTTTCGTCGTAGTAACGCACATTCACAAATCCATAACCCGGATAATCCGATCCTGTGAATCCTGTGGTAGGCAGATCATCGTTCCATTGATTGTCAATAGTCGATCCGGTTACACTTGTTCCAATCATTCTCCAGCCGGTGGTCGACGAACTAATGTAATTCTGACACACAGCATTTCCAATGAAATCGGCACCCGGTTGAATTTGCAGCAATCTTCCCGTCGCCGTAGAATTGGACCCAAACGTCCAAACATTTCCATTGACGTCGAAGTTGCCCGCCTGCAAATCCAATCCACCAAAAATAGACTGGTCGCTGAGAAGCTGAAGTCCTGAGCTGTTGTCGAGCATCACATCAAAGAAAGCGGTATTGGCGGTTCCTCCGATAGTCTGCATTGCAGAACCTTCAAAACTCACGCGTGAATCAGAAGTGTTCATCGTACCGTCGGTAGTCAGATTTCCACACAAACTCATCGTATTGGCCGATCCTAAATTGAAAGTACCGGTATTCTCAATGCTGAAATTCTGAATGTTGAAATCACCAAGGTCGTTAGTCACTGTATGACCCGCCTGTATGATCAGGTCCTTCGTGCAATCCATGGTCAACGTACCTCCTGCACCTCCCGGATCAGTATCCCAGATAGGATCCGACATGTTTCCACTTGCTACTGAGTAATAGGTGTTCGGAGAAGCCACAGGAACGCAGAAGTTATGCGTTACCGATGTTCCAAAGTTCACAGCTCCAATAGTTGCCAGGATGTTTCCATAGGCGTCTTCCATTTGATACGATCCGTTCACAGCACATCCACTGCTTACTCCATCCATTCCATCTCCAAATGAATCCGTTATGGTCAGGTCGTAGCAACCATCGCTTACACAAATAGAATAAGTGTAAGTCTGTTGATTGCCCAATGTATTAGCGGCAATGGAGAAAACAGTCGCTCCACCGCCATCTTGCAGAATCACACCCGATTCATATCCCCAGCAATCTGTGGAAATGGTAATCGTAAGACTGTTGGGATTGGCAACGGCATCAAACGTGTCGGAAAGAGCATTGTCTGATGGATCCGCATCTGATGTGCCGTTAGGATTAGACAGGGTAACATTGATGGTATGGGTTCCGGTGCTTGTGGTGAAGGTGCCGGCATTTACCGTAGCAATTTCCCCCGGCGCCAAAGAACCGGTCCAGGCGTA
The DNA here is from genome assembly GCA_020437755.1 of Flavobacteriales bacterium. GTDB lineage: Bacteria > Bacteroidota > Bacteroidia > Flavobacteriales_D > Sanyastnellaceae > JADFAK01. Next base: position 12,830 of record JAGQVX010000022.1, read on the forward strand.
TACTGTCGAACTACCGCCGTCAATATCCCAAGTAATATCCATAGAGGTAAGGGTGGCGGTTCCATTATTGCGCACTTTCAGATCAATTGGAAGGGGATCGGCGCAAGCGTCAACTCCCGGAGATTCTATCTGAAGCAACATCACATCAGCGGCACTGTTGGAAGTGAAGTAACCTGAAAACAATCCACGCCCGTGAGTCGCGGCAATCACCTGATTGTCTGATTCACGCATCTGAAGCATGTGTACACTCACATTCGCCAACCCACTATTGGATGGCACCCATGTTGGACTACCGGCAGATAAGTCGGCAGTCGACCACACGCCAACTTCTGTGGCAAGAATGACTTCGTTGTAATTATCGGGATTAAACAATGCCCATCGTACAGGCATGTCGGGTAAGGATCCTTCTTTGTTCAGCCAGGTCGTTCCACCATCGCTGGTGTAATAAACAGAGGTTATCCCATAGTTCGAGAAAACAACAAGCAGTTCATTCTCCGAAGATCCTACTTCGATGCAAGAAATAGTTCCTCCGGGTAGTGTTCCTGAAGGGTCAATATCGGTTGACGATGGCGAGCCACCGTTGGCATTGGTCACTTTGAGAATATTACCACCACCATACGCTAGAAACAGCGTAGTAGACGCAGTCGTATAAGGTGAAACCGTGATGGCCGTTGCGGTACCTCCCATGGAAGGAATCGTTACATTCCCGGTAGATGGTGCTCCGGTTACGTTTGTAATGCGTCGCAAAGTGGTGGCGTTTCTCGCTCCGTAAATAATGTCCTGGTTATTGTCGTAGTCGGTAGGGTTAACGAAATACCCCGAGTTTTCTCCGGTACCCATTCCGCCCCATGTGCCTCCACCATTGGTTGTACGGTAATAGTTATTGTACACATAAGAGGTCATCTGATAATTCGGATCCGTCTGATCAATATGTGTGAAGCACCCATCACCACCGGTTACTTCGTTCGTGGCGTTCACACCTGCGGTGGTGTATTGCTGAGACCCATTGTCCTGGGCACCGGCAAGGTAGTAATCTGTACAAGCATCAGGATGGATGGCACAAGCGTAATACTGTGTTACGTTGTAGTCCTCATTACGAATGGTAAAAGAGGGTGTTCCTGAAGTTCCATTTGCCGTGTAGGCCACGCCTCCATCATTTCCGAATATAATCTCTGTACTCGATCCTGGTTTGAAGTGTATGGCATGTTGATCGGCATGGACATAAGGAAAGCCAAAACCACCATACCAGTGCGCTACCTGAGTCCAACTCGTCCCTCCATTGGTTGTTTTGAACAAGTCAACTCCTCCGATGTACACGGTGTTATCATCGTTAGGATCCACAGATGCAATCAAATCATACCAGGCTTGTCCTCGTGTGAAATCCGAACCAATACCTCCGTCGGCATCAACCGGGTTGGTAAGACTGGTCCAGTTGCTTCCCTGGTCCGACGAGCGGTACAATCCCTGAACACCATACGAAGAAGATGATTGGGTGATTGCATACACTACATTGCTGTTGGAAGGCGCACAGGCCAATTCGATTCTGTTTACCCCCGTTGTGGGAAATCCATTTCCTCCGGGCGATAAGTGTGTCCAGCTCCCTGAGTTTCCGGTCGTAGAACGGAAAATGTCGCCTTCACTAAAAATTCCCATCGAAATGTAAATGGTATTGTCTGCCCCGATTTCAATATCGGCACCTCGGCTTGTATTGCAGTTGGGATCCGAAGTATTCAGAACCACACTCCAGCTGGTGCCACCATCTTGCGAACGGCGAACACCATTTCGAGTCACTGCATATACATCCCCGGTACTTGGGTGAACTGCTATATCCTGAATGTAATTGAAGTTGCTGTTGTTGGTTGACGCGAGTTGGCTCTAGGTGCTTCCACCGTCGGTTGTTTTCCATACTCCTAGTCCCTGCAACGCATCAGCATTGTACCATCCTTCACCGGTTCCCACATAGAACACTTGTGTATTGGATGGGTCAAATGCGATGCAACTAATGGCAATATTGGTCCAGAAATCGTCCACATTGTTCCAGGAAGTTCCCGGAGTGGTAATGTCATTGTTGTACCACAATCCTCCTCCAACACCGGCAGCCCACACCTTATTGGTCGTGTTGGGGTCCCACATCAATGCACGGGTTCGACCCCCTACATTGTTAGGACCTCGTTCCTCCCAGGGTAGCAGAGCATCACCCGGCGCATAACGCGAAGGATCACTCTTGTATTCTTCCACAATACGCTGCGCTTCAAGCAGTCGCTCGCGGGGTGGGTACCCCAATGCAGGATCCAACGTCCACAAGAAATCTTGTTGTCGGGCTAAATCCGGACGATCATACTTAGGCAATTCTTCAGCCGCGTCGGCCGAAAGTTGATTGCCGGGAGCGAAAGGATGTTGATTGTACCATTCGCTGAATGCTTGCTTGGCGTTTTTGCGCTCAAGTTGACTGATAAAGTCGCTCAACTGACCGCTGAAAGCGGAAATGGCCACAATTAGAGAGGTCAGACCAATGCCAAGCACCGATCCCAAGGAGAGTTTATTCTTCATGGTTAATAGTTAAGGTTATGAGGCTGTTCAAACCTCAAGGCCTAAATTTAACCATTTCTTTTCATTTACGAAAAAGGTCAGCGATGGAAAGTGGGCGACGATTCGTCACCCAAACAAACCCTTTGAGGGTCTTATCTGAAGCTGTTGCAATGGAATTGGGGTGCAATGCTCCTGATGGTTTGTCGAGCAATGACACGCGCTCAATGCGGTTTTGATTCACATAGATGTTCAGACTGCTGCATTCCGCATTGTTCACTCCTATGATCTTTGCAGCATCGGGATCGGATTCATCGAGAGGAAAGTACACGACCTGACCATTTCCTATCACTTCAACTCTGCGCAGTGCATTGTTTGAAAAATACCCGGTCAGGTGTTTGCCTTTAATCTGATTGTAATTTCCGGGCAATGCTTCCGAGCTGATAAAACTGTTCTTAAAAACAAATAGCTTTTGAATTGCGCCTCCATACGTTAAGATCTGTATGGTGTCGCCAATAATCTGGTTTTCTTCCGACCATAAAATGGGGTTGTGGTACATGGTCAGCAGAGAATCGCTTTCCGAATAAACCAATGAGTCTGCCACTCCTTGCAAGTCGGGTTTGAAGAACCGTACTCCGTGATAAGCATGGATGTTCTGATGCCCTGAGCTGTCTTTCATTGCCAGCAAAGTATCGGCATGCAAAGTGAGAGAATCCTGATCGAATACCTGGGTCATCAGCGCGCGCTCCGTTACAAACGATTTGCCGTGTGCTTGATCATGCCAACCATAGTCTCCTGAAATCACATAATTGCTTGTGGTATCGCTAATCAGCACGTTGCAGAAGATCTCGCCAAATCCGGATTCACCGTTGTAAATGATACTGTCCCCTTGCATGGTGGTACTTCCTGTGGTAATGACGGCCGACTCACTGAACTGGCACCATTGGGTACGCGTGTCAAACCAACCATTTTCACAATAAATATCGGCATCACGGGTGTGAATGTCGGTGGGGCCAAGGAACCAGGCTTTCTCTGCTACATCACTGTATACCAGGGTGTCGGCATAAACGGTATAGTCCGGATTGGAAAGTTTTACGTCATCCTTGAAACGAAAACGACCAGAGTTGACATCGTAAACGCCCGACTGGCTGGTGAGTGTATTTTTGTTTTCGGGATTCACAATTTTTCCGCCTCCCCAAAAGTGTGCTATGTTGTCATCAAGGTTGTAGTCCAGCGCATCAGTAGTTAAGGTGATGTCCTGGTTTTTCAGCCGAATACTCTCACGCATACTGGCCACAGCCGTCTCCTTGTCAAAATGCAGCGATTTGCCCGTCAGAAACAAACTGTCACCTTGATTGATCCGAACCTGACCAAAGGCATCAAAGTCTTGAGTAGCATATAGATATGCACTGTCACATTGCAAATAGGCGTCGTCGTACTTCAGTACCACATTTCCCAAAAGGCGCTGTGCATCAACCAGGTCTTTCTCATAGGTAAGTCGGTCTGCGTCTACTACCGTGACCACGGGCTTGTTCTGCGCCGAAATGGACCCGGATAGTGTGATCAAGATGATCCGGAGAATGTGCTTGAGCAGATTTTGCATGGATGGCCGTTGCGGCGATTTATACCGTCACCTGCTCCCTCATTATGGTCTGCGTGCGATCCGGTCCCACCGATACAACGGTCACCGGTACTCTCAATTCCCGTTCCAAATACTGAACATAATTCTCCAAAGCTTCAGGGAATTGATCGGTTGAGGAAATTCCTGTCAAATCGCATTTCCAGCCAGGAACAGAAGTGAACACCGGAGTTACCTGATCAGGATCGATTGAGTAAGGGAGGTAGTCGATTTTTTCGCCTTTGTACAGGTAATGTGTGCACACCTTGATCTCATCAAAATCGCCCAGCACGTCGGCTTTTGTCATGTTCAATTGGGTAACCCCGTTGATCATAATAGCATAGCGCAGCGCAGGTAAATCAATCCAGCCACATCGTCTCGGACGACCTATTGTGGCGCCAAATTCATGTCCGGAAGCACGAAGTTGTTCACCAACTTCGTCGAGCAATTCGGTTGGGAAAGGACCGCTTCCCACACGGGTACAGTACGCCTTGAAAATTCCAATAACTTCGCCTATTCGATTCGGGGCTATCCCCAGACCGGTGCAGGCTCCGGCTGTTATGGTGTTGGAAGAGGTTACAAAAGGATACGAGCCGAAATCAATATCAAGCAACGAACCCTGAGCTCCTTCAGCAAGAATCCGTTTGCCTTGTGCTAATTGCTGATTGAGATAATGCTCGCTGTCAATCACATTCAAAGAACGCAGCAATTCGATGCTCTCAAACCACTCGGGTTCATGCGCACTCAAGTCATATTCGAAATTGTGAAAATCCAACATGCGCTCATGCTTCTTCACCAATCGATCATAGCGCTCTTTGAAATCCGCCTCGAAAATGTCTCCTATACGGAGTCCGTTCCGACCGGTTTTATCCATGTACGTCGGCCCGATTCCTTTGAGCGTAGATCCAATCTTGTTACGTCCTTTTTCGGCTTCAGAAGCCGCATCAAGCAATCGATGCGAAGGCATAATGAGATGCGCTCTGCGTGATAAAAACAAGTTTTTCGATACATCCACACCCAATTTGTGCAACGCATCAATCTCCTTTTTGAAAATAATGGGGTCAATCACCACACCGTTACCCACCACATTGATGGTTCCCTGATGGAAAATCCCGCTCGGAATCGTATGTAAGACGTGCTTGATGCCGTCAAATTCCAAAGTGTGTCCGGCATTCGGTCCACCCTGAAAACGGGCAATAATGTCGTATTTTGGGGTCAGTACGTCGACCAGTTTTCCTTTTCCTTCGTCTCCCCACTGGAGACCGAGCAATACATCTACTTTCATGTTATTGTTCTTTCAGATATTCCAGACCATCCTGCAAATCTGCCTTAATAATAAATACGGAGTTGAGCTTGATGACGTGCAACAGTTCCTCTATGTGATCGGGTACGTGCACAAATACAATCCGAGCTTTCTTGCCATTCGCAATATTCACGATGCGTACCAACACATTAATCCCTTCCGAATTGAGCAATTGCATCCCCTTCATGTCGAGAATGAAGTCGCGCTGGCCTTCTGCCAGACTACCATCAAACTCCTCCAGAATGTTTTTTTCATTTCCCCTATCTACAAATTTCCCCTCAATGCTGATGACACAGCAAGCCTGACGTTCCTCAATATGAAAGTGAAATGACATTAGTTCTTTGATTTTTTCTTGCCGTAGAAATTCAGCGAATGGTGGAGAATCTCAATCTCAAAAATCTCCTCCAGAGTCTTCTTGATATTCTCAATCCGTGGGTCGCAAAACTCCAATACCTCCCCACAATCGGTGAGTATGATGTGGTCGTGTTGCTGGTTTTCATGCGACCGCTCGAAATGGGCAATGTTCTTTCCAAATTGAAGCTTGCGCACCAAATTGCACGCCAACAACAACTCAATAGTATTGTACAATGTAGCCCTGGAAACACGGTAGTTCTTTTCCTTCATCACGATGTACAACGATTCAATGTCGAAGTGATCATCGATGGCATAGATCTCCCTCAATATCGCGAAACGTTCAGGTGTTTTTCGGTGACCGTTCTTTTCGAGATATGCGGCAAAGATCTCCCTGACTTTTTCTTGAGTTTCCGGACTCGTCATGGAATAAAAAGCAAAGGTCAAAAGTAGTAAATCCGCTCGGCTATTCAGCCAACTTTTGTGGATTATTGGCCATTCGGCAAATGGTAAATCAACGCTTTACGAAAACACATCGCTGTCCACGCGATCAACAGTCAGAACTCCGTCAACACTTTTAAGCTTATCCACGAGTACACTCAAGTGATCGGTGTCGGTCACCAAAACGCGGACATCTCCTTCGAAAATGCCATCGTTCGACTCAAAACTCAACCCCTTCATGTTCACGTTCATGTCTGACGAAATGATATTGGTGATATTGTGCACCAATCCCACATCGTCTATCCCCGTGAACTTGAGCTTCACTTCGAATTCTACAAGCTCCTTCGATGCCCATCGGGCCTTGATCACCCGGTAGGCGTAGTTGCTCATGAGCTCCGTGGCATTCGGACAATTTACGCGATGGATCTTAATTCCGTCGTGAATGGTAATGAAGCCAAATACGTCATCTCCCGGTATCGGATTACAACACTTGGCCAGGGTAAAGTCAAACTCCTGTTTCTGATCGCCAATCAATAAAGTGTCCTTGCTATTGACTACAGGTGTTAAGGTTGGCTTCTCTTCTTCTTCTTCTTGTTGCTTTACAACTTTCGATTTTACCAGCTCCAGCCTTCCGTTTTGCACTTCAAAGGCCTTCATCTTCGACAAGTCAATCTTGCCTCGTGCAATCTTGTAGTACAAGTCTGTAGCCGAATCCACCTTAAAGAATCGCTCCAGCTCGGTGATGTTGATGGACAAGAAGTCCACCTTCATATTTCTGAATTTCCTTCGAAGGATCTCCTTTCCTTCGCTGGCAATCATTTTCTTCTCTTCCTTGAGCGCTGTCTTGATCTTTTGACGCGCCCGGGCCGTAACGGCAAAATTAAGCCAGTCCTCCTTCGGTGTCTGTTTCTTGGAAGTCAACACTTCCACCTGATCACCACTTTTCAACTCATGACTCAACGGAACCAGTTTATGGTTGACCTTGGCTCCAATGCACTGCGAACCCACCTGGCTGTGAATGTGAAATGCAAAATCGAGTGAGGTTGAACCTTTTGGAAGTGTTTTTAAGTCACCGTTCGGGGTGAATACATAAATCTCCTCCGAAAACAAGTTCAACTTGAAGTTGTCAATGAAATCCAAAGCATTCTCGCTGTCGCTTTCCAACACTTCCCGAATCTGTGCCAGCCAGGAATCTAAATTAGACTCTACCGCTTCTCCTTCTTTGTACTTCCAGTGTGCGGCATAGCCCTTCTCCGCCAATTCGTCCATGCGTCGCGAGCGCACTTGAACCTCTACCCATTTGCCCGTAGGGCTCATTACTGTAGTATGCAACGACTCATATCCATTCGCTTTGGGAATGCTGATCCAGTCGCGCAGTCGGTCGGGGTTGGGCTGATAGAAATCCGTGACAATAGAATAGACTTTCCAGGCTTGAGACTTTTCCTTTTCAAGCGGACTGTCATATATAATCCGGATCGCGAAGACGTCATATACATCCTCAAACGATACCTTTTTAACCTGCATCTTGTTCCAAATGGAAAAAACACTCTTTGTGCGCCCCTTGATCTCAAACTTGAACTTCTCTTTTTCCAATTCTCGTTTAATCGGCAACATAAACCGATTGATGAAGCGTGTACGGACAGCCGAAGTCTTCTGCAACTTGCTCACAATATCCTCGTACTGCACCGGCTCTTTGTACTTGAGCGAGAGGTCTTCCAGTTCCGTTTTAATGTTGTACAGCCCCAGTCGGTGCGCAAGCGGAGCGTACATAAACAAGGTTTCCGAGGCTATCTTTAACTGCTTCTCGCGTACCATGCTGTCAAGCGTACGCATGTTGTGCAGACGGTCGGCAAGCTTGATCAAAATAACCCGAATATCGTCGGATAGCGTGAGGAGCATCTTTCGGAAATTCTCTGCCTGGGCCGACGTGGAATGGTCAAAAACCCCCGAGATTTTGGTCAGTCCGTCAATAATCTGGCGCTCCTTCTTGCCGAATAAGGTCTCAATATCATCCAGCGTGACATACGTGTCTTCCACCGTGTCATGAAGCAACGCACATACAATACCGGTAGTGTCCAATCCAATTTCCTGAGCTACAATGCGAGCTACGGCTATCGGGTGGTAAATGTACGGTTCGCCCGATTTGCGACGCATATCCTTATGCGCCTCAAGGGCTACGTCAAATGCCTTCCTGATCTGTTTCTTTTCCGCCGCAGTGTGTGAGCGCGAACTTGAACGCAACAGACCGCGGTATCGCCGCAAAATCTCACGCTTTTCTGCCTCTAAATCTACCTTCATTGAATCCTATCCCATTGATTGATCAAATGTAAAATTTAGCGTGAAATCCCCAAGCAATTCATGAGTCGATTCGCAATTTGGGTGAATAAAGGTGTGGCACAAGGCCAAATGGCTAAACTCTCGCCGGCTCGATTTTCGACCGCACTTCGCCAAATCCCACGCGAACACCATCTTTCTCACTCCAGCCCCGCATGACTACGGTGTCTCCATCGTGCAAAAACTTGCGCTCACTGCCATCGTTGAGTACAACAGGCGTTTGACCGCGCCACGACAGCTCCATCATAGATCCAAAACTGTCTTTCGTAGGTCCACTGATTGTGCCCGATGCCATCATGTCACCGGCATGAATATTACATCCATTTACCGTATGGTGTGCCAACTGTTGATTCATGTTCCAATACATGAACTTGTAATTGGACAAGCACACGCGCGACTCATTACCTCCATTGGGTTGGATCAGCACTTCCAGATTGATATCCAGCCCCTTGTCTCCGCTAAATTGGAGGTAGGGCAATACTTCCGGCGATTGCTTCTCATTCGTGCAGCGGAAGGGTTCCAGCGCATCCAGGGTTACCACCCAAGGCGAAATAACGGAGTTGAAGTTCTTAGCCAAAAATGGCCCGAGTGGAACGTATTCCCACTTTTGAATGTCGCGGGCCGACCAGTCATTGAAAATGACCATTCCGAATATGTAGTCATCTGCCTCCGATGTAGAGATACGCTCTCCAAGAGGCTTTCCTTCGAATGTGATGAAGGCCATTTCCAATTCAAAATCCAACAACTTACTCGGACCAAAAACAGGTGGTTCATCATCATTCGGACGCGTTTGCCCGCATGGGCGAATGGTGGGCGTACCCGAAACAACAATCGATGATGCTCTTCCATGGTAAGCCACAGGAAGATGAAGCCAGTTGGGCATAAGCGCATTGTTCGGATCACGCAACATCTTGCCAATGTTTGTGGCATGATCACGGCTTGAATAAAAATCGGTGTAGTCACCTACCTTCACAGGCATCAATAGTTCAACTTCGCTTTGCTTGTGCAATACTTGTTGAACATGATGTTCCTTGTCGCGCAAATACGGCACATCACTGCGAAGAAGCTTGCTGATCCGGTTGCGCAATTCTCGTGATCCCTTTTTTCCATGGCGCATAAGATCATTGAGCGTTGAGTTGTCAAAGTCAGCCTGCGAAAAGGGAAGGTTCTCCAAATACCCCAACACGTGCAATGTCTTCAAATCCAATACATGTTCCCCAATCGCTACACCTACTCTGGGGCTGCCACCGCTGGGTTTAAAAATGCCGAATGGCAAGTTTTGAATTGGAAAATCCGAATCAGCGGGAACATCGATCCAGGAACGGAGGTTGGGATTATTGGCTTCAATCATCGTAATGCGTTTTCAGCAAAAATAACCATCACAACAACCCCCACACAACCCTGAGCCGTGTTTTTCGACGAGATTCACTTCGGGGAAACATGAGAATGGTCAGAATCAAACATTTGGCGAATGCCTGCTTCTCTTAATGATAAAATTGTTTTTCCTTTGAACACACGGGTTGCAGACAACCACTTGACTACAATCATGCGGCCATGCGCCTCGTGGTAAAGAAGCTTTATCGAAACATGAACCACCGTAATACCAAATCGCTCACTGTTGCCGCTTTGGCCGTGCTGTTGCTCCATTTCGGATTTACGGCTTTGCACACCATGCCCGGATTGCCTGCCCCGGCCTTTGTGAAAAGTTGGTCGCGTGCGTACATGACTCCCATGTTTCACCAAGGCTGGATGCTTTTCGCCCCGGATGTCAAGACCTTCAATGCACAGCTCCATTACCGTGTGCCGGAAAATGGACAGTGGTCGGAATGGAAGACTACCGATGACCTTCACCCGGTAACCGATCATCGGAGGCTCTTTTACGTGTCGCGAAAAGTGGCCTTGAAGCTGGTCAATACCATGAACAGCAAAGAGTATGGGGTGTATTATGTGAATGACCAACCTCAATTCGACAAGGTGATGCGCACCGCCGATTATCAGCGTGCCTTATACATGGCTTACAAAGAACATGAATGGCTCACGTCACAGCGGGCCGACAGTCTGCAATTGCGTCTCGATGTGCGCTTTATTCCCGATCCGCAAACAGGCGAGTCGGAGTATGATGATTTGACATTTACATTTCCCGTTGAAGCAATACATGATTATCGAAACGCTCAATAAATGGATGACCGCACTCGGTGAAGGGATGCTGAAACCTCGTGCCTTTTGGGTGTTTGAGCGCCTTGTGTATGCATGGTTTTTTGTCAATGGATTGGCATATCTGGGCAGTCGCCAAATATTTTGGGGGGCAGAATCGGTTTTCATGATTCCCAACTATTCACAGGGGCTCATCAATAACCTGTTCTATGCCCTGATCTATAACCGGGGGATTGACGATTGGGTGTACTTCCTCCATGTAGGCGGTGCCTTTTTGGCCCTCCTTGGACTGGGTAGAGCGCTCAGCAAAGTGGTAGTTTGGATCACGGCTCTCATGCTTTACTATGCCGCGTGGTCTTTGTTCAACAGCGGATTTCTTCTGGTGTGTCTATTTTCTTTCTATTTGATCTTTGCACGTCCGGTGACCCGAAAACCTTATATGATTGTGCTCTCCAATGTTGCCATGATTGCCTGCATGCTCCAACTTTTACTGGTGTATGCCGAGTCGGCAGCCTATAAGATGTCGGGTTCCATGTGGTGGGAAGGAACGGCCTTCTATTATGCCATCAATCTGGAACAGTTCTCCAGCGAGTCCACAAGGGCGTTTTTCAATGATCATAAGGGGCTCATGACCATGCTCACCTATTTGGGACTGGGGTATCAAGTGGCGTTTCCGGTATTGGTATGGATCCGGAAAATCAAATGGGTGTGGCTTGCCCTGGGCGTTGCGTTTCACGGCTTCATAGCCTTTTGGATGGGATTGCCTGATTTTGGGATGGCCATGGTTTTGGCATACACCCTCTTCATTGATGAATCAGTGTGGCAGCAACTGTTCCTCCGTATTGGTTGGGAACAGCGATTTCTGAAATTAGGGGCTTAAAGCAATTCCTCAACAATGCGCTCAATCGAGTAGCCTTCTGCTTCAGCCTTGTAGTTGCGAACAATACGATGGCGGAGAATAGGCAGTGCCACGGCTTTTACATCCTCAATGTCGGGGCTGTATTTTCCGTTCAAAGCAGCATTCACTTTTGCGCCAATAACAAGGAACTGCGATGCACGCGGACCCGCTCCCCACGACAGGAAGTCGTTAACCATAGCCGGCGCATGCTCGCCACCCGGACGGGTTTTGGCAGTCAGTTTAACAGCGTATTCCACAACATTGTCTGAAACCGGAATTCGTCGGATCAATTGCTGGAAATAAGCAATCTCTTCGCTCGAAATTACCGAGTTCACATCTGCACGATGATCCCCGGTGGTTTGTTTCACAATAGCGAGCTCTTCCTGGAAAGTAGGGTAGTCCACCCATATATTGAACATAAAACGGTCAAGCTGAGCTTCGGGCAATGGATAGGTACCTTCCTGCTCAATAGGGTTTTGCGTAGCCAATACGAAAAATGGCTGTGGCAACTTGTAGTTATGTCCGGCTGCAGTTACTGAGCGTTCCTGCATCGCTTCCAGCAGGGCCGACTGCGTTTTAGGAGGCGTACGGTTGATCTCATCGGCCAGGATGATGTTGGCAAACAAGGGACCTTTGACAAACTTGAAATTCCTGTTCTCATCGAGGATCTCCGAACCGATAATATCCGAAGGCATCAAATCGGGGGTGAACTGGATACGAGCAAACGACAAACCAAGGGCATCTGAGATGGTATTCACCAAAAGGGTTTTTGCCAATCCGGGAACACCAACCAACAGACAGTGGCCATTTCCAAAAATCGAAATGAGCACGTCGCGGATAACACTTTCCTGTCCCACGATCACTTTTCCGATCTCCTGCTGCAGTGTTTTGTACTTCGATCGTAAGTCGTCGATTGCTGCGGCGTCGTTTGTATAGTTTGCTGACATGTATTCTAGTTTTCGTTTGGCGAAGTTAGCACTTACACCTTAATTCCCGGCTCCGGCGTTTTGAGTGATCCAATCAGAATCGAAATCGCAGCCGTGATAATCTTCGTCCACTCTAACGTAGGTTTTGGCCAGTTGTTTCGTTACCCACTTTTCCAGGGCTTTCTGACGATTAATGGCCTCTACTTGATTCTGAAAAATCAGATAATCTTCTTTCAAATTAGCCTTGTGCGCAGGAATTCGTTTGTTCAACCGGTAAATGGCCCACGCCTTGAAACCTTCTTGCGTATCCACAAGCGCCGGATCCGAAATCTGACCGGGCTCCATTTTGTCAATCATAAAGAATATGGCCGGATTGAGATCTCCAGATTCGAACTGCATCGTTCCGGTTGCCGGATTAATTACGCGGCCTTCCTGATTTTTTGTGTTCTCATCGGTCGAGTAGCGCATGGCAGCCTTAATGAACGTAATGGAGTCGTTGCGAATCGCAGTTGCCACCGAATCGATCATGAACTGCGCGCGGTTGTAATCATCTACACTTACTTCCGGACTCATAAGGATATGACAGGCTTCATAATAATCTCCGCGCTTCTCCTTCACATACACAAAGTGGTAACCATACACCGTTTCGAAGATTTCGGAATATCCTCCTTCGGCAGTGTTAAAAACGGCGGCCTCGTATTCAGGCACGAACTGCCCACGAGGTTGCATTGGATAGCACCCTCCCTTGTTTTTCGAACCGGGATCTTCCGACCATTTTGCCGCTTCGATCGTCATGAACGACTTACCTGTTTCAATACGTGTCTTGATGGAGTCCAGTTTGGCTCTGCATTCTTCCTTGGCTTCCGGGCGTACTTGTGGTGAAATAAGCAATTGGCTGTATTCAATCTGCTCATTGATCAACGGAAGGCTGTCTTTGGGCAAGCCATCGTAGAACTCCTTTACCTCGGCAGGCGTAACTTTTACACCACTAAATAGTTGTTGCTGAGCCTTTTGGGCGAGGAGTTGCTCACGAATAGGGTCGTTGAACTGTTCTTTCCATTCCGAAACACTTCGCCCATAGAACTTTTCAAACTCTTCCTGGCTCCCCATCATGCCGATATAATAGTTCAATCGGCGTTCAATTTCGGCTTGAACTTCGTTGTCATACACCTCAATCGAATCAATTCGGGCCTGGTTGATCAGCAATTTTTGAAAAAGCAGCTCTTCCAATATGGCACACTTGAAATCGTCATCAGGTTTGCGATTATCGTTGTATTGCAAGGCCTGAAATTCTACTTCTGATTTCAGAATGATTTCATTGCCTACTACGGCTACTACTTTGTCTATGAGGTCTCCTTCCTGGGCATTCGCCAAATGGGTAATGAGCAGGAAAAACAGAAGTACTGCCTTGTTTGTCATAGCTGGTTGATGTGAATCTGTTTTTTATTCAATGCCTGCTCAAATAAGTCTTCGCGCATTCTCTGGAGCAGTTCACGTTTTCGTTGATTCAGGATAATATTTTTGATATTTCCTTCCTGCAAACTCAATGGTGAAACGTTGTCCTTCAGTTCGAAGTCAATTATTTTCAGGAAAAATAACTTGTTATCCCTTTCAAAGGACAGGCTTTTGTTTTTTTTAAGAAAGCTCACCGGATTGTAAACTTCAACCGGTACTTGTTGCAGGAGTTCATCCAAGTACCACCACTTCTCCTCATTGATGAATAAGTATGCTCCGGCCTCTACACACCAGGTTTCCAATTCCACGATGTCTTCCGGGTCTTCGGAGAAAATCAGTTTTTCAAACTCAGGAGTGACAGGCGTCAGGCTGTCAAGCACACAAAAGCGCACGCGAAGAATGTAATCCTTCAAAGCGAAATTGTCCAGATTTTGCTCATAGTACGCCTGAATCTCAACATCGGAAATAGACGTATCCAACTTCTGCATGATGAGTTTGTTCTCAAACGCATAAGTGAGCAATGATTTTCTGTAGTTGTCGAGCTGTTCCTGGAAATCTTTCTGATCTTCGGTGAGGTTGGCTTCCGCGTAGTTCAATACAACCTGTTCCTTCAACCACAAATTAATGTAGCGGTCGGCAAGAAGCGTACTGTCCTCAGGAGAACTGGAATCGGGCACCACGTCGCATACTTCACGCAGCGTAAGGTACTTGTCGTAGGCGGTTGCTACAACAGGTTCGGTAACCGTTTCTTGTTCACAGCCAACAAGAAATAGAGAAAGAACTACGAAACATCGTAAACGGGTCATCTTATTTCACCAACGAATAAAGGACCTCTTTGTTTACAGTGTAGGCGTATTTATTTCGCAATTCCTTGATCCACTCACTTTCCAGATAGTTCTGGTATTCTGCCGTTACCAATCCCCTTGCTTCATCGAGCTTCTTAGGAGCCGGATCCATCACCTCGCGGATATTCACGATTACGAACTGCTGATCGACTGCAATTGGCTTGCTGATCCCTTTTTGCCAAGAGATGCGTGCCAGTGCGGGATGATCTTCTTTGCTGTACACACCTTCTTCAATATCCAGATTCAATTGAGAGTCTTTGTTGATCTTCTCCAGAATCTGCTCGTTGGTCTTCCCTTTTGCAATCATTCCGGCAACCGTAGTTGCGGTCTTTTCGTCTTTGCAGCTATAAATAACAGCATCTACACGGGCATCCCACATGAACATGGTCTTATTGTTTTCATAGAACGCTTCCAGGCCTGTAGTGTCTTTCACGGCACGCGACCACACCTTCTGATCGGTGAGTTCGAAAAGGAGGATCCCATCACGGTATTCATTCATCAGCAATCGGAAGTCGCGATACTTGCTTTCGAGCTTCGAATCCTCATAGTCCATGATGGTCTTGTTGACGAACTCATCCAAGAGCATATCGTATACTTCTTCGGGCGACTTGCCTTTCTTGCGTGGTCCGTGCTTCATGAGGTAATCGTAAAAGCTCTGAACAGGGTATGATTGTCCGTCGAGCATCATCATGCTCTTCGATAATCTTTTTGCCTTAATATCAATCACACCATTGAACATGTTGGTGTCCACGGCGGCCTTGAGTGGCTTAAGTGATTTTTCATTCAAGGAGAAGTTGTACTCCTTCTTCATTTTGATAATGAATGATTGTTCGGTTTTTTCCGAACGTGAATCACGTCGTACTCGGTTCTTGATCTCTTTCTGAACAGCTTTGAAGTCGGGTACTGGACGATACTCGAGGCGTTTTACAATATGCCAGCCGTATTCAGTTTCGAAAGGTTCGCTGTATTCGCCGTCATTTTTCAGAGCGAAGGCTTCGCGTTCAAAGGATTCCACCATTTTGCCGGTGCCAAACCATGGCAATTCTCCACCATTTCGAGCTGTAGAAGCATCTTCTGAATATTTCAACGCCAGGTCTTCAAAACGAGAGCCTGATTTTAACTGCTCATAAATGTCGCGGATTTTCTTTTCCGCATTTTCAACGGCTTTTGCGTCATTCTTATCCTTGGCCCGAACCATAATGTGCGCCGCGCGAATTTCACCAAGTGCCGGACGTCGATCGGATACTTTTACGATGTGGTATCCGTAACGAGAACGACATGGTCGAGAAATTTGTCCGACAGGGGTCGTATATGCGGCTTCTTCAAATGGATAAACCATCTGGAATACGCTGAAGTATCCGAGGTCACCGCCATTGTCCTTTGCAGAGGGATCCTGCGAATGCTGACGCGCAACAGTTGAGAAATCAGCACCACCGAGAATCTCATCCCGGAGGGCGTTGATTTTATTCCAGGCTTTAAGGGTGTCTTCGGGAGTCGCAGTAGGCGTGCAGTTGATCAGGATGTGACTTGCACGAACTTCTTCGGTCTTGCGGTTGTATGCCTCCTCTACCAAGTGATCCAACATGGCATCATCGGTAAGGTAGGGACGTGCTAATTGACGGCGGTATCCATCCAACTCAGTTACAAATGAGGGAACGGTATCCATGCCCATTGAACGTGCTTCAGCTACTTTGAGCTTGAAATTGATGAACAACTCCATGTATTCATCCAGTGATTCTTTGGTAATCACTGTATCTCGGTTGTTCTTGCTGAAAATGCTCTCAAAATCTTCAAGAGTGACTTCTTCTCCGGCCACGTTCAGGATAACATCCTGTGGATTTTGAGCGGTTGCGAAAAGTGAAATCAGGCAAATTGCCGTAAGGTTAACCAAACGGATCATCTTCTTCATGTTGACACTTATTTAATTTAACAGGAGTGCAAAAGTAATAATTCACATCAGTAAAAACTACACGACCGGATTTGCCCGAATCGCTTGCCGCCGATTCAGGAATGCAACTATTCTAAAAGGATGTTGTGCCTTCCGAAATGATGTGAATTGACCTTGGTCCGACTAAGCCAGGCTGTAGTTAGGGGCTTCGCGGGTGATCGTCACATCGTGCGGATGGCTTTCCTTGAATCCGGCCGACGTGATTCGCACAAATCGTGCCGCTTGCAGCGCGTCAATTGTGGGCGCTCCACAATAGCCCATTCCTGCTCTCAACCCACCAATGATCTGGTGCATCACCTCTTTCACCGTGCCTTTATAAGGTACACGTCCGGAAATTCCTTCAGGAACCAGTTTTTTAAGATCATCTTCGGTGTCCTGGAAGTAGCGGTCTTTGGAGCCATGTTGCATGGCTTCCAATGATCCCATTCCACGGTAAGATTTGAACTTTCTTCCTTCGTAGATAATGGTTTCGCCAGGAGATTCTTCTACTCCGGCAAGCATAGAGCCCACCATCACGGTGTGTGCTCCGCCGGCAAGTGCTTTTACAATATCTCCGGTATATCGAATTCCGCCATCGGCGATGAGAGGAACCCCGGTACCTTCCAGTGCTTCAGCCACATCCATTACGGCCGTGAGCTGAGGTACACCTACTCCGGCAATAACGCGCGTGGTACAAATAGATCCCGGACCGATTCCCACCTTCACGGCATCAGCTCCCGCGTCGACCAGCATACGTGCCGCTTCGGCTGTAGCGATGTTTCCTACGACTATATCGATGTTGGGTAGTGCAGCCTTAATGCGTTTCAGCGTTTGGGCAACACCTATATGATGGCCATGAGCGGTGTCGATGATCAGGGCGTCTGCTCCCGCTGCTGCCAGTGCTTCTGCCCGTTCCATTGAGTTTCCGGTAACACCTATGGCTGCTGCAACTCGCAGTCGGCCATACTCATCTTTGCAGGATTGCGGATATTCCTTGATCTTAATGATGTCCTTATAAGTAATGAGTCCTACCAATGTACCACCTTCGTCTATTACAGGGAGCTTTTCAATCTTATGTGTTTGAAGAATGTCTTCAGCTTGATGAAGATTGGTGCCCTTTTGGGCGGTAACCAAATCGGTTGAGGTCATAACCTCGCTGATTGGCTTTTTGCGATCTTTTTCGAATCGTAGGTCGCGATTGGTAACAATGCCTACCAACTTTTGGTCGCCGTCAACCACCGGGATTCCGCCAATTTTATTTTCGGCCATGAGCTGCAATGCATCTCCAACTACCGCATTCCGATCCAAAGTTACAGGATCCTGAATCATACCACTTTCAGAACGCTTTACCTTGCGCACACTGGCTGCCTGAGCTTCAACAGACATGTTTTTATGGATTACTCCAATTCCACCTTGACGAGCCATGGCAATAGCCATTCCCGAGTCGGTTACAGTATCCATCGCGGCCGAAACAATTGGGGTGTTGAGCGTGATGTTGCGGGTGAATTGTGATTTGATGGAAACTTCGCGTGGCAGGGTCTCCGAATAGGCTGGAACCAAAAGGACGTCATCGTAAGTGAGCCCTTCTCCAACGATCTTGGGGTTGGATGTCATAATGAATCTATCTGAAAAATAAATTCGCGCAAAGGTAGAAAATAAAACCTCATTTCCGCAAGCAGTTTGCTACACACAGACGGCCACCTGTCTTGTTTAAATATGAATTGGTTTGAGGGTTCACCAAATTGGCGTGCAGAAGAGCCAACGTCGCAATCGGTTTGTAGCCGTCCAAACAAAAAAGTTAGCACTGGTAAGTTTGCTTGGGTATGAGCCCTGGAAGCGGAAAAATGGCTGTCTTTACCGGCCCGGTTACCATTTGCCGAATGGCTGCTATTCACCAACCAAAAGCGTGACTGTGCCCTTGC
Source organism: Flavobacteriales bacterium (assembly GCA_020437755.1). Taxonomy (GTDB): domain Bacteria; phylum Bacteroidota; class Bacteroidia; order Flavobacteriales_D; family Sanyastnellaceae; genus JADFAK01. Next base: position 31,530 of record JAGQVX010000022.1, read on the forward strand.
GGTTGTGCGTTATGCCTTTTCCATCCTTTACGGTGACGAGGTAGGCATACAAACCAATTGGAGCTCTTCGTCCGTTGACATCACCATTCCAACCTTCCTTGATGTCGGTGGTCGTGAATATTAAATCACCCCAACGGCTATAGATATTGAGCTGATAGCTCGTTGTGTCAGCAAATCCAATAACCGGTATGAAAATATTGTTGAAGCCGTCGATCATGAAAGCATTGGGAATCCAGATTTTTGGATCCATTTGCAGACAAATCTGATTGGAGAACGAAGAGCCCTGAACTCCGAAACTATTCGGGTTTTCAATGGCCTCGATCGTGTAGCAAAATTCTCCCGGGGTGTCGAGAAGGTCACTCACATCGTCCTCATAGTAGGACGCAGATCCGGGAAGAGAAGTAATCACTGTTCCCAGATCACCAGGAGATTCACTTCGATAAACCCGGTATTGCGATACACCACCATCCCACTCATAGTAAGGTGTCCAATCCAGCGTATTGGAAAGACGGTCGTTGTTTTCGAGTCCGTCGAGAAGTATAGTGTGGGCATGATTGGAGGTCAACACCGTATCACCACATGGGTTGATCACCAATACACGATAATCATAGGTCAGGTAGCGGGTATCCACATCGTAATCTGAAAAGTTGATGGTGGTTCCATTGTCTGCCACTGTCGCAACTTCCAAATAAACGTCGAAGAAGGTATCCCACTTTTCCAAAACATACGTGTGATCAGTTACAACGGCTTCGGTAATCAGTCCGACGGCTACTTCATACCGGTCCACTACCGTTGCCGCCATGATGTAGGCAAAAGTGGGCGAGTTGTTTTGGAAGGGTACAAATATCCTGACATTTGAGTCGGAGGTCTGTGTTCCATCCCCTTTTATGGCACGAATGAAATACTTGTATTGCGAGCTGAAGTTCAATCCTGAATGAACAAAAGTGAGTTGTGTTCCCGGGACCGTTCCCACAATTTGATCGGGGCCACCGTCCACGGAAACATGAATTTCGTAGTTGGCAACGCCATCGTCCCAGCCAACATATTCGGACCAACTGAGGGTTGCAAAATCTTCACATGGAAGGGGTGCGTCGTTGGCAAGAAATATGGTAGAGTGACAATTTCCCGCAGTAGGGCTCAGATTATCGAATACTGTTCCGGTTAAGCAGCTGTCAAATGCAGCAATCACAAAGGTTTCTTCACCAGTAATGCTTGCAGTTGATTGCGGCCATTCCCAGGTAGTAATTTCGGCGCCATAAATGGTATCCAGGGGTGTGTTGAAGCTGCTGGCACAGTCGAATACCTCATAAATAATGTATCCCCAGGTGTCGGGCGCTTGAGATGGAAACCAGTTCACAATGGCTTTTCCTGTGACGGGATTGACCGTTACGTATGAGATATTGGGAGGATCAGGGCTGGTAGCATCCGCAAATAAGTCGCCATCGATATTGGAAATGGACTGACAACCGAACGGAGTGTTCACTCTGATTTGAAAATCATATTGAGCAGAACAATGGATTACTTCGTAACTGTAGTTATTGGTGCCCCAAGGAACCACGTCAATTTGTTGCCAGGTTCCGGCCGGGTAGTTCAACCAAATTTCATATTCGGTTCCGTTGGGAGGATTGCTGTAGTAAAAATAGGGATCACCCCATTGCAGGTTGGCGTTTCCCGTGGGGACGGATTGCGTGACATTCAGCGTCGGAACGCAAAGTTTATCAGACAACGCTGAGGATTGAGGAGTTCCATTATTGGAGTTTACGACGAGGTAATAGCATGCCGGATTATTGTTGGCATTTGCCCCTGCGTGAAGAAATGTGGTGGTGTTGTAATTGCCCACGACACCTACAGAATTGAAGTTTGTAAGATCGTTGGAGAACCAGATTTCGTAGCTTACAAATTCTCCAAGCGGGTCGGCGGGAGCAGTCCAGGTGAGGATTACATCACCATTGGCGCTCACTTGGACGCAACCGGGGATGGCGGGATCCAAAGCTTGTGCACCTGCCGCATAAGAAAGTGCTATGAGCAGCAGGGACAGAATTGAACGTACGTATGATTCAAGCGATTGGATCAAAGTAGATATTTTATGCAAAAGTACATTACTCCACCATAACGGCAATTGGCCGCTTACATTTTAAATAACCATGGCTTTTCGCAGTTGGTTGCATCCAGGCCTGGCAATGTGTGTACGCAAGCTTTACAGTTTTTGTTGGAGAAGAGTGAATTCTTCATTGAGTTCCTCAATGATCTCGGTAACAATTTCGCCGGCACTCCTGATAGTGCTGATGTTTGCGGATATCTGCCCAATTTCAAGTTCTCCGTCTTCCATATCCCCTTCAAACATGCCTTTCTTGGCTCTTCCCCTTCCCAAGTGATCCCTTAGCTGTTCAACAGTAGCACGATTTTCATACAAATGAGCAATTTCCTGGTAGAATTTATTCTTGAGAAGTCTTACCGGAGTGACCTCTTTCAGCGTAAGTGTTGTGGCGCCTTCGCCGGCATCTACTACTTTTTGTTTGAAGTTGAGGTGCGCAGAGGATTCATGAGAGGCTACGAATCGGCTGCCAATTTGGACCGCGTCAGCGCCCATACTTAGTGCTGCCAGCATACTCTTGCCACAGCCAATCCCACCGGCCGCAATGAGGGGAATCTGAAGCACACGAGCCACTGCAGGCACGAGTACAAGCGTAGTGGTCTCTTCCCGGCCGTTATGACCACCGGCCTCGAAGCCTTCAGCTACCACTGCGTCAACACCACATGCTTCAGCCTTTTGGGCGAATTTCACACTGGAAACTACATGTACAACCGTTTTTCCACGCTCTTTGAGCCAATTGGTCCACGCAGCGGGATTACCGGCTGAAGTAAATACAATAGGAACTTCCAGTTCAACAAGCGTATTCATGTGTTCCTCTATGTTGGGGTAAAGGAGCGGTATATTGACTGCAAAGGGCTTTGTAGTGGCTTTTTTACATTTTTCGATGTGCTCACGAAGCACTTCGGGATACATGGAGCCGGCACCAATAATGCCAAGACCGCCGGCATTGCTGACTGCCGCAGCAAGTTCCCAGCCAGAACACCACACCATGCCGGCTTGAATCAACGGATATTGGATATTGAAAAGCTGACAAATTCTATTGGAAGTGAACGTAAACATAGCGGAGTGAAATTTATTGGATAACCATTCGGGCAAATTTGCGTAATCTTGAAGAAATAGCATCTTCGGCATTTGATAATACGATAGGCTTAATGTATTTTAGCCGTTTGAATGCATCTTAATCAACACAGCGCGATGAAAAAACTGATTTTCCTTGCGGCCATATTTACTCTCTCGCTCAGTTCATTTGCTCAGTACAAATGGGACTACGGTATTTCCTTGGGTGGTGCGAACTACCTTGGAGATATAGGTGGATTGGAAAAGACGAGAAGGGATTTTGTGGTAGACATGCACTTGAACCGTACCCACGTTGCGGCCGGATTGTACGGTCGTTATAAGTTTGGTAAGCGTTTGTCGGCTGCGGCCAATTTCTCGTATCTGCACATCCGTGATGCGGATCGATACACAACCAACCCTGCGCGTAGGGCACGTAACCTTAACTTCCGAAATAATATTTTCGAGTTGGGTCTTCGTGGTGAATTGACCATTTTCTACGACAATGATGTGGGTGGACGTGGTTATTACAATCCGGATTTTAAGTTCTACTTGTTTGGTGGAGTTGCCGGTTTTTATCACAACCCTCAAGGGCAGATTTACAAAGAAGGAGAATTACAGTACGGTGGACAGTGGTTTAACCTACGTCCATGGCAAACTGAAGGAGTTCGATACAGCGCATTAGGTGTATCTATTCCAGCAGGTATCGGACTGTATTTTACTTTCGACAAAGTGTGGAGAATTGGTTGGGAGTTGAGCTGGAGAACAACGTTCACAGATTACCTCGATGATATTTCTACAACCTATATCGATCCGGCTTTGTTGCCCGATGATCAGGCGCGTGAGTTCTACAGCCAGACATATACCGGTTTGATTCAAGAGATCAACAGTGATCCGGTATTGGATGCTGAATTGAGTGTAAACCAGTTTAAATATCTTGGAGATGGTGCTGCCCCCAACAAGCGCGGACAAGCAGACAACAACGACAGTTATTTGTCAACTCAGTTCACCATCGGTCGAGTAATTCGCGGAAGAAGTCAGTTCTACCGTAAGAAGTACAGCTGGTTGCGCAGCCGCACCGGTTCACGACGATCACGAGCGAAGTTCTAAGAATATAGCGTTCTACAATATTGAAAATCCCCGGCCAATTGGTTGGGGATTTTTGTTGGAGTGAAATTTGGACTCCAATAGTATGAGTTCCCGAATTGCGCTGGCTACCCCTCCTTTTTCACATACTGCCAAATCTTAGACAGCGGCTTGCGCCATAATGTAAGTGTGCCGGGAGTGAGGTCATTGATTTTCCAGGCCAGGCGGTCCTCTTTGTTGGCCTTGATGCGATTCTTTAAAGAGACATTGCTTTGTCCACCTACGCGCATCTTAGTAATTACGCGATTTAAATAAGCCGAGTGGATTCTAAACTTGTGAATCATGCGCAACATGAGTTCATAGTCGGCTGCAGAGCGCAGCGTGGTGTTGTATGCGCCGAAGCGGTCGTAGCAGTGCTTTTTAATGAAAAAGGTAGGATGTGGTGGCATCCAACCTTTGATGAAGGCGCCATACTCATAAGCCCCTGCTTTCCAATAGCGTATTACCTTTTCAGGGTCTTCTCTATCTACGTACACCAGATCGGCATGCAACGCATCGTTTCCGGTTTCTTCAAGTCGGTTCACTACATCCGTGATCACATGATTGTCGGCGTAGAAATCATCGCTATTGAGAATTCCGATAACGTCACCGGTGGCAAGAGCCACCCCCTTATTCATGGCGTCGTAGATACCTTTATCGGGCTCTGACAGGACCTTTGCGATGTGCTCTGAATACTTGCCAACAATATCCATGGTGCCGTCGCTGCTGGCCCCGTCGATGATGATGTATTCAATGTCGTTGTAATCTTGGGTCAATACCGAGAGAATGGTGTCTTCAATGGTTTCGGCACTGTTCCATGCTATGGTTATTATGGAGACTTTCACGTTTTGAATATGCGGTCTTTGATTTTAACTGCCGGATTGCCCATGTAAATGGAATAGGGCTCCAAATTGGACGTCGCCACGCTATTCACCGAAAGTACACTGTGGGATTTGCACTTGATTCCCGGACAAACAACCGCATGAGCGCCGATCCAGGCGCCTTCTTCAATGACGATATTTCCCACAATTAAATCAAACTCGACTTTTTTATAGTTATGGTTACCACACAGGAGCATGCTGCCTTGGGACAAGCAGCTATGGTCACCCAGGGTAACATCGCCCAAATTATCAATCCAGACTTCTTCGCCAATCCACACATTGTTGCCAATAGTTAGTTTCCAGGGGTACTTGATGTTGACATTAGGTTTGATGACGACGCCCTTTCCAACCTGCGCACCAAACAGCCTTAATAGGGATACTTTGATGGATCCAAAGACAAATAGCGGGTTTTTGAAGAAAAGCACATTTACAGTATACCACAATACGCGCTTGAACACGTTTCCGGGTTGATACCAGTCATTGTTGTACCGGCTGAGGTCAGTTTTTTGGGTTAAATTACTCATGCTCAAAAAGTCGATAGTTCTGTTCCAGGTGGTCCGGATTGTTGGCTATCTGCTTTCCCAAATTGAATGCGCCATGGCAAAATTCGGAATATTCCTCCGGACTCATGGTGACCAACTGCTCAATTATCTTACCAAATCCGGCGGAATCCAGGCTGATATCCCATCCGGCTTTTTTCGATTCGAGATCGATCCAGGGGGTCTTGTCGCTAATCAGCACGGGGGTTCCGCTTACGAAAGCTTCAACAATGGAGTGGCCGTAGTTTTCACCAAGTGTGGGCATGTACATTACATGTCCCCGCTCCAGTACACCCCGAATGGCTGAATGTTCAATTTCTCCATGAAATTGGACGTTGATGGGTATCCCGGAGGCGGCTTCCTTACACTGTCGGTAGTAATCCGGATCGGTGTGGGTGCCGTACAGGTGCCAGGTAATGCGGCATGTTCCCGGGTCGATGCCCTGCAGAAAACGTATGGCACCAAGGGTATTCTTTTCTGGTGAAATACGGGCGACGGTTATGATTACCAATTCATCAGAACAAGCCTCGGTCATATGAGGCTGACCGGATATGGTC
>JAGQVX010000230.1 GCA_020437755.1 Flavobacteriales bacterium
GACCGTAGTCGATCATCTTCTGTATCTCGGCGGCTACAAATTCTCCTGTTTCATCGTAGGCTGAACAATGCGTGTTGATCACGACAATTTCTTTGCCTTGCCATTGGGCGTGTTGCACCAAAAAGCACCTATCGAGAAAAAACACCTGGCGGGGCCACTCAAACTGCGTGTCGAATGCATGTCGCTGGTTGTTGTGCGTTGCCAGTCGGCTGTATGAGGCCAGTCCGGAGCGCACTTCGCCCATGCCATTGAAAATGGGCAGTGGTACGTATGCCACGTTGTAATTCAGCGCAAAACTGGCACTGTGTCGGTTCAGCGCCGTGTGAATCGTTCGGATTTGATTGTTGAAGTGACTGCGTCGGGCCAGAGAATCCACTTCCTGAAGAAGGACAAACTCCACGTGCTGATGCTTCTTCAGTACATCGCGAATCCCTTGTTCGTTTTTGTAGGTCCAGGCTTCCTCCGGGATTACGGTTTCACCACCGTCGTAGAAAAATGAGGTTTCCGCTCCCAGTCCGCCAAAGCCAACGTTCCAGATTAAAAATTCAAGTGATTCATCTTCATCGCTGGGGTGGGGATGTGAAATGGCAACGGGCAGCACCTGGGCAGGTTTCCAGTCCCAGATGGTGTGATACACGAGCACACCTACATAGAACAGCACAACACCCAGTGCGGCATACAGGATGAGTTTAATAAAGTTCATCCTTGGATCCTTTGATGTACGGGATGGTATGCATGCAAAACTCAAGAATATCCTGCATCACTTCATCACGGTTGGTTTCATTCAGACATTCATGACGGGCTCCCTCATATAATTTATAGTGAAAATCGGTCATGAAGTTCTGAAAGGCTGCTACTTGTTTGGCAAATCCCTTTGCACCACCCACAACCGGATCTTCACTGCCGGCAAAGTAGAGGAGAGGCAGGTCGCGTTGCATGCGTTTAAGCTGCGATCCCCACCAGTTAAACATGTTGTTCTGTTGGACTTCGCTGAACAGGCGCACAGGGACCATACCACCGCACAGAGGATCCTGAACATAGGCATCGACTTCCTTGGAATCACGACTAAGCCAATCAAACGCCGTGCGGTTGGGCTTAAACTTCTTGTTCCACGCCACGAAACTCAATTGATGGTGGAGCAGTCCGGGAGAAAACCGACTAATAAAAAAGCTTTGAAGGCGGGCCACTACATTACCTGCCAAATCTTTCCATGGAGCAATTTCAGGGATGCCTGAAAGAATGCACCCTTCCAGTCGGGCATAGCGCCGCTGGAGAAAAGACATGACAATGACGGAACCCATGCTGTGGCCCATCAGGATCAGTGGAGCCGTGTGGCCTTTTTGCATTTCGATAACCAGACATTGCATATCGTACATCAACACCCGAAATGCGTCTTCATCCACCATCCAGCCGTATTGATCACCGGGGTTTAAGGTCTGACCAAACCCTCTCAGATCCACTGCACAAACTGAGATGCCTGCACGGTTGAGGTATCTGGCCATGCGTTCGTATCTGCCTCCGTGTTCCGACATCCCATGGATGACCAGAATTATCCTCCGCTCCGGACGGGCACGCCACTCGTGCATGTAGAGTGGCTTGTTGTCGATTCCTTTCACATAGCGCATGCGGCAATATCTGAAAAAAGCTTGTGATCTCCCTATTATAGATCGCCTTTGAAGGCTACTTTTTTATAAGTGTAGGGATTCTTTTGTGGGTGATGTGAATTTCCTCAACTGCGCCATTTCGAATGAATGCTGAGTTTCAGGAAAGTTCAATAGGATGAGCGCGATGAATTGACGTATAAACGCCCAATTCATTTACTACCTTTGTCCCTCTTTTAAAACACAAGCATGCAAGCGAAAATTCATACAGACAAAGGAACCATGACGGTGGACTTCTACACCGCGGATGCTCCTAAAACAGTGGCTAACTTCGTTAAATTGGCGAAGGATGGTTTTTACGACGGACTTACCTTTCACCGGGTAATTCCTGATTTCGTGATTCAGGGTGGTTGTCCGAAAGGTACCGGAGTTGGCGGTCCGGGCTATACCATCGATTGTGAACTGGATGGCGACAACCAATACCACGACCGTGGAGTACTTTCCATGGCACACGCCGGAAGAAACACAGGTGGTTCGCAGTTTTTTATCTGCCACAGCCGCAACAACACCAGTCACCTGGATCGCAACCATACGTGTTTCGGTAAAGTAGTGGATGGAGTAGAGGTGATCGATGCAATCCGACAGGGCGACAAAATGACGAAGGTGGAGATCATTGGTGAATAGCATCAACGACTTTAGTGTACGAATGCCACGATCAGACAGCTATTTGGCTGGATGTAAGGCATGTAAATATGGTTTAAAACCCGAC
>JAGQVX010000231.1 GCA_020437755.1 Flavobacteriales bacterium
GTGTGCACTCGCATCCGTTCGAATACTGACAGCTTCCGTCGTCAATAGTAGCTTCCGGATTATAATTGAGGGCTGTTGGATCGGTGCAGCCGAAAAGGGGCTCTACACATCCTTCGGTATTGATTCCGAAGGTGAATGTACCTACCGATCCTGTGTTCAACGTAGTAGTATAAGTCGTTCCGTTCACGTCAACAGTCAACACTCCTCCGTTCCAACCATCACCGAATGAATCGTACATAGTGATGGTATAACACCCGTTTTCGAGGCATAGAACGTCGGTGGATACACTGTTGTCGCTATAACCTCCAAACCAAGAACTATCGGGATCACTGATACTCCAATAGATTTCCTCCGCCCAAATAGCCGTGGTCATCGTAAACGTTACCAGGTTGTCATTACATTCAACAGGATACACACAACTACCGTCGTCGTCTGTTGCATCTGCATTATAATTCAATGCTTCCGGGTCGGTACAACCAAAGACGATAGCATTGCCGCAATACAATAAATTGATTTGAACGGCGTCAAATAGCTGGTACTCGGCAGATCCGCTCACTTCGTTGCCGTTGCAGTCAACAATTGATGAAGTAGCTGTTCCAAAGTCGCCGGGCGACAGAAATACTGCTGAGTAGAATCCGTTTTGGGCCAATACAGTTGTTGATTGACCGTCGCTGAGGGTAACGTTAACGTCAACGCTCGCACCGCCCAGGTTTTCAATCCAACCGTATATGAACACGCTGGCTGAATCAACCTGCGCCGAAGCAAAAACGCTCAGCAGAAGCAGATTCGTAAGGAATATTAATTTTCTCATAACTGGTTTATTTGGTGGTTGTATAAGTTCTTAAATAGGTTTTCATTCTCATAGACGCAGGCTCGCTTCAATTGGTTGGAGGAGACCTGAAAAAAGTTCAGACCTGCTCATTCAGCCAATCCGACATCGCACGAATAGCCCGTCCACGGTGACTGATGGCATTTTTTTCTTCTTTGCTCATCTCAGCGAATGTAAGTTCATGTCCTTCCGGTTGGAAAATGGGATCATATCCGAATCCTTCGAGGCCCGCGCGGGATGAGGTAATGGCTCCCGCGCATATCCCGTCGAAAAAGTGAGATTTTCCGTCCACGACCAGACAAATAGAAGTGCGAAACTGTGCAGATCGATCATTCTGACCCTTCAACAACTCCAGCACTTTATCCATGTTGTCTTCTGAATCCCTTCCCGGTCCGGCAAAGCGTGCCGATAAAACACCGGGTTGTCCGCCAAGTGAGGGAATTTCAAGTCCGGTATCATCCGCAAAAACGTTCACACCGTATTTTTCTGCCACATATTCAGCCTTCTGCGCGGCGTTCCCTTCCAGTGTCTCCCGACTTTCTTCCAGTTCTTCGTTGCATCCAATATCCTTCAAGGTGCGAATGATAAATTTGCCGCCCAGTATTTGTCCGACTTCGCGCGCCTTGTGCTCATTGTTGGTTGCAAAAACAAGTTCCATCATGGTAGTATGCGTTTCACTTTTCCGGTTGCCGTGGTTTCAAATAGGTTCAAATAGCGGATGCTCACCGGGATTTCATATTTCTCCAGTCGCAATGCGGCCGCATCAAGCAAAGCTGCTTCTATTTCAACTCCGAGTGGAGTGCCTTCAATGACCCAACAAGGTCGTTGTCCAAAAGTGCTATCCGGTTGAGCTGCAATGTAATACCTTCTGTGCAATATGCCATCCAGTTTGCGCTCAATTCCTTCGGGGTGCAGCTTTACCCCGCCGCTGTTGATCACGTCGTCAATCCGGCCCAATAATTTGAATTGGGTTGGACTCAGTAACGCTACCAGGTCATTGGTCGTTATTGCGCCATTCGGCAAATGGTCAGCATGTATCCTAAGTGTCCCTTCCTCCGTCACGGTGAATTCAATTCCATGGAGCGCCTGGAAAACATCATTAGACTCCTTTTTACCCAATTCGCGCGCTGCAACATGGGTAATGGTTTCCGTCATGCCATACGTCGCCCATGCACGGACCGGGAAATCGTTCAATTGGCTTTCCAGCAAGGGCGTGGTGGCCGCGCCACCAATGATGAGCTTACCAATGGATTGAAACCGATTGGGAAACCGCACCATGGATTGCTCGACCTGGTAGGGAGTCATGGCGGCAAAATCAACAGACATCTCCATACTTCGAAGCGCCTCTGCATCCGGACGGGCAAGTATGAGGTTCCAGTCATTGACCAATGCCCTTACTACCATCATCTTGCCGGCTATAAATCGCACCGGTAAGCAGCATAGCACATGAGCTCCGGGTTGTATGTCAAATGCGCGTGCTGTTGCCCG
>JAGQVX010000232.1 GCA_020437755.1 Flavobacteriales bacterium
GTTCAATAAATCTGTTCCTTCGGAAGAACTGGAGTTCGCCGATGTGTGGGACAATGTTATGAAAGAGGTTGAACATCAGATCAAGGAATCGGGAATTGAAATACACGCTGATTTTGACAACTTGTCCAAAATTTGGTACCCTCGATTTCATTTGAACAGCATTTTGCTTAATTTGCTTACGAATGCGATTAAGTACGCCAAGCCCGGTGAACGGCCTCGCATTCGACTTAAAACTGAAATCAAATCTAACAGGCCTCATCTGACTTTTTCGGATGATGGAATTGGCATCGATCTGGAGCGACATGGAAGCAAGCTTTTCAAGTTGTTTAAACGATTTCATGACCATGTTCCGGGCCGGGGAGTGGGTCTGCATATTGTACATTCCATCGTGAATTCACATGGGGGGTATATAGATGTGGAAAGCGAAGTAAACAAAGGCACAACCTTTAAAATACTCCTGTTGGATGAAGATGAATGACCATACCCATGTACTACTTGTTGAGGACGATCCGATTTCCGGATTCCTTGCTGAACAGGTGCTCAAGCACCATCCTAAATCACCCGTGTATCATTGGGTGAAGAATGGTCAGGATGCATTGGATTGGTTAGAACAGAATAGCGCCTCATGCATCCTACTTGATCTCAGTATGCCGGTTATGGATGGATTCGAAATGTTGGAATACCTCCAGCGTCAGGAACTGTGCAGCGCTTTGAATATTGTTATTCTCACGAGCTCAAATCGCGAAGCTGATAGAAGAAAATCGGAGCAATTCCCCTGCGTCAAAGGCTTCATTGAAAAGCCGCTTACCGAAGAAAAGCTTGATGTAGTGTTGGAACGGGTTAAGGTAAAAACCAGTTAGTCACGGCGTTCCTTCTTTTTCTTTTCTTTCTCTTTTTTGTCCCCCTTGTCGTTCTTTTCTTGCTCCTGATCATCCTTTCCCTTATCGTCCTCGTCGGATGATTTATGGTTAAAGGCTGCGGCCATTTCATACACCATTGGCAATTCGTCAACATGCTGATTGCTGGCCGAATAGATGATTTTTTTCGATGGATGAATCAGTACAACTGAAGGTAAAACAAGGTGAACAGGATCCGTTCCCGTGCGCTCAGCTATATCAATTCCTCCGGTGGCTTTCATGCGCTTGCAATATTCCTCAGAAGCTGTGTACTGCACGTTAAATTGCGAAGCCATCCGTCCCCCTTCGTCAAAAACCAAGGGATAGGTTCCTCCTGTCTTCATTGGGATTTTCTTGGAATAGTCCGACTTTTCCGTGGTGAGCACCAACAATTGGGTGTCATACTGCTGCAGTGTCGCTAAAGAATCGTTCAACATCGATAAGTAGGTCATGCATGGCCCACTCCAGCTTCCTTCGATAAATACCACCAGTACAGGCCCATTGCGAAGCATGGAGCTCAGTGACACGTTCTCTCCAAAGACATCACGTGCCATAATATTGGGCGCGATTTCTCCCGTGGGCAGACCTTCAGGGAGCATTTCCTCATCTGATGCGGCAGGGGTTAAGTCGGTTTGGCAAATTCCTGTTGCCGCCAGGAATACCGAGAGGAAAAGAAAGAAGAGCTTTTTCATGACTTGTAAGTTGTAAATCAAATATACTCATTCAATTTCAGAGGTTGTGAAATTGCTTGACTTGTGTCACAAATAATTCTCCGACAGAAATGTACATTTGCGCAAAATTTTATCTCAATCATGAACAAACTAATTGCAATTCTGGCCTTTGGCCTGTTTTTAGCTTCTTGCGGCTCAGAGCCGGCTCCTGAAAAAGTAGAAGTAACCGAAGAGGGTAACACCCTCTCATTTTACGGAGCTGAAATGACAACCGATGGCGCAATCTCTGTGGAAGAGTTAGTAGCGAAAATGAACGATACCACAATGGTTGAAGCCAAAGTAATGGGTACTATTAAGGAAACATGTACCAAAGCAGGTTGTTGGATGAAGATCAACATGGGACAGGACGATGATATGATGGTTTTCCTGGGTGACCACGATTTCTTTGTGCCTACTTCAGGTGCTGATGGTCTCACGTGTTACATCGAAGGTCGTGCTTACTACGATACCATTTCAGTTGATTGGTTGCAGCACCTTGCTGAAGATGCAGGTAAAACCGCTGAGGAGATCGCTTTGATCACTGAGCCTGAGTTTAAGCTGGCTTTCAATGCAGATGGTGTAATCATCGATGGATATGTTGCTGCTGAAGAAGCAACCGATTCTCACGAAGATGAGCATTCAGAAGAGGCTCACGAAGAGCACGAAGGACACGATAGCCACTAATCACAGGTTAGCATA
>JAGQVX010000233.1 GCA_020437755.1 Flavobacteriales bacterium
GGTAATCACTACATGTCCGCCCGGGCGCAGTACCCGTGCAAATTCACTCATAAGCAGATCGGGCTTCGCGACATGCGCAAATACGTCTGTGAGTAAAATGCTATTAAACGTGGCATCCGGAAAGGGCAGAGGTTGGTTCAAATCCACCACGTGGTCTAAAAACGGATTAGCACCGTGCGTTTCTTCCCAGTCCACGCAGGTTACGTCATCAATTTGATCTTTGTACCAATCGTAATAGGGTACAGTTCCACACCCACAATCGAGGGCTGCACCGGTTATATATTTACGAATGAGCGGTTCATACGCTTCAATTTGCAGTTGAGCAATGTGGATTGATCCCGGATACACTACCTGAAACGACGGAATGAACTTTTTTCCATTCCATACCACACGGCTTGGTTTCCATTGGGATTTATTTTGCATGAAATCGTTGGTTCAGTTGGTGCAACTGCTCTATGGCACTACGGTCATTATAGAGGCCCAATCTATTGATAATTCGATTGTCTGTTTCATCTTCATGATACAGATAATTCACAGCGCATTGGTGACGATAACCAACCTGCTCAGCAATACTCACGGTCTCACGGGTGTACGACCCGTCGGGAAAGGCAATGCTTTCAACACTTTTCCCGATCACTTCTTCAATCCATTTTTTGGAGTCATGCAATTCTGCAAATTGGGAATCTGCGTTCAATGTGGCCAGGTTGCTGTGTGATACGGCGTGACTGCCAATTTCGAACAGGGGATAGGCCGCCAGCAATCGGATTTCTTCTTGAGATAGTATGCGGTAGTGGTCCTCATGCGCCAATTCCGAAACCGACTTTCCTACTCGCGATTCCAACCTGTCAATGAACACATTGCGTTGGTCTGACGGTGCATGTTTGAGTGCATTCATTAGCCATTCGCCGTGGTCGGAACGGTATCGGTTCCATGGACCGGGTATAAAACGAACGTCGTTGAATGTTACCGGTTTGTTCCAGTGATGGGTTAAAATATTTACTGCATCGGGCCACAGGTAGGATTGGTTATTCATGCCTGCTGCCGTGACAAAAAAAGTTGCCGGCAGACTGAAATGCCGGAGAATGACTGCGGCGTGTTTCAGGTTGTTGGCCAGTCCGTCATCGAAGGTAATGGCCAGCCGGCGCACTCCCGGATTGGGGACTTCGAGCATTTCACGAAGAGATACAACGGTGAACTCACGCTGAAAGTAACGGGCATGAATCAGAAAATCGGCACGGGAGTGAAAGCGTAGGTTGTAATTGGTATTGCCCTCCTGATCCACATTGTGGTACATCACGATGATATCTCCCTGCTTCTTTCGCGAATAAAGCAAACCCTCCATCCGTCCGAGATAGAGCGCTTTTCGCCATGTACGTTGTACTTTATGAACGATTCGGGAAATCATGCTGTGTCAATCTACGATTTGAATCTGGAACGCCTCAAGCAGCCCGCTCACGCCATCGGTTGAAAACTGAGCTCCGCGGATGTTATTGTCGGTGGGATGAATGCGGTAGTTGATCGCCTCCCGAAAATTCGCTTTTTGAAGGTTGGTGTGGTCAAACATAGCACCGGCCATATTGGCTCCCTGAAAACTGCAGCTCTCGCAGTCGGCATCGGTGAAATCCACTTCTACCATTGAGCATTTGGCGAATTCCGTACCCTTGATATCCATGGCGTAGAAAGAGGAAAAATTAAGAAGACATTCGTCAAATGTGAACCGCAGCAAGAAGTTGTGGCACTCGTCCCAACGCAATCCCATGAGTTTGCAGCGTGTGAAAGTGACGGTCTTAAACGAAGCTTTGCGAATTTGGGCATTGCTGAGGTCGCAATCGATGAATTCACACTCCATGAATACGAATTCGCTCAAATCAGCATGAGAAAAATTGCAGTTTTGAAAGGTGCAATTCTCATATTCACCTTTCTGAAAATCAGGTGATTCAGGTGTGAGATGGGTGAAATTGCGGTCGTATTCAAAATGATCTGCCATGAACGGGAATTTGTGTGTAAATGTAGTGAACCTGATTCAGCCCAACATTTGCCGAATGGCCAAAACGAAAGCCCCGGAAACACATAGGTGATCGTTATACCTTTGTGCCCCGGGGCTTGTCATCAGGAAGAAGATCCTGGACCTTAGCCCGATTTCGAACCTAACGCAACCTTCATCTTTTTCTGCTGTGCCTTCTCCACAGCTG
>JAGQVX010000234.1 GCA_020437755.1 Flavobacteriales bacterium
TAAAACGCATTGCAGTAAACGAAGGTGAGACAACCCTAATCATTCCCATCGACGGTTTCTCAGAAGGGTCCTATACCTTAACACTCCTGAGCTATTCGACCACCATTCAAAGTGAAAAATTCACCGTAGTTCAATAAATGCTACCTGCAGGGTGAGGTTTTAGGGCAGCGCGGTGGGAAGTTGGATTGAAATTTTTGAGCTTCTTGCCTCGAATGCCCGTACAGACGCGATTCATCGCGTCTCACCCGTTCCCCCCGGCAGCCCGATCACCGTCTGGATAATGCAGTATCACATACCGGTATCCCGTGTGAATCACAATGGGGGGATAGGTAATAAGAAGTTGAATTGTAAATTTTTAAGCTTCTTGCCTGGGATGGCCTTGGAGACGCGATGAATCGCGTCTGTACGGGGGTCTTCCTGGATTCGAACCCTTTGAAGATAGAAAATCTCGGTGGGGTTTAGATGAGCGTTTGGGTTTCGTGCAAATCAATGTCCAAAGATTTGCCAATGGAGCCTATATCGTAACTTTACTCATTGATGATCAAATGGTACAAAGTGAAAAATTCACCGTTGTTCGATAATCGACACCCATCCGTGAATATAAGCATCATCCACAACCCGTGAGCCGATTAGCAGCCTTATTCGGCTCAAATAGTGTTTTCAACGATTAGGGAGCCAGGCCACTTGCATGCTTCGTCATCCCAGGTTGCGCCAAGACTACTAATAAGAAGAGGTCGCCAAATCATGGCGACCCCTCATTCAATCTATACACCATAATCAATCCCCCCCCGGTGGTGAGGAATCGTCTTCTCCGGTGGTTTTTCGTATCGGATGTAAAACATGTTTTAGTTTCCGACTCTGACGGTACAAGCGCAAGAATTCGGGTGAGTTCCGACCGAGTTTTATCATGGATCGATCCAGACTGTCCTTGAGGAACGAATCCATTTCACCAAACAATTCGGCAATGCGCTGGGTAACGGTCAACCGCACGCTGATAGCATGCCTTGGAGCGGCCGAATAGGGCTTGTACTCTTCAACGGCGCGATTCAATTCGTCAAAATCGACGGGTGTGATTCCTGCCTCTTCCAATTGCAACTTGTATCGATCTACCAACGCTACAAAAGCTTCAACACGAACCCAGAAATCTAGTTCGTGAGACCGTCGAAAAGTCGATGCACTAAACTGGAGCTGTCCCTTGAGGAGAATATCTCGCTGATTTTTTGCAATGACGGCCAAATATCCGGACATGGCCATGATCTCTTCAATGAGATGTTCCTTCAGATAATGTTTGTTCTGGGTAATCGGTTTGGTCTCTTCCTTCTGCACAAACAATGCACGCTGAATCGCGGAATACAAACCATTGAACTGATCGATCATCCGAACCATCGCGTCGTTTTTAGCCCAGTCCGATTTGTTTTGTTGCAGTGCTCCATATACAGCTGTGTACATGTTGAGCTTGTTGAATTGCTTCTTTTTCATAATGAAGTGTGTTAATTGATGGTATGCAATGCCTCTTTTCCCGGCATCATGGGAGAAACAATTGTTTCTATCTATTGCTGCAGAAATCCGTCAAAGGTCAATTCGGGAATTGTTAAGGGATGTTAACAGGTAAGAGGCTGCAATGCTTTGAGAAGTGGTTGCATGGCCTATCAGGGTGGTTTTTATGCATGCGCAAATGGCTGTCATGCAAACAATCAGGGATTCAGTGCATGAGCGAGTGTCTCACATGCATACCCATGTGATTTCTGAGGATACAACAGTGCCCTTCAAGCAGTGCAATGTGCCTTTTGTGCATGGAGACAGGCGTCCTATGCGAGCAATACCGTCCCTCTTGCACAGGAGATTAGTTCCACTGCACAAGGAAGTGTCCCACGTGCAAAGGGAAGTGTCTATCGTGCAAAGGGAAGTGTCCCACGTGCAAAGGGAAGTGTCGCTCGTGCAAAGAGAAGAGTCGCGTTTGCAAAGGGAGGAGTATCGTGCACAAAGGGAAGTGTGTCA
>JAGQVX010000235.1 GCA_020437755.1 Flavobacteriales bacterium
AACATCTATTCCGCAATGATTCCTGCCCAGGGAACGATTTTGATGGACGGCTATGTTTTTAACTACCGAATGGCCAATGATACGGCTGCGGCGGTTCATGCCGGCTATACAGTAGCCCTTGCAGATATGTCGGAAACGATTATTCATAAAATTAGAGAGTACAACCTCAAGGGTATTCACCATTTCATGATTACGGGTCATTCGCAAGGAGGTGCATTGGCACAACTGCTGAGGGCGTATCTTGAAAACCTTCCTGAAGGTGTGCTTGCAGAAGGTAATTATTTCAAAACGTACGCATTCGCAAATCCTATGATTGGCAACGCGGAATTTGCTGCTGAGTACAAAAGCCGATTTGGAGATACACAAACCAGTTTTTCTATTGTGAATCCTGCAGATCCCGTTCCACGAATGCCTCTGGCTTATGAAGAAGGTGGATTAATCTCAGAAAAGGATGTAACCAATCTTTTGTTTCACCGTGAAAATTTTCACGTTCAGGAAATGGCTGTTGGGATGGCCGCACGACTGCTCGAAAAACAACTCACACAGTATGTGCATCAGACCGGTGAAAACATCAACGGCAACATGACCAGCATTATGGGAGACGTGACCATGCCCGACTACGTTGATGATATCAACTATGCTGTAATGGGCAAGCGCATTGAGCTTCGTCCTTTCGAATATCCGCTGATACTCAAGGATTCTACCATGCTGCAGAACGATTCGCTCATGGCCATTTATCACCAAGGTGCGGACGGGCATTTCACGAATAAAGAATTGTATAAAGATGCTCCATCATATTGGCATCACAAGCCCTATAACTACTATACCGGTTTCCTCAAAACCTACTTTCCCGCCATGTACGCGGATTTGAGGTGGAAGCATCTTCCCGAGAATTTGTAAGTCAACAACTTGAGTTGCAGTCGGTAATAGATTTCATACATTTGGATTGAAAACTAATTTCTTATCCAAAATCTATTACCTATGTGCACTCACTCCAATGGCTGGAGAAGGTATGTCCTGCCTTCCAATTGGGCAACAATGACCATGTTCATGTTGCTCATGTCCCTTTCTTCAATAGGACAAGAAGAAATTCAACTCCCCCACGGCTTTGTTAAGATTTATGCAGATGAAACTGTAGCCGATACCTATGTTGCACCACCTGCCGAATATGTTCCCGGTGGTGAACGTGCGGCTAATTTCAATGTGACGTATACGGGCTTCACTACTCAGGCTCAAACGGCTTTTCAATATGCAGTGGATTTGTGGGCCGCCCTGATTACATCGTCGGTTACGATTGAAGTTAATGCCAACTTCACTTCGCTAGCACCCAATGTCCTTGGATCTGCCGGAGCCTCAACCATTCACCGCGATTTTTCAGGAGCTCCCGAAGCAGGAACGTGGTATCCTCAGGCGCTGGCCAACTCACTCGCCGGATCCGACCTTAGCGGTCAGCCTGATATTAACGCCAACTTCAACAGTGATTTCACCTGGTACTACGGACTGGATGGAAATACTCCTGCCGGACAGTACGATTTCGTGACTGTGGTCCTCCATGAGCTAGGACATGGCCTGGGCTTTTTCGGATCGGCCTATGTTGATGGTTCGCTGGGATACATCCAGCAAGACGGATACCCTTATATCTACGATTTATTTGTTCAAACCGGAGGAGGAACCGATATATTGGATTATTCCGATGGCACCAGTGCGCTGGCAGGTGCATTGCAGGGCAACAATCTCTTTTGGACAGGATTTTGGGGAACTGCCGGTAATGCTGCCATTGAGCCTCAGCTATATGCTCCCTCAAGCTGGGATGGTGGTTCGAGCTATTCTCACCTTAACGAATCAACCTTTCCAAGCGGCAATATTAATTCACTGATGACCCCACAATTGGGTTCGGCGGAAGCTATCCACACACCGGGTCCTGCTACAATTGGCATATTCACCGATATGGGCTGGTCCATTGCCGGAGGCTGTTCCAGCTGTGGTTCCAATTGC
>JAGQVX010000236.1 GCA_020437755.1 Flavobacteriales bacterium
TAAAATATTGAATGCCAGTGAAATGCACGGCCTTTTTTCTGAAATTCAATTAACAATTTCAATAGCACAACACGTTAAATGTAAATAAGTCACCGCTGGCATTTTCAAAAGTGAGGTGTCCCTCATCTAGATTTGTAAACTCAATGGCACTTTCCTGTCCGAAATTTTCTACCAATTCAGCGACAATAGTGTCACCAAAGCACAATGGGACATCGTAGAACAGCTCAACATCATAAACAAGGTCTGCCGGGTAAACATAAACTACTGACTCAAAAAGCACGGAAGAGCAATGATTGACGGCTTCAAAAAAGAATGAATACTGCTGTTGAGAATTGTCGGTTTCAAGAAGTACAAAAATGGAATCAGGAGGCACCCCTTCAAACTCCAATTGCTCAAACCCTGGATAGTCGCTCCATATAGTGAACTGGTCAACGGTCACGGGATACAACAAATCGATGATAAAAGCCATTTCCGTCCCAGAACAAACAATTGAATCATTATCTACGCTGAATCCGGGTGGGGCAGTATACATCGATTCAACCACCTCCTCAACCGAACTGCATTGATTTTCGAGGAAGAGTATGTCAATGTAGTTGAAATTGATATCCGATGTGTCGGGGTATTCGATTGTAAAAGTGATGTTTCCTTCGTTGTCAATTGCTAGTGTTTGGTCAATACTAGAATCGCTCCAATACCACGTAGAATCCTCCCCACTCATTTCTATATTCACTTCATAGTTGATCAAGCAATCATCATACTCAGGTTGAATGATATCCAATGCTGTCAGGCTGATTACGTGAACCTCCCCCGTGACTTCAGTAGAACATTCCTCAAGCTCGCCAGTAATGGTATAGGTATAATCCCCGGGAGCCGAAAAATCATACGACAGAGTTCCGGGAAAAGGCAAAACCACGTCTTCAATATCGGGATTCGTTTGGTGAACGATGGTGATATTCCCACCTACTGTACAAGACGGACAGCTTGGAATATCAAGAGTGGCATTCTGGCAGATGCTATCTGGCAGTGCATTGAGATCGGGGAGTCCTTGGATATCCAGCGTGAGGCAATCAGTCACAGCACACCCATTCTCATGTGTGGCCACGGCGCATAATTCGATCTGATCACCCGCAACAACTCCAAAATCTTCGGGGCAGTACGTTTCCTCGACTTCATCTAAACCAGCAGTCCAGACGACGTATTGAACATCAACAGCCTGATCAAAGGCAATTGTGTAGCATTCGTTGACACACAATTCTGAATTTACACCTACTTCAATTTGCGGCAATTCAAGTATAGTTACTTGAACACTTGTCGAAATGATGCAATTCCCTGCAGCTCCAACCGTTAATGTCGTTCCTTCAGGGCAATCTGCCGTGTTGATCACCCCCAATGAATCAATCATAATATTGTTGCATCCGGATACGCTCCATTCAACAATATTGCCGTTTGACTCATTGAAGTCTAATAAAATTCCATAGCATGGAAGATCCTCAAGCGGGTCGATTACAGCCTGTTGAGGTGCCCCAATAGTGAATGGACATTCGACGTGATGACTGCATCCATTGGCATCACTCCAAGTGTAATGAACGGTATAATCACCTATTCCGAGGGTTTCAGGATTGATTGCAGAAGGGTCATTGATGACGATGTTGCTATCGACGTCAAGAATAACCCATTGCCCGTCCGCTACCTCCCAATTAGGATCAGAAGACGATAAGTCGGGAAGAGGTAATGCATCTCCATTATTACAAATCGGTCCTACTAGTCCAGAGCAATCTATACTAAGTGGATTGGGATCGAATGTAACGTCGATAAAAAGAGCTACATCCGGACAAGCAGAATCTAGGTCAATTTGAACCTGCACCGTGAAATCTACCATTGATTCAAGGGTTAACTCAGCATCAGAAATTCCAAAACCTACCCATTCATAGTTGTAGCTTGTGTCGGACAAACTAAAGGTTATTT
>JAGQVX010000237.1 GCA_020437755.1 Flavobacteriales bacterium
GGTATTGACCAATGCACCACCACTATTGCCGGGGTTCACCACTGCATCGGTTTGAATGAATGACTCGATGGAATAATTTGACTCCAGAATGCGAATGTTGCGTGCCTTGGCACTTACAATACCGGCCGTCACCGTGGAAGTCAAATTAAAGGGATTACCAACAGCCAATACCCACTCTCCAATATCGACCAGATCGGAGTTACCAAATTCAACTGTTTGTAATCCCCTGGCCTTCACACGGATCAATGCCAAGTCGGTACTCGGGTCAGTGCCCAATACTTCGGCTTCCAACTGCCGCTTATCCGAGAGCGCTACCTCTAGCCGAGAGCCGTCCTCCACCACATGATTGTTGGTTACAATATAGCCATCCGAGGAAATGATAACACCGGAGCCGCTGGCCACCCGGTATCCCGTAGCACTATAGACGGTAATATTGACTACACACTCCGTTGCTTTTTTCGAAACTTCCCTGAAGTCTGGTAACGAAAGGATAGATTTATACTGAGGTTTTGCGTTAAGAATAGGTTTGTCTTCTTCGTGTTTGACCAGCTGCGCAGGTATCTCTTCTGCCTGCGGAACAACAGGCAACGGTTGGTAATATTGGGTAAAGAGAAAAAAGGCCAGCACGGTGCTCAGCAAGCCCACCACAATGTTTGAAATAATTGTTTTCATAAGCGCAAATGATTTTCTACAAATTTGTTTGCTTCCAACTGTTTGATTATAACATAATGACAATAAGTATCTTAGAGGGTTGCCGCACCGCCACCAAATGAACCGATCACCACAAAACAGATCATCTATGCTTTTCCCGGCAAAATAAACTCCTCGCCAACAATGATCTCTGCTGCCAGTAATTCATCGGGTATACCAAAGGCATGGACTAACGCCCGGGCATCCTGACGAAGTGTACTGCAAAGCTCATCGACCACCTTTCGAATGGCCTTGGTTTTGACTCCAGTGAGATAATCCTTTTCCAAAAACCATCCCTTATGTTGCTCAATCGTATGTAAGGCATACAACTGACAAAGCTTTCGCAAAATGGGTTGCAGCTCGGCATCGGCCTGTTCATCTATAGCTTTCTGAAATTGTTCCAATACCACTCGCTCAACAAATGCCTCGGCCAATGCCAACATATGGGTTTGACAAGCCAGGGCCGCATCAAAAGCATTCATGCCTTCCTTGACCAGTCCGCGAATGCGTTCAGCCAGGGAGTAGAGCAAACTTTTCTCTCGATACAAGAAGGCATTAAAATGAAATTCGTCACTGAGCAAATGGGTGCGATCTGTAGTCCTGATCACAATCGGATTGCGCTCACTGATAGCCGTACTTACCCGGTCACCAAGATAGCGCAGCATCGCCCAAGTGCCTTCTTCGTGGAATTCCTTGCGAAATTCCGAAAGCACTCCTTTGGCCACAAGCTGCATCAGCACCGTATTGTCTCCTTCGAATGTGGTAAAAATATCGGAATCGGCCTTGAGGTCTGCAAAACGGTTCTCCGCCAGGTACCCTTTCCCTCCACAAGCCTCCCGGCATTCCTGAATGGCTTCAGTGGTAAACCACGTGGCATAGGCTTTCATGCCAGCCGCCAGCGTTTCAATTTCGCGGATGTCTTCGTCGGTTCGATTCACATAGCGTTTAGACAGGTAGGTAAGGGCAAAATCCAGGGCATAGGCTTTCGCCAAATGAGGCATGAGCCGACGCTGATGGCTCTGATAATCAAGCAAAAGCATTTCCTGACCACTCACGTTATCAGCAGAAAACTGACGCCGGCGCAAAGCATATTTCACCGCAATGGTCAATGCCGCTTTGGCTGCACTTAATCCGGCCCGTGGCACACAAACCCGACCTCCAACCAAAGTTCCCAACATAGTAAAAAAACGCCGGGATGGATTTTCGATCGGGCTCGAATAATGCCCATTCTCATCAATATCGCCAAAGCGATTGAGCAAATTTTCCTTTGGAA
>JAGQVX010000238.1 GCA_020437755.1 Flavobacteriales bacterium
TGTGCTAGCCTAAGAAAAGCGCGATGTGTTACTTTTGAACCAACCTGAATCCATCAAAACTATTGAATACCATGAAGCCATTGTACGTATTCCTGTTGCTTATGGCGCTGCTGCCGGGGTGCAGCAAAACGAGAACCATCATGTATGATGATGTGTATTTTGAAGGAAGGCATGTAGCGTATGACCAAAAACCTGAAATCCACCCGGAATTCCTTTTTCCCGATACAGATGATCCCTATCTTATTGAACTTCGTCGGCACTATCCGCTCGACAGTTTGCTTGAAGGAGCCCAAAGCGACCAGGAACGAGTGCGCCGCATACTGAACTGGACGCACCAACGCTGGAGTCACAACGGACGCCAGGATCCCCAGGGTCGCGACGCCATTTCCATCCTCAAAGAAGCCGAAGCCGGCGGACAATTTCCCTGTTTCGCCTACGCCATTGTGCTGCGCGATCAACTGCTGGCACACGGAATGCCCGCGCGCACATTGTACCTAAAAACCGAAGATGCCGCCCGCGCCAATTACCCACCCGGACACGTGGCAACCGAAGTTTACCTGCCCGACCGAAAAGAATGGATTTTTGTGGATCCCCAATTCAACGCTATGCCCACATGGAACGGTCAAGCGATGAATGCCGTGAAATTTCGACAACTCATTACCGAGCAAAACGACCTGCTGGATTTTGAGAGTCTGAGCGACCTTGTCACCCCCGGACAGTACTTTGGATTTGTGTATCCCTATCTATTTTATCTCGACACCGCCCTCGACAATCGCTACAACCAACCCGATACTCCCGCCGGACAAAAAACAAACGTCATGCTCGTACCTCTGAATGAACCTCCGTTGAAGCACATTCGCTTTTGGGACATGGATATTGATTATTGCGAGTACACGCATTCCATTGTGGATTTTTATCCTATGCTGGATTAGGTTGACGTGGATCTGGGGATTTCAAATCCTGAAACTAATCAATGAGTTTGTCTAATAATCCACTCAATTGCACTTTCTCATTGAGCGGCAACGGTTGGGTAAACCTGGAGAATATCGCATCAATTTGTGGTCTAATAACGTTGAGTTCATTTATTCCTGATTCCGTTATTCTTATCCTCTTAGCTCTCTTATCCTCTTCATCGGGAAACTCTTCGACCAACTTATTTTTAATCAGACGTTTAATGACTTCTATACCAGTTGGCGCTTCCAGATTATGCAGTTCCACTATTTCCATTTTCCTGAAACTGTCCTGATATTCCAGATGCAACAAAAAGCTGTACTCATCTATTGAAGACACCTTTGAAGAGTACAAAACACCCTTGGTCTGTTTCTTCAAGGCCTTACTGAGGAGCATCACCTTGAAAGCGATGAGTAGCTCGTCGTGTGATGAATGGTTTGCAGCTGCACTCGCGAACAGTTTGTTATTCAGCCAAACTGTGAATTCTTCTATTTTGCCTGAGGAGTGACTCTTTTGATACTCCTCCACATAGACTAATACTACTTTAAGTAGGGTAAAATCCATCATCGCCTGCTTTTACATCCGTATTGAACAAAACTATAGAATAATACATCAATACTGAAATACTTTCCTACATTTGCTTCACAAACATAATATTTTATCTATTTTACAATGAATATGAATATTCCAACCTACACTTTTATGTCAGTATCAACTGCCAAACCAGGAAAACTTCAGGATTTGGTTCGAATCGCCACAGCCCCAACTCTGAAAATGGATAAGAAATCTGATGGCCTTCTTGCCTACCAGGTGAGCGTTGATGAAGAAAGGAATTCTGTTGTTGTATGGTCAACCTACGACAAAAAAGAAACCCTATATGATTTTCTTTCTACTGATGAGGGAAAAGACGATCACGGTGAACATGAGGAT
>JAGQVX010000239.1 GCA_020437755.1 Flavobacteriales bacterium
CAGTTGGTAAATGAGGTCCTTTTCCACCGCTGTTGCGGTGAAAACGGGCGCTATTCGCCGCAAGAATAAGGAGAAAAAGGGAACGGATCTAACCGGTAAGTGTCGGAAAGCAGCTTAAGCAGGGGAGGTTGAGGTATCCAAACGAATGAAGTTGTGAGCATTGGTCTGTGGGTTATTCGCCGACATGTAAAACACCGTATTGTTTATTGGCGTGGCCCAGCGTTCAGCATACGGAATGCATCATCCTATTCGTTTAGCGAATTAATTCCTTGTTGCTTGAGTTTTTCGAGTGCGGCCTTCATAGCGGCCACTTGTTCTTCCGAATGTCCACGCCACACCGTCACCTCACCAACAATTCGAAACGGTTCGGTGGAGCGGAAGGATTGGGTTGGATTACCGGGAAACTTCTTATCCGTCAAATCCGGATCATCTTCGATGGATCCGGTGGGTTCAACCAAATAGATTCTTTCCCTCCCTTCTCCGGCAGCAAGCTCAGCTCCCCAAATTGCCGCGTCCAGCGTGGCAGACAAGAATATATACTTAGCCTCCTTCCTGTGCCCATAATTCGAGCTAAACCCCACCTGAATGTAGTCTCCCACGCTCAAATCGGCTTTGGTCCCATGAAAATACGTCTGGGCAAAAGGCTGTGCACCTGGACTGTAGGCTTTGTTATGTGATTTGTTTGAGGGCATGATGTGTGGTGGTGGGGATTAGGGGGATTGATTCAAAAGGGAATTCGTGAGGGTCTTTTGGATTGTTGAAGAGTGCGTTGAATTTTTGGGAAGCTTTCAGTACATTTTTATTGAAGTCATCATGTATGGAAGTCGTAGCTTGGTGTCAACGACTATGTCTTTTTCAAAATATATGATCAGTGTCCAGCTGTGCTCAACCAAGTATGAAACATATCCATTGCCCTGGCTCTGGTCTCCGTAGCTTTTCTCATGTCCTTGCCCAAGCATTTCTTCTACCTCGATTCTTGTCATGCCGATTAAGACCTTGTCCTTTACCAAAGTGGCCGCCATGTCAAATGGCTTGTGCATGTCTTGTTGCCATGTCGTATGGTTGAAAGTCGTGTGGTAATTGAAATTGTTGAAATAGGATACTGTTACCGCAAGAAGTGCTAGTAAAGGCAATATAACTGTCCCAATAGCGGTATATTTCTTTCCTGCACGGATGAAGCGTCTGCTAACCAGAACAGTCAGTCCAGCGATGATAATTGTTAAAACGAGTAGAATTGTTCTTTGATTTTCAATTTCTTGAAGTGTCTCACCAACACTAAGGTCAAAAATCGAGACCAAGTACAATAGGTATAGCACGATAAGTATTACCGCCGTAATTATAAGTCCGCCTGTGAATGATATTGCCGGATTGCCCTTCATCTTTCATTTTCTAATGCGCCAAAAGGTGAGCCCTACTCAAAACACTAAGCCCACCTCACGATAATACAGAAGAGGATGTGTAGTGCATGAGGATCTGCGAGTTTAAGGGAGAATTCTCGAGGCTGTTTGAAGTTTGAGGATCAGTTCGAAACCTTGGCCTGTGTGAAAGTTTCAGCATTGACAAAACTTTCAAGGCTAGCCCGCCGTCTGAATCCGGAAAAAGTGTATTGGATTTGCATCTGACTCCTGGCGTGGTTGGGGGATGGGTGGAACAGGAACCGAATCACCTAGAAGCCCTAGCTCATTGAGTTTGTGG
>JAGQVX010000023.1 GCA_020437755.1 Flavobacteriales bacterium
GAGAAATCAGTAGAAGCGTCAGAGTCGAAGTAATATTCGGCTCCATCGCCCGGTGCACCTTCTCCACCTGAGTATTCTCCAGCTCCACCCACGTTGCAGTTGCCCATTTCGTTATCGGCAAAATCAAGAATTTCCACACGTGTTCCATTTGGGCATACCACTTCAATGTCCAGGTCGCCCATATAGGAGTGCTCCATGTTGAGCATGATGACCATATTGGCACCGTCTTCGATGACATCGGATGTTCCAAACTGATTGAATTCAACTTCAGACGTGTAGCTATCGCCAGTTCCGTCGGGGAGTTCTGTCGGGTCGGGATCGGGCTGAATTTGCTCTTCTTCCCAGGTATAGGGATCGGTTGCAGCGGCAAGGGTTACTTCGGTTCCCGCACACACTCCTTCTTCGTCGGCATCAGAGCTGAGGCCAAAAGTTGGGGGACCGGCCACTTCGATCAATACTTCTTCAAGTACCGTACTGGAACATCCCAGATCATCCGTTACC
The DNA here is from genome assembly GCA_020437755.1 of Flavobacteriales bacterium. Classification (GTDB taxonomy): domain Bacteria; phylum Bacteroidota; class Bacteroidia; order Flavobacteriales_D; family Sanyastnellaceae; genus JADFAK01. The sequence continues at coordinate 502 of JAGQVX010000023.1, forward strand.
ACCAGGGAAACGATGTACCCACCGGCGTTGGAGAAGCTATGAGCACATACGGGGGTGCTGGAAGACAAGGTATTGCCATCACCGAAATCCCAGTCATACTGTTCAAATGAAGTACCATCGGCCTGGGTACTACCCGTAGCCGAAAAGGTCACCATTTCAGGATCTTCCTGGTTATCGGCCGAGGTTGCACAAATTTGCGTTTGATCGGCACTGATACTTGCCGTAGGCGGATTGCAAATGGTTTGACACTCAACCGTCCAGGTGGTGGATGAGAAGTCTTCATCATCACAACTCACGCTTTCATCGGAAGTAATTCGAAGGGTCACACAGCCATCGCCTCCTTCATCTTGAGAAGTACCAATGTAGGAATAACCGCTTGTTCCGTTGCCGTCAATGGTAGCAAGTATGTCCCCTGAGGTATCGGAGCCGTCGTAGATGATCAACTCATCATACCCTGCTTCGATATGATAGGTGAGCAAAGTGAGCGATATGACCTGTGTCGCGGGATTGTCGGGACAATACGTTACAATATAGTCCTCATCATTTTCGTAGCAGTAGGACACTAATCCTACGGAGCAGTCTTGCGCCGTAAGCATGCCAAAAACTCCTGCGAACAGGAGGGAAAGCAAGAATTGTTTCATAGTTTACCGGTTCAGGGATGTTGTTGGGCGATTTTGAGATCAAATTGTTCCCGGTTTCGGATGTACAGACGGTACATATCGATCTTCACCAGGTCACTTTTTCGGGATTCCGAAAGTTGATTCCAGATCTCAAAGAAGGCCTTAATTTCCTGGAGTTTTGCAGGAGCCTCAATTTCGAGATGGTCAATTTGTGCCGAGGAATAAAGATCTTCCAATTGGAAGTCTTTTTTCAGTGTTTCTCCTTTCGATTTTACAGACTGCGCTTGTTGTCCCCACGCGTTCATGGAGAAGGCAAGCAGACAAATACTCACGAATTTTCTCATGTTTTAGGCTTTGGTGAGCCGTTAAACATTCAAGTGATAATTGATTTCGGGGGTAAAAGTATGGGGAGGTAACCTCACCCAAGTAAGCCGTGATTCAGAAGGTCGTGTCGGTAGAATCTGATGCGCGTGTGAGAAGATAGGATCGTGTAGGGTTAGGCAACAGAATTACGACCCGTAGAGACGCGATGAATCGCGTCTCAGCCATTCACCTTGGTAATCGGATTATCGGCTGGATTATACAATGATCGTTTGCTATGATAATCTTGGGGGTTAGGTTGGGGGTCGGAGACGCCATTCATCGCGTCTCCATTCTCAAACAACCAATCAAGACCCGCAGAAAAATTTTACTGCCCGCGTGATAAACGGAAACCTACATCGTGGATGTCGGGGAGATCATCCTGGCGCATGGCCTGGTGGATTTCAATCCGGTAATTGCCTGCCAGGGGAAACTGCTTGTTTTGTTTATACAGGAAGCGATTGTCGTGCATATTTCCCATTCCCGTTCCATACCATCGTCCGGCCTGATCAGCCAAAAAACACTCAACCGTATCTACCGATTTCTTGCCGTTGGGAAAGTTGAGGGTCACAAACAGAAACATGTTCGAATAGGGGTAGTCATTTCCGTTTCTCAGATTGATGTAAAAATTGTGTCGGGAAACCGTATCACTCACCTGGAACTGAAATCGAACGGGTTCATCCCACGACCATACAGCACCGTCGATCTCCTGGTTTTGCTCAAAAACCATGTTGTCATCACAGGAGATAAGAAGTGCTGCGCACACCCATGCCCCCAATATTATTCCGGCGAACTGTTTGATGGCTTCGAATTGTTGTTATTCTTCCTTCGATTCGAACGGTTTTTAGGACCGTTTTGTTTTGGACCTCCTTCGCTTTTTGGTGCTCGCTGACGTTGATCGTTGGGCGCTTGTTGGCGTTGCTCGTTCGAACCTCCCTTTCGATCATTCCCCGGTTTACCCGGACGATTGTTGCCCCCGCGCGATTTACCCTTCGGAGGTCGGGAACCGCCTTGATCAGATGCCTGACCACTTGCTTGCCTCTTGTCCCTGTTGCCGCCCCGCTGGTTGCCTTGACGGTTGTTTTTCGAACGCTTGTTGCGTCCTTTCTTCGAACGGCCAACCTGATCAAAACGTGTAAGACTGTCTTGCCCAACTACATTCGAATAGTCGATGACTTCTTCAACAAGTTCCGGCACTTCGGCAAATGATTCCAGATCTTCAGGAGTTTCTCCACGCTTGTTCATTGCCAACAACTCATGTACGTCATCAACGTTCACGGGCACCGGCGAACCGCCAACCTGCTTGTCGTAAATGAAGTACATGATACGCTTGAATATGTCGGTCTTGAAATGAAAGGCCCTGCCTTTAACGGTATCAATCCGGGTGTTGGCCGATGGAAACTCCTTAATGGCTTCCATGTATTGGTCCAACTCGTAATTGAGGCAACACTTCAACTTACCACACTGTCCGGCCAGTTTCTGCGGATTCAAAGCCAGTTGCTGATACCGCGCACTGCTGGTGCTCACCGTTCGGAAGTCTGTAAGCCAAGAAGCACAACACAATTCACGTCCGCACGATCCAATGCCCCCCAGCTTGCCGGCTTCTTGCCGCATACCTATCTGGCGCATCTCAACACGAATGCGAAACCTGTCGGCCAGGCGCTTAATAAGCTCCCGGAAATCAACCCTGCCCTCGGCCGTGTAATAAAACGTGGCTTTTGCACGGTCACCCTGGTATTCAACATCACTGATTTTCATCTCCAACCCCAAATCCTTCGAAATGGTTCGGGCGGAAATCATAGTGTCCCATTCCATCGAACGAGCTTCCTGCCATTTTTGAATATCGGCTTCATTGGCCTTGCGAAGTACTTTGCGGATCTCGTGATTGTCTTTCACGTTTTTCTTGCGCATCTGTATACGAACCAATTCGCCTGTCAGACTCACAATGCCCACATCATAACCTGGACTTGACTCCACGGCCACGACATCGCCAATACTTAAATTGATTTCAGAAGTGTAGCGGTAAAACGACTTACGATCGTTCTTAAACCTTACCTCTGCTATGTTGAATGGTTTTTGCCCCATGGGAAGTTCCATGCCGGCCAACCAGTCGAATACGTCCATTTTACCACAGCCAGTAACCCCGCAAGAACCATTGTTTTTGCATCCTTTCGGGGTACCTCCGTTCGAACAACTGCTACATCCCATGTGGCTGCCTGTTTCTCATTAATTCGGAAACAAAGGTAATTAAATTAAATGCGTCCCGTCGATGTGATCGCGGCGATAAAGCACACAACTGAACATGGAAAACCGAATAGTATTGGTACGCCTTGCGTCCCTTGAATACACACCTTTCAAATTCATTTGTAAAACCTACTGCCCGACTGACAAAAGGGATTATTTCTTAGAAATCTTGAACTTACCCATTTTGATCAGCACGCGTTCATCGCTGCCTGAAGCACCGGATGTGCCTTGGGTAGTGGTTGAAGAATTTGTCGTTGGAGCGTTTCCTTTGTCTGCCTGACGCTCACTGCGGAGGGCGTCAAATCGATCACGTACTTCTTGAACACCGTCGGATTCAGCAAAAGCCAACGCCTGTGGGGCTGCTACTTCTGCCTTTTGAAGAAGTGCGCCTGCCAATCCTCCAACCGATTCCAGCGCTTTCCAGGCGGTTCCCATGATTTCTGCATCTTCAATCGAAGGTAAAATATGAACTTCGCGCATTGAACCACCGGGTGTACGAGCCGACTCACTTCCCGAAACTGAAGTGGTGCTTCGGGTGTCCAATGCAGCCATCATGATGCGCTCGTCGGCAGGTGATGTCGTTTCCCCTACTACCGGAGTTGAAATGTGACGAACCAACTGAACCTCTTTGGCCGTTGGATTCTCCATTTGGCGCATGCCTGAACTTACCGATTCAACACGCACATCCCATCCCTGACGCGAAGAAGCTAAACGCTCGCCTTCGCAAACGGTATTTCGGGTGCTTGACCATCCCCACCATACGGCAATAAGAACCGCTGCTGCAGCTGCTGCGTATCGGATATAACCCAACATCGAAACCACCACGGCTGTTTTCATCAACTCCTCCTTTGCAGGGTAAGTCACCGAAAGATCGGGCTGAACGTGAGTGGCAGCGAAGTAGGCACCCTCTTTTTGCAACTGCGGATTGGCTTGCTTACGACGCTGAAGCTCCTGCTCCTGCTGTGTCGAAAGATCGCCCTCCATAGCTCCAATGAGCAAATGCTCATCTCGACGGTAGTCCACCGACTCAGGAATCAAAAGCGATTGGTGATCAAACGAGATGGATACTCCTTGAAGCTGCGTGTGCGACATGAGCTTCCAGGCTTCTGCAACCTTTGGATAGCGTGCGATCCAGGCCTCTACCTCAAGGATAGCCTCGGCACTGAGATCCTTTTCCAAAAACGCGGCAAGTTGCTCATGCACCACCTCGGGATCGGTGGGCCATTCCGACTGGAACAAGGAGTCCTTATCCTGCATCTCCACACCGGGAGCACGAAGGACAACATCTTCCAACCCATCCATCTCCTCACGAATATCAGGATGGAGCAACAGAAAAGCCTCCATAGCCGCTTTCATCTCAGGATCAAGTGTTCCTTCGATGTAGTCAATCATCCATATTTCGTAATTCTCCCGGGTAATCATACCACGTAATCTATGCTAACCAAGTATTTTTTCAATGCAATTCGAGCGCGGTAAATATACACTTTGACCTGCGCTTCTCCCAGACCGGTAATGTCTTCAATTTCCTTGTAAGAATAACCCTCGTAATCTCGCAGCAACACTACCGATTTCTGAACTTCAGGCAGTCGGTCGAGTGCGGCGTGTAAGTGATCATTCAAATCGGAGTAATGCTGGTCGTGGGCAAACTGGGCCTCTCCCACTTCCTCAAAATCTCCCTTTTTCTTCTCGCGGCGTATCTGATCAATCATGGTCCGGTATCCGGTAGTGAACAAATACGACTTGGCCTTCTCAGCCTCTACCTCCTCATGCTTTTTCCAAAGCTTTTCAAATGCATCCTGTACCACGTCGCGCGCCCATTCCTCATCCTTGACATTTTTCACAATAAAGCGAAAAAGCCCGTCTGAGTATTGACGTACGCAATCGTTATAGTCTGTAACAGTCATTTTTGTGCTCCGGTATGTTGGTGGGACGGAGCGCTCTACGGTAAAGTTACAGAAAGGAAAAAAATTTTTTGTCGTGGACGTTTGCCAAACTTCAAGATGCGTGTTTTACACCGAAAACACCGCAATTTAATCGGGTTCCAAGGTATTGAGCACATTATGTGGCATTCGCCAAATGGCTAATTGCGTTCCTTGCTCCTGCGGTCGATACCCTCATCGAGGTCCGTCACCCGAAATTCTACACGACGATTGCGTTGGTGCTCTTCTTCGGTGCAATCAACTCCATCTGCGCATCGGTTCTTGAGTATGGACTCGCCATAGCCTGAAGCCGTAATGCGATCTGCAGCAATCCCGTGATCGATAAGCCATTGTCGGGCAGCTTCAGCGCGATTTTGGGAAAGCGTTTGGTTGTACTCGGTGGTGGCCCGTGAATCGGTATGCGCCATCAACTCACCTTTTAATCCGGGATGATCTTGCATAATGTGCAGCAAGGTTTCCAAATCGGGAACGGCATCCTCGCGAATGGTGAACTCGTCGCGGTCAAAATAAATATGAAACAACTCGAGAATCATGCCTTCGCGCAATACGATGTCCTCGCTGAGAGGCGGTGGAGCCACGCTTTCCTTCATTTGCATGCCCAGGGCCAATTCCAAGCAATCACCCACAATATCGATGGTTTCAAACGTGGCGCGGGTTTCGTGAAACTTGTCCTTTCGCGCTACGATGTCAAACTCGCACTGCGCTTGTACCTCAAGGTAAAACGCTCCTCCCTCCCCCGTGGTAACGAAGGTAGATTCGCCCGTGCATCGATTGAATACTTCTAAATCCACTCCCGGCAATGGGTTGCCATATTTGGCGTTGATGATCCGTCCGCAGGCATACGCCAAATTTCGAGACTGTGAAGCCTCCGGACTCAGTGCCAGATGGATGTGCATCTTATCTCCTGCAGCCATATCACGGGTGTCCAATTCAAAGGTGCTTTGACAGGATGTGCTGGTGACGTAGTCATTGGCTTTTCCTGCTACAGTAAACCATTTGCCGGATGGCACCTGAAATGAAAAACGACCGTCCTCATCAGCAAATGTGAGGTCGGAGTAAAATTCCTCGCCGGTAATGTGAACTTCCGCCCCCGAAATGGGACGTCGGGTATCACAATCCACAATCTGTCCATTTACCAGAACATTGGCGCTATACTCAAAATAGAGAATGTCGTCGCGTGTATTGCCATTGCGATTGGAACTGAGGAAGCCGGAATGTCCCTCCTCTTCCCAGCACAGGCCAAAATCGTCTTTAGGACTGTTGATGGGCATGCCCATATTCTCTGGAATGTCCCAGGTGGTTGCGTCCATGCGCGCACATGCGTGCAAATCCAATCCGCCAAAACCTACCAATAAATCGGACGCGAAGTACAAGGTTCCACTCACTCCAATGTGCGGAAAAAGTTCATTTCCCTGTGTATTGATGTGCGACCCCAGGTTAACCGGCTCTCCGCAAGCTCCCTGTGGATCAATAGTGCAGTAATACAGATCCATTCCCCCTTGTCCACCCGGCATATCAGAAGCGAATACGAGAATATCTCCTTCGGGACTCAAAGCGGGGTGAACTAGATTGTATTTGCTGCTATTGATATCCAAGTCAACAGGTTGGCTCCAAATTACACCATCCTCACTCACCGAGCGCACCAATTTGAGCCGCGTATTGCGACGATCATCAAACCGCCTCTTCTTCTCATCGAAATCCGAGACAGTGATGATGCACGTGCGGTTGTCGGCCGAGAATACGATAGGCCCTTCGTGGTAAGGTGTCGCACCGAAAGTCTGCTCGGGAACCACCACACCAAATGTCCCTTTGCCGGTACGAAGCGCCTTGAACACGTCGGTAAAGCGAGAAGTCGTCCATGGATCCTCCTCCCCTAAATTGACCGTAGCTCCTGGTCGGTTGCTGGTGAAGTACAACACATCACCTACCAAGAAAGGTGCGAAGTCCAAATCGGGTGTATTGATATTGACGGGGGTTACCTGACAATTATCTATTCGCTTGCCATTTTGGTGAATGCTCTTGCACCACGAACTCATTTTGCGGGCATCACTTGCCGCTTTGGGATCAAGTTCGGAAGCCGCGTACTTGTCAAGCCAGGTTGCCGCCAGGTCGTACTTTTCATTGATGATCAGTAACTGTCCATACCAAAGTTTCACCTTGGGGTCATCGCTCATGAGGGCAGCCCGGTTGAACCAGTATTCAGCCAGGGTAAGCTGATCGGTTTTCCAATAGGAGATTGCCAGATTGGTAATTGCAGGGGTATTATCCAGATCCTTTCTGATCACCTTGTTATACAGTTCGATAGCCTCATCATAATGGTGATGTTCAAAGGCCTCATTGGCTTTGTTCATCTGTGCCGTAGAACCAATCGCCAGGATTAGCCCAAAGACGAAGAGTATGCTTTGCTTTATCATAGCGGGTCTCGTATTAGAAGTATCTTGGGTGATCATACCCGTCTCGTTTGCGTTGCATGTCCCATCCCACGAACACTTCATGTGATCCAAAGTGGTTTTGAATGCGGGTAAGGGTAAAGTCATAGGCATAACCCACTGCCAGGTAAGGAGTGAGGTGGTACTGAACCATCAGTTGAGCTGAGTCCCCAAATCGGTATCCTCCGCCAATCCATATTTTCTTGTTGATGAGTGCACTTACATTCACATCCACTTGCACCGGGGCGCCATGCACGTAGCGGGTCATCAGTCCGGGTTTCAGAATGAGGTTGGGATTGATTGTGTAAGCGTAGCCTGCGGTGAGAAAGTAGTGTCTGCGCAATGAATAGTCCGCGGTTCCCAGACTTTCACTACCCGAATAATCCAGGTCGGATTCCAGCAACTTGGGAATGGCTAGTCCCACATAATACTTCGGACTGTGCAAATACAATCCAAAACCAAAATTGGGGCTGGATACGGAAGCATCCGCAAATGGTAACTCGGCATCTCCCTCATCAGTAGGATGCAAGGTGGACCAGTTCATGCGTTGAACGGCATACTCTCCATTCAGGCCAAATGACAACCTGGCAAAGCGCATCTTCAGGTGGTAAGCAGCAGATGCTGTAGCACTGAATTGCTCACTAATACCAAGCTGATCATGGGTCATGTGGAGTCCGGCGCCAAACTGCCTGTTGCTCAATGGCGTTTGAATGCTGATGTGTTGGGTTTGCGGGGCACCTTCAAAGCCCGACCACTGATTGCGGTAAAACAACCGGGCGCTCCATGATTCGGTGGTTCCGGCATATCCCGGATTGATGACGAGCTGATCCCACATAAACTGGGAATATCCCGGCTGCTGCTGGCCTCGTGAGGTCAGTACAGCAAGAAGTATGAACAACGCTACCAAAAACAGCACTGCAAATTGTCGCTCGCTGCTTAAATGAAATATTGATGTGGGTTTAGTCATGGTGCTTTGCTTAGCGGTGTAATACGATATAGCCCTGACGCACAGCGGTGCGGGCATCGGTTTCTTTAAATACATAGTAATAGGTTCCCTCCGGAAGTGGGTCATCTTTCCACTCACCATCCCAATTGTTCTGATATCCCGATGCATGGTACACTTCATGACCCCAACGATTGTAGATGTACAACTCGTTATTGGGGAAGTTTTCCAGTCCGGTGATTACCAGGGCATCATTGGCTCCGTCGCCATTGGGTGTGATTACATCCGGTATTTCGAGGTGTGGCAGAATGAAGATTTTCACCACTGCTGTGTCACAATGTTGGGGACATGCGTCCAAACAAATTTCGTACGTCAACTCATCTTCCCCGAAATATCCGTCAACGGCTTCATAATTCACATATTCATTCAGACCAACCGAGGCAATTCCTTCTTGTGGATGTTCTACCAGCGATACATGAACATTGAGTCCGTCAAACCAGTCGTTGGTCAGGACAAACACGTCTGCATTGGTTCCTTCGCCCAGGGTCAGACTATCGGTCAGCGCCACGGGATCCTGAGGAGCAATGAGCAGCACATCGTCGGACGAATACACCCCGCAGCCTTCATTGAACAGGGTCCATGTAATTACATAGCTCTCCCCTTCCTGGGCCCCCAAAACGGCACTTGAAGCCGTTTCCGGACTTACGATTTGCAGTTCTTCGTGGGTCGTTGACCAGTAACCGGTGTACGCTGCATTATTGGATGATTGCAGCCACACTTCGCCATCGTCACAGGCAAATACATTGTTTCCTGCAGCGGCCTGAATTGAAGGCACAACATCTACCTGCACGTTCAGTGTAGTTGAGGGCAATGAGTAGCAAAATCCGTCAAAGACCATCAGCGAATAAGCTCCCTCATCGGTCGGCACTACCGCATCTACAATCAACTCACCTTCGGTTGTTGTGAAGGCCCCTCCCGGAGTTTCCCATTCAAATTCTTCAGCATCAGAGGAAGTGGTAATGATCAATTCATCACCCGCGCATAAGGGAGCATTGGACGTTATCGCCGGACTGGCAGGCAGTGCAAGAACTTCCACGTTCACTGTGCCGTTGGCCGACCAGCAGCCCGAATTTCCCACGCTCAGGGTGTAGGTTCCCGCTTCAAACGCTGAAATACCCTGAATCACCGGTGGGGAAGGCTGCGCCGAGGTGTATCCATTGGGACCCGACCAGGAATAGGTGTCTGCGTCGGCAGTAGTTGACAACACGAGGGTAGAACCTGCACAGATCGCCGTTGACGACGGGATGATCTCCGGCACCTCCGGTTCGGGAATGATGGCTACTTCTATGGCATTAGAAAGATCGGTGGTACACTCGTTTACTTGCACGTAAACCGAATAATCACCGTCTGCGAACGCCGTGGCATTCGAAATCTCCCACACAGGTACCGTAGTGGAATCTACCCCATTTGGAGTATTCCAAAAATACACCACATCACCCGTGTAGCTGTTACACGTGAAAACCAGATCATCACCTTCGCAGGTAGCTCCGTTCACCTGAATCTGCGGATCGACAGGTGCGTTGGTAACGGCCAAAACTGCGCTGGCAGTGTTGGAAACACAACCATTGTCGTCAATGATGTACAACGTATAAACCCCTTCATCATCGACTCCCGCATTAGGAATCACGGCCACGGCATTGCTGCTTGAATACCCTGGACCCGACCAGAAGTAATCGAAAGGGCCGAAGCCTCCATTGATTTCAGGAGAAATGGATACGTCGGTTGTTCCGTTGGTGCATGGTAAGTCAATATCATCTAAAACCACCACCGGATTTCCAAACACTTCAAGCGTGATTTCATTGGATACATCCGTGGTACAATCGCCCACTTCAACATAAACACTATACAGTCCGGCATCGCCGTTGTTGAGATCCGCTATGGTGAGGAAGTTGTTGTTGTATCCGTTGGGAACACCCGGACCCGACCAATGATAAGTAACCCCAAAGCCTTCGTACTCCTGCACTTCAAGAGTGATCGTACTGCCATTGCACGCATCCGATGGACCAATCAGCGTAGGAGTCACAGCGTTCTCGCTAATAATTTCAAGGGCACCACATTCTACATCCTCATAACCGTTGAGCACTCCTCCGGGATCGTCTACGTCGCCGGTTCGAGGAACGCCCATGGGATTCACCGGAACAAGGTCTAGGGAAGGCTCATCATCGTCATTCAAACTCCTCCAGGTAAGAGAAGCGCAGTAGTCAAGGAACGTACAAGGTGGGTAGGACTCAGAAATCTGAACCGTAAATACCATTTCACATTCCAATCCCAAAGGCAATCGATCCCAACGAGCGGTAACCGATCCGAACGATTCAGAAGGCATCACCTCAAAAAGCTCATCGCACTCCACCGAAAACGATTCAGGGACTACCTGCATACCCAGCGGTAGATCGAAGAGGAATTGGAGGTCCTGCGCTTCGGCGGTACTGGCATCACTATGCTTGATCTTCACCGTGACAAATGTTTCCTCACCAGGATTCAGTTCCTCAGAGAACCAAATCAGGTCCAGTTCAATGTCGGGTTCAACCAGATCAACGTTGACCGAAGTTGTTTCTGTCACCACTCCCCCGCCGTTGCCCCGCACATAGTCGATACGGCTTTCACTACTCAGTGAAGCACCATCGAGAGACTCCTCAACGTTCAATACTACAGCTTTGTAGTACAGGGAAATTTTGTCGACCGAGTTATTTCCTGCAGCGATATTGGTAACATTACCCATCACAATCCGAATCTCACGGCGTGTATCCACCGGATCAGCACCATAGTTCAGAATTTGGGCATTGTCCCAAACCTCACTTGATGACCCGGCTCCAAACGTTATTCCGTAGGGAACCACCAGTGAATCAATTGATTCCACAGACATGCCCGCGGGCAACAAATCCTTCAGCGTAACGGTTTTCGTAACTCCTTCAATAAATTCATAGTCCACACGATAGGTGACCAATTCTCCTACTACCACCTCGCCATCGGCCCCATAACCGGGCTCAACATTGAGAATGGTCTTCTCGATCTGTGGCTCTTCCGTGTAAACAATAGCCGCGTCATACACAGGATTGAATCGCTCTACGCTTCCCGGAGCGGCAGCCCAGGTTGCTTCACATTCATTGGTGAAGTCGTCAACGCTTTGCACAGTATTTACAACCTGGCAGGTATACTTAACAATGGCCCAGTCTCCGTTGACCGATCCTGCGCGGTCAATCTCATTGATCAACATTCCCGAGGTAAATAGATTACCACTGTAAGGCATGTCTGTGCCAAATTCATTTTTCACCGACACCATCTGGCAATTGCTCAGGTATGCCGCAGGAGGAATATCCGCAACAATGACATCGTAAGCTGGAGCATCCCCAACATTCATCAGGGTTATTTGATAGGTTATGACGTCATGTGCATCCACGTGCTGCGCATTGGCGTTTACCGGAACTTGAATCGGATTTAGTGTTACGTTGGGGTTGTTGACTGATGCTACTCCTTTCTTCACTTCCAGCGCCGGTGCCCCCACTTCAATGGCGGCCAAATCGAGATAGGTAGCCACCGCACCTCCTGAGTTGCCGTAGCTAAAACGGGCAAAATTGCTGTGTATCAGCGCATTCGCAAATGGCTCCGAGGTAATGGGAATACTCACATCCACGGAAATCACACTGGCTTGCGACGGATTGGTGATGTCGAGATCTCCCCATACAATCGCCAAAATATTTTTATCGGTGTCAACAGAAATGCTTTGAGGGGTCAACCCCACATTATCAAAAGGAGACCAGTCAATGTCGTTACCGAAGGTCAGGTCAAGATCGGAAACATCATGGATGGGAAGAGGAAACAAGTCCTGGAAGACAATGTCGCGCGCATCTCCCGAAGGCACTGTCATGGATAGTCGATAGGTAACTATTTCGCCAGGCACATATCCATTTCCATTGGCCGGATTGGAGACAATTTCTTTGGTAACCTCAGCCGCCGGTACTGTTAACACAGCTTCGGAACGAGAATCGCATCCATTGATTCCATTGATCAGGTCATACGACAAATGGGTTTCCACTGTCAGAGCGTCGGAAGAGGTTACAGCTGAGCCGTCGCTATATTGTTCTTCAGTGATGATGTCCATCGTAAATGAACCTTCATCACAGGCCATAAACGGACCGCCATACGCCGCGTTCAAATTGTACGTGAGTTCGTATACACCATCCGTAGGACCTAAAATGGTTGCTGGTGCAATAGGAACTCCGTTCAGCATTTCATTTCCGCCCGGTGTGAGTCCGTCGGCCAATATCAAAGTCAGTTGGGCAGCATCAATGCCATCCACATATTCCGAAACCTTATACTTCCACTGGAAAGGCTTTGTGGCACCCGGGATAAAATCTGCTCCTGATTCACCCGCATCGGTGAGGATGTGATATCCGTAGCTATTGGCATTCGCCAAAATGGTAGTTCCATTTTCACTGGTCAGGTTGGCATTATTCTGATACAAAGCACTATCACACGACATAGGATCCAGTTCATCGATCATGTGGGCCTTGAATGAAACCAGCACATCAGCCGGATCGGGGGTGCCGTAGGCGGTGTTGCAATGCACTTTAAACGTGCCTCCCGGAACTGAGGTCGAAGGTGCTTGCGTTACAACACAACCCGGCGTTACTCCGGCATTCAATGTATACTGAAGGGTGGGGGGCAAAAGATCGGTCACTTCCAGGTCATTGACCAGCATGCCTGTGGCAATGTTGACTTTTAACGAGTACACCATATCCCAGCATGACCCTGTAGCATAGTGGGTATGATCAATTTCTTTGGTGAGCGTGTACAAGGTAGGAATCACTGCAGCAGTCATCTGATCATAAACTAATGGCCCATTGGCACCCGTCGGGTCATCACCAAAACGGTATACGGGCTGAGCGATAAGTTCAGCCGGAACGCCCACTTCAACTCCGGCACCATCCAGGGTAATACACGCCATTAGTTGAAGCTCAACTCCTCCCTCTACCATGGAGCCTACAGGCAAATTCACTATGACCAATTGATACCCATCCGGACCAGTAACGATACTCTCGGGCAATTCGCTTGAAATGTTTGGGTCAAGAGCTGAGCCTCCCGCCAGGATTCCGGCTACCTGAACATTGGTCAATGTTTCATCATAGAGGCGAACCAGCAAATTTTCCACATTCGTGGCAGGTGGCAACAACAATCTCACGTACGGCTGGTATCCGGGGTTGCCTTCATTGTAAACGCTGATACTACAGCAAAATTCTTCGTTGATCAACGACTCAGCAGGAGCCGAGAAATCGGAGACTATAGATTGTGAGAATGCCGTCAGGCTGAGCCCCAGGGCTGCCACAGTCAATCGTAAATTCATTGTTTTCATTTTTGCCTCGGCACATGCCGCTTGCACATACAAAATTGCCAAGTCTAGCGGCTAAGGCGGGTCAGGCAAACACCTGAGATCGGTGTGAGATAAATCTGACTTATACCCCCATTTGGCGAATGCCATAATTCTTGCACACTAACGGCGGCCCATTCCAGGCACATGGAAAAAGTAAAGGCCACCTCCAGGGAGACGGCCTTCATCATTCACTTAATTACTTCAGTTCTTTTGAAGTACTACTATAGTCATTGCAGAGCAAAGATGCATCAACTGGAAAGGCGGGAAGTAGTCGAAGGGCTGACCGTGCTGTAGGATTTAACCCATTGGTTGGTCACAGGACTGAGAAAGAAGCATGGCCCAAAACAAAAAACTCCGATAACGCTTAGTCATCGGAGTTGAACTTGTTGCCCCACAAGGACTCGAACCTTGAATACCTGAACCAAAATCAGATGTGTTGCCATTACACCATGGGGCATCCTAACCGCTGTAATTAAACAGGGGCGCAAATTTAAAAAATATCTTTTTACCTGTGCAAATTTTCTCTTTGAGATTTAGTGAGGCGTAAGCCGTACCTTTGAAGCTCACAAATTGCATGCTGTGGAACGAATTCAGAACTATATCAACGGAGAGCTGGTAGCGCCCCAATCGGGAATGTATATCGACAATTATGACCCTTCACGCGGCGTGGTGTACAGTGCCATTCCCGATAGTGATGAGGCCGATATCAACGCCGCTGTGGCAGCCGCCAAAAGAGCATTCCCCGGTTGGTCGAATACTCCTTACACGGAAAGAAGCGCCATCATGCAACGCCTGGCCGACCTGATTCGCGACAATTTGAATCGATTGGCCGCTGCTGAATCGAAAGACAATGGTAAACCCGTTTCTTTAGCTCGTACTGTAGATATTCCACGTGCTGAGTCCAATATCCGGTTTTATGCTACAGCCATCATGCACTTTGAGTCCAAGGCGCACATAATGGAGAATCGGGTAATTAACTACACCCACAAAAAACCATTGGGCGTGGTGGGTTGCATTTCTCCCTGGAACCTGCCTCTGTATCTTTTTACCTGGAAGATCGCACCTGCGCTTGCCGCGGGTAATTGTGTAGTAGCCAAGCCCAGTGAAATTACGCCAATGACGGCCTATCTCCTATCGGAACTGGCCATTGAAGCCGGACTGCCGGCAGGGGTTCTCAATATTGTACATGGATTGGGTGGGCGCGCCGGACAAGCCATTATTTCCCATAAGGATGTTGTTGCCATTTCTTTTACCGGAGGCACAGCCACGGGGGCACATATCGCCCGTGAGGCAGCACCAAAGTTTAAAAAGCTCTCACTGGAACTGGGTGGAAAGAATCCCAACATCATCTTCGCCGATTGCGATTTTGATAAGATGCTCTCCACCACCCTGCGTTCTTCATTTGCCAATCAAGGACAAATTTGTCTGTGCGGTTCACGCATATTTATCCAAGACACCTTATACGATCGCTTCAAGGATGCGTTTGTGGAAAAAGTGGCACGTATGAAAGTAGGGGATCCCTCCGACCCGGCAACCAAAATGGGAGCTGTAGTTTCAGAAGACCACATGAATAAAATCCTTTCCTACATAAAACTCGCCCAGGAGGAAGGTGGTAAAGTGCTTACCGGAGGACACCGCGTGCATCTCGAAGGTGAACTTGCCGGAGGTTATTACATTGCCCCTACTATAATTGAAGGGCTGGAATACACTTGCCGAACGAATCAGGAAGAGATTTTTGGTCCGGTGGTTACCCTTACTCCATTCAAAACCGAAGAAGAGGTGCTTACCATGGCCAACAGCACGCCTTATGGTTTGGCCTCAACCGTATGGACTCAGGATCTTACGCGGGCGCACCGAGTGGCAGCCCATATTGAATCGGGTATTGTGTGGATCAACTGCTGGCTATTGCGCGACTTACGCACTCCTTTCGGAGGAGTTAAGCAATCGGGTGTGGGAAGAGAAGGAGGTTTTGAGGCTTTGGAATTTTTCACCGAGGCCCAAAATGTGTGCATCGAACTGTAAGGTTCAATCGCGATTGGCTTTGAAGCCATTGGTAAAAAACCATCCAAACTCCCGGTCAAACCAGTTGGTCATATTCGCCAGTATGTCAAAAAAGTAGTTCATAGGCATCATTTTCACAGGACACCAGCGCGTCCATTCTTCATACAATCATAACACGTGCCTCACCCCGGAATTGGTATGTGTAAGTCTTCTCAAATGACCCCATTATTGAATTCCAGCAGAGGTGCTTCTTAGCATGAGACGCATGAAAGGCTTGAATTATTGGTTAAGCGCAGGTTAAAAAAATCTAAAATGCCTTGAATCCTATCGCAATTTGGCTGCTATCCATTTGCCGAATGGCACCTGAAAAAAACCACCTTCAAGGACTTTCAGGTTCACATTGTGGTGTTTAAAAAATAAGGTATCCGACGCTCAATCTCTCTCCAAAGACCTCAATTTTGGACATTGGATTTAATGCGAATACCATGAAGGCAAAGATGCTAGTGCTGGCCATAGCCACAGGAATGATTCTCACCGGTTGTGTAACCGGTCGACAATACGAAGAGCTTCAGGCTCTGAAAAATGATTTGGACACCCAAAACGACGAACTCAGCAAGAACAATGAAAGCTTGACGACTGAAAACCGCGAACTTTCATCGCAACTCGACGATGCCAATGAACGGCTCACCGCTTTAGAGACAGACACCACATTGATGGGAAACTCGTTGCGCAAGATTCAGGATCAATACGACAAGATCAATGAACTCAACGACATTCTCGCCTCGAAAAACTCTAAGTTGTTGCGCGAAGCCGCCGAAGAAAACAGGGCTCTTTTGAACGAGTTGGAACAAACAAGGCTTGAACTTCAGGCAAAAGAGGATTCCCTGTTGATCCTTGAAAGTGAGATCGACAAGAAAGCCAATGCCCTAAATAACGCTAGTTCAGCATTGGAAGACCGTGAAGCACGTGTGCATGAACTGGAGCGACTCATCGCCGCCAAAGACTCCACGGCCAACGCCCTTAAGAATAAGGTTAGTGCAGCTTTGCTCGGGTTTAAGGACAAGGGACTTACCATTGAACAACGCAACGGTAAAGTTTATGTGAGTCTGGAAGCCAAGCTGCTGTTCCCTTCAGGAAGCACGGTGATCAATGATGAAGGTAAAAAAGCATTGGTGGATCTGGCCAAGGCTATTGAAGACCAGGCCGACCTGGAAATCGTGGTGGAAGGTCATACCGACACAGATGCTATTAAGTCGAGCAGCATTCCACGAAATAACTGGGAACTAAGCGTGCTGCGTTCTACGGCAGTAATTGAGATTATGGTAGCCAACAGTAAAATTGAGCCTTCGATCCTCGCAGCATCCGGACGAAGTGAATTCCACCCTGTTGATCCCGAGGATAAAGCGAAGAATCGTCGAATTGAGATTATCCTTTCGCCCAACCTCAACGAACTCTACGAGCTCATCGAGGAATAAGATAGTACACCATCACAACACACAAACAGGCCTGTTCTCGTTGAGGATAGGCCTGTTTGTGTGATTAGTGACTTTGCCGGCGCTCTTCCGTCATAATATTTGGAAGACTTGGTATGGTCAGGTAGCCTAGCCTCTTCCAACATTGTTGGCGAATTTCCCAATAGTTGATAGGGCTTTATAGCAAGGTTTAGGGTGCCAACAATGATTTAGGCGTTTAGCTGCCCTCTGATGATTTCAGAGGGCAGTTTTGTTTGTGGGAGTATGCTCTTCACCGCCTGGCATTACTGCTCGAACCATGATTCCGATTGCAAGGAAATCAAACAAATGGATACCTCATTGGAGCTGCAAAAGACGCATTGCTCATGGTTCAATCGCAGTCCAGTACACCGGCATGAAATGAAAAAGGGCCGACTTCCGGATGGAAGTCAGCCCGATATTATTGAGGTTGAGTATCTACTTATGGAATGTTGAACAAGAGGAATCCATTGCTGATATTGACAATAACTCCGTCAACATCGGAAGTGGTTCCAGCAAAGCTCATTACAATCACACCACCCGGACCCGGTACATAGTTCAATACCGTGAACGTCATATTTGCAGTGGTAAGAGCTGTAGAATATGAAAAACCAACTGCATCGGTATAGGTGCAGTTTGCAGGGAGCGATGTAGGTGAAAGCGTTACAATTGCTCCGGTTAACCATCCAAATCCCGGTTCTTCGAGCACCATCGAAATTTGTTCACTGGCAAACGTTGTACCTGTAATGGTAAACGTGGATCCATCGAAATTAAAGGTCTTGTCGGCCTGCGCAATTTTCAATCCGCCGGCATTCCAATAGAGTGTATCCTGACAAGCCGGGCACGTAGGGCCACCGCAGTCAATCCAGAACTCACCACCGTTCATGCTACCGCTCAGACAGTTACTGTCATCAGGACATGGACCGCAGGTTCCTCCACAATCAATTCCAATTTCCTGTCCGTTCATAATGAGGTCATCACACGTCGGACATGGATCACAGTAATCACCACCGCAGTCGGCCAGTGTCACATCTGGTGCAATACAAGTTGGGTCGGCACCATCTTCATCACCATTTGGCAAGCCATCGTCGCACAAGTCAGCACAATCGCCACAAAACGTACCCCCACAGTCAACACCCACTTCATCGCCATCCTGGCAACCATTTGCGCATTGGTCACATTCGCCACACTCGCCGCCACAGTCTACCCAGGTTTCACCATTCTCGGGGTTCCAGAGTCCGTTCAGACAAGGGTCACACGCCGGACAAGGTCCGCCGCAATCGATTTCCTCTTCACCATTGTTTTGCTCTCCATCATAACAGTTTGGAGGAATAAGGTTGTCGTCATTCAAGCAACTGGTTAGCATGAATGAGAACATCAACAATGTGAAAACTCCACTAAAAAACTTAGTCATGGTATTCAAAATTTTTATTTCCGCCGAAGCGCAAAGAACGAAGATACACATATAAAGACTACCCAAGAAAAATTTTGGTTGCAAACTGAAGTGCATATTTTGTGCAATTATTAGAATTTCGAAGCCCAAATGACACCATCTCTGAAAAAATGGAGGCTTGCCCCATCACTCGACACTACTCAGGTACAAGCCCTGGCAAGTCAGCTTAATGTTGATCCTTTTGTCGCTGAACTGCTGATTCGGCGCGGAATTACGACGCTTGACGACGCCCGGGTGTTCTTTCGTCCGACGTTGCAGGATCTCCATCCTCCTCTAGTCATGGCCGACATGAAGAAGGCCGTGAAGCGCGTGGTGCAAGCGATTCACAATCGCGAAAAAGTTCTGGTTTACGGTGATTATGACGTAGACGGGACAACCTCGGTAGCCATGATGTACTCGTTTTTGAAGCAGTTGGATGTCCCCTGCGAGCACTATATTCCCCACCGCTATCACGAGGGCTACGGGGTTTCGGCTCAGGGGGTGGCATTCGCCAAATCCGAGGGCTGCAGTCTCATGATCACCCTGGATTGTGGAGTTAAGGCTGTAGACCGCGTAAAGGAGGCCAATGAACTGGGAATCGACGTAATCATTTGCGACCATCACAAGCCCGGAACGAACCTCCCCCCGGCGCTGGCCGTGCTCGACCCCATGCGTGATGACTGCCCTTACCCCTTCAAAGGACTGAGCGGCTGTGGAGTGGGATTCAAACTTATCCAGGCTATTGTCGAAGACCAGGGATTTCCAGATGAAATGCTCTGGAGCTATCTCGACCTACTCACTATAAGCATCGGCGCCGATATCGTGCCGATAATCGGAGAGAATCGCACACTTTGCCGTTTTGGATTGGATCTCATCAATAAACATCCAAGGCCCGGTGTGCGAGCCATGCTCAATGCAGCAGGGTTCAACAAAGAAAGCATGACTATCAGCGACGTCGTGTTCATCCTTGCTCCTCGCATCAATGCGGCAGGAAGAATGGACCGGGCTGCTCATGCCCTGGAACTGCTATTGGCACAGAATGATGAAGAAGCCCTGCCTTTAAGCCAAACCATCGAAGAGTTCAACCGAAACCGAAAAGAGCTCGATAAAAGCATCACCGAAAGTGCGTTGGAGCAAATCGCCGAAGATCCCTGGTATGAAACGGCGTGGAGTACCGTGGTGTTTGGTGCCGACTGGCACAAGGGAGTCATCGGTATCGTGGCTTCCCGGATTATGGATCAACACTACAAACCCACTATAGTATTCACGGAAAAAGAGGGAATCTTGTCGGGCAGTGCACGAAGTATCGAAGGATTGGACATATACGAAGCTCTGGGATCGTGTAGGGATCTCCTGATACAGTTTGGTGGACATGCCATGGCTGCAGGAATGACCATGAAGTTGGAGCAATTTAAGGCGTTCCGCCAAAAGTTTGACGAAGTGGTGAAATCAATGATCTCGCAAGACGACCTGATTCCGGTTGTGGAAATTGAGCATGAATTACCCTTTGATCAGATATCTACCGCCAACTATAAAATCCTAAAACAATTTGCTCCGCACGGACCTGCAAACATGAAACCCGCGTTTCTCGCAACTCAATGTCGGGATACTTCCTATTCCCGACTCGTGGGTGGAGACTTCAGTCATTTGAAATTGCATGTGGTTCAAGAAAACGGTCGTCGTGCCATGGAGGGGATTGGGTTTAATATGTCGCACGGCTTGTCCATGCTAAAGTCTACCGAAGGTGCCGATTTAGTGTACACTTTGGAGGAGAATAGCTGGAACGGAAAGACCGAATTGCAAATTCAGGTGCGCGATATCCATTTGGCGAATGCCAACATACTTACTTCTGCAACGAGCCCGGAAATGTCCTGACGTGCAAATCCCGCTGTGGGAAAGGGATACTGATGCCTTTTTCGCGAAATGCCCTGTCGATTTCCAAACGTAAATCGCTGAGGTTTACCTCAATTTCAAACGAACGCTCGGCCCAGAAGTATAGTCTGAACATCAGCGCGGAGTCACCAAAATCCACAAAATCAACCCGCGGATGGCGATCGTCAACCAGTTCGGTGAAGCGCTGAGCACAATCGAGCAACACTTCCTTCACGAGGGTGGTATCCGTACCATAAGCGACGCCCACATTAATTTGGAAACGGGTCACCTTGTTCACCATGCTCCAGTTGTTGAGCTTTTGTCCGGTAATCAGCGAATTGGGAATAATGATGTAATTGCCGTCCCGTTTGATCACCTTGGTGGTGCGGATGTCTATTTGCATCACCTTGGCCGGCATGCCGTCTACTTCGATAACATCACCAACTTTCACCGTGCCTTCGAACAAGATGACAAAGCCCGACACAAAATCACTGAAAACATTCTGCAATCCCAGCCCGATACCCACCAACAATGCAGCTGATCCGACCAGGAGGCCGGAAATATTGACGCCCAGCGTTTGCAGCGACAAAACGATTCCGACCGTATACAAGAAATAGCGTACCAACTTCATGATGGTGTACTTCTTTGCCTTGTCGATGCGATCGGAACGTTTTACAGCACGAGCCAACACAATTCCGATGACGGTAATGATCACCTGAATGACCAGGAAAATCGCTGCAATTTTGATTACGTCGAAAACAGTGAGCGCGTACTTTTCGTACCGCAACAACTCATACTGCAGAAACTCGTGCATAGTCATGGCCCGAATTTAGGAAGATAATTGTTCAGTATCCCTGATATACGACAGGAATATCAGGCCTTTGGACCTCCGCATGGTCACCACATTAAAAAAGGACGTAAAATTTAAAGTGCTCATTTTTAAGCTGTTGTGATTTTTTTCAAAATCCTTCGAACAGAAACGAAACCAAACAGCCTAAAATGCGTTAAACCCTCTTGTAAGTTCTCATGTAGAGATAATAGATAGTTTAATTGTTTTCATTTATTTACCATTGAAGGCCGTCCAACGGGATGGCCTTTAATCTTTTCTACCCCTCTCATCTCTGTACCTTTCCCATTCATTTAGATTTTTTTAGCGTCAACCTAAGGTTTCATAGGCTACATTTGGGTGAAACAAACCACTTAGTCATGAAAAACAAAATACTCCTACTTGCTGCTTTAGGTCTGGTAATTTTAGGTTCTTCTTTCCTAATAGGCGGACCGGAAGAAAGCATTGCTCTGGGCACGAAGGCTCCTATGAGCGACCACAAGATGATGGGAATTGACGACAAAGGCCACACCCTCGCATCCCTTGCCGGAAAGAATGGACTGCTCGTCATTTTCTCATGCAACACCTGTCCATTTGTAATTGGCAACGGCGAAAAAACCGAAGGTTGGGAAGGTCGGTACGCTGAATTGTATAAATCATGCACCGCCAAAGAAACCGGAATGGTACTCATCAATTCCAACGAAGCCAAGCGCGATGCCGGAGATTCGATGGATGACATGAAGCACCACGCCAAGGAGCAGGGGTACGCTCAAATACCCTACGTAATCGACACCAATCACCAATTGGCAGATGCCTTTGGCGCCAAAACCACTCCTCATGTATTCCTGTTCAATGCCAACATGGAATTGATTTATAAGGGTGCCATTGACGACAATGTGGATCGTGCTTCAGAAGTGGAGCAGCGCTGGCTCATCAATGCCTTGCGTTCCAATATGGCCGGTAAAACCATTGATCCGGCAGAAACCCGGGCTACGGGCTGCAGCATCAAACGCGTTAAGTAATCAGGCTTTAGCTGAATCAGGATCCCCGGATTTTTCGGGGATCCACATAAATACGTGGGTGTTGTTCTTGTAAGGCTCCAAATCCTTGGTGAACAAGATGTGCATCAAATCCACAAACGGAAGCACCCCAAATCCTCCGCCCAACGTGGCTACGTAGATAATGGGTACCTTCACATCGGTTCCGAGATAGAGTCGATGCATTCCAAAAAAGCCCAATCCAACGGTGAGCATGGCCGCCACCCATCTTGGATTTTCTCTGAAGGTAGAATCGGAAGTAAAGTCAATACCATTCTCCAGGTCCATCATCACATACTGCTCGAGCTCAATAATTACAGGCTCAACAGGCTGACCCGCCCGAAGATTGAGCGAGAACAATGTAAGGAGTAAGATGACCAGGTATCGACACACAGCAGGTCGAAATTACGAAATCGGCGATTAAATAATCAGCATGGCGTCGCCATACGCGTAGAACCGATATTTTTCCTTGATGGCTTCTTTGTATGCCTTCATCACATGATCGTATCCACCAAATGCCGCGGTCATCATCAACAAGATAGACCCCGGAGTGTGGAAGTTGGTGATCATGCTATCAGCAATATGGAAGTCGTATGGAGGAAAAATGAACTTATTGGTCCAGCCGTCAAATGGCTTCAAACGATCATACGTACTTACGCTTGATTCCAATCCACGCATTACCGTTGTACCCACTGCACACACGCGATGCTTACTTTCTTTGGCGGTATTGACGCGATCGGCACAAGCCTCAGGAATGTGAACCTCTTCGGAATCAACCTTATGCTTGGTGAGGTCTTCCACTTCAACAGGGCGGAAGGTACCCAATCCAACGTGCAACGTCAATTCAGAAAAATCAATACCCTTCAATTCCATCCGCTTAATCAGCTGTCGGGAAAAGTGAGTGCCCGCGGTAGGAACTGCCACCGCACCTTCATGCTTCGCAAAGATGGTTTGATAACGTTCTGCATCACCTTCTTCAACCGGACGATTGATGTATTTCGGAAGAGGAGTTTCGCCCAACTTGTAGATGGTCTCCTTGAACTCATCGTGGGTTCCGTCGAACAGGAAACGCAAGGTTCTTCCTCGTGAAGTGGTGTTGTCGATCACCTCAGCCACCAGTTCGTCATTCTCTCCGAAGTACAACTTATTGCCAATTCGAATCTTACGTGCAGGATCCACCAACACGTCCCACAACAAACTCTCGGCATTCAGTTCACGAAGGAGGAATACCTCGATAGTTGCTCCGGTTTTCTCTTTGTTTCCATACATTCTTGCCGGAAACACCTGCGTGTTGTTCACAACCATGACGTCACCGTCATCGAAGTAATCCAACACATCTTTGAACATGCGGTGTTCAATCTTGCCGGTGTCCTTGTGCAAAACAAGCAGACGCGATTCATCGCGGTGTTCTGCGGGATGTTGAGCGATAAGATTGGCCGGAAGGTTAAATTTAAATTGAGAAAGTTTCATGGAGCAACCGTTTAAGCGCTTCTAAAGCGGGGGCAAAGGTAAGCAAAACACGATGGAAATGCCAATGCTATTCCATGCCGTGTAAAACATACCCCAACAGGGCCTAAGGGAGCTCTCCGGGCGGAGTCTCTCCAATGCGCTCCACGAGGGATTCAACAGACTCACTTTGATCAACGGAAAAGTTGCCACTTGCCGTTCGGCGTAGCGCGGTGAGATAGGCACCTGAGTTCAAGTTCAAACCGAGATCATGTGCCAGACTTCGGATGTAGGTACCTTTTGAGCATTTCGCACGAAACTCCACCCAGGGCAAATCGAAGTGAGTGATTTCGAATTCATGTATGGTAACCGGTGCCTTTCGCATTTGAACCTCAACACCTTTTCGGGCCAGCTCATAGGCCTTTTTTCCATCGATTTTCTTCGCGCTGAACACGGGTGGTGTTTGATCGTGCGTTCCTAACATTTGCCGCATGGCTTGTTCAACCAACTCGCGACTAATATGCTCTACTGGATAAGTGCCGTTAACTTCCGTCTCCGAGTCGTATGACGGGGTTGTTTCGCCCAATTTGATTTGTCCGGTATATACCTTGTCGGCTCCCATGAAGTCATTAATCTGCTTGGTCATTTTTCCGGTGCAAATAATGAGCAAGCCCGTTGCCCGCGGGTCGAGAGTTCCGGCATGACCTACCTTAATTTTGCGAAATCCAAAGCGTTTCCGAATGGCAAAACGCAGTTTATTCACCACATCAAATGACGTCCAATCCAGCGGCTTATCCACCAAAAGGACAGTCCCTGTGCGGAAATCATCACCCGATTGAAAGACATTTACTGGGGTTTGCATTGCTGAATACAATAATTTTACGCTGCGAAGTAACTATAAAACTCATGAAAAAACTCACACTACTTTTAACACTACTAGCTCCATTGGCGTTTCAGGCCCAGCTCACCGCTGTATCGGATATGAATGAAGTACGGGCCGGACATGCAGCAGCCACTATCGATGGCGCCGATGTTTTGGTCACCGGTGGATTTGGAGACGGGGCATACCTCAACTCAGCCGAATATTTTGAATTTGAAAGCGAAACCTGGGTGGAAGTTGATCCTATGTCGACTGTGCGTTATGGCCATACGGCAAATGGAATAGGCAATAATAAGGTACTGGTTTGCGGTGGATGGGACGGCGAACTCACCAATCATCTAACAACTGAAATCTACGACCACACCTTTGAAACGTGGGAAGATGGACCCGATATGGCTGTAGGACGCAGTAACCATCAATCTGTACTCTTACTTGACTACCGAATACTGATTTCAGGGGGATTTGATGGCACTAATGATCTGGCCAATTGCGAGATCTATGATCCGGTCTCAAACACCTTCACCGTAGTAGGCGACATGCAGATGGCCAGGAGTTCTCATACCCTCACGCTTCTTCCCGACGGGAAGGTGTTGGCGACGGGTGGCTTCAACCCTAATTTTGGCTTTCAGCTGAATACCTGCGAAATCTTTGACCCGGCCACCAATTTGTGGACTACCGTGTCACCAATGACTTACGGAAGGGATAATCATGCTGCCGTACTGATGCCTGATGGCCAGATACTCGTGGCCGGCGGTCGCTACTTCAATGGAGACCTGAACTTGTTTGAAGGCCAGCTGGAATGTGAATACTACAATACCACAAATGACACCTGGAGTTCAGCCGGACAAATGACCGAGGGGCAATCTTATGTGAAGCTTTTCAACGTCAATGGCACCATTTTCATGCCGGGAGGAGTTGATCAAACGGGCAACGGCGTGACGACTACCTATTCATCAGGCGCCACGTTCAACAATGGTACGGAAGAGTGGACCATCCTCACCGATACCGATGCGGGCGGACGTTACCGATATGCAGCAACCCATATTACGGAGGGCACGGTGCTGGTTTGCGGCGGCGAAGATGCCGGTGCCTACCTGTTTTCCATCATCACCAACACCAACGATATGGATGACATTGAAGTAGAAGTATATCCCAACCCTGCCAGCGAAGAACTCATCATTCGTGGAGTGAGGGTGGACCGTTGGGTTTTGGTCAATACCCTTGGGATGGAAGTAGCTACCGGGGAAGGATCTGATGTCCATTTGCCGAATGGCTTAACGACCGGAAACTATATCCTTCACGTCGCTTCCGGGGACGCCTGGTTTTGTACCCACGTGGCGCTGAAATAACCCCTTTCACCGCAGAAAACGTTCTGCTAAAGACATTTTCAAACAGGATTTCGACTTCGGAATCCTGTTTTTTTATATACGCTTTTTAAAAGCATTATTCACATTTTACAGCGGCTACAGTTGAACTCATGCTTCATTCGTAAAATACGTTTTTTTCGAAATACGGATTGTAGGGCCCTGATTCTTGAGGGATGTTTGCCTGGTCAATACAAACCAATAAACCTCATTAAAACGAAACGATATGAAAGCAACATGGATTACAACAGCATTCCTCGCTCTGGCACTTTTCACAAGCACGGCCACAATAGCACAGGAATCCCACAAACGCCAAACCGAATCACTACGATTGAATACGGCGGCCAACAGTACCTTCCATTTGGGAACCGCCTTTGGAATGACAGGGGGAAATGGCTTATCCGCCCGGGTGTGGTACAAGCAATTCGGTATACAAGCTAATGCCGGCTACTTCGGTGTGAACAACATGCGCCAGATCAATCTTGGTGCTACGGCTATGGGTCGTGTGTATCGAGGGAAGGCCGCAAACATCCTCCTTTTTGTAAGCCATTCGGGAAGTCAATTTCTCGACAAGGAACGAGCAGATTCCTTTTTTATCCGTCAGAAAGTGATGCACGGGACCGGTGCGGGTGTAGGTTTCGAATTTGCCCCCCGAAGCAATGCAGGAGTATCACTTTTGGTAGGTATGGGAGAGTCATCTATTTACAGAAGCCACCAACTGAACGCCATATTTGAACTTGGTATTCATCGCAGGTTTTAATCCCTGTTCCACTTAACACTTTTAAAAACCACATCACCATGAAAGCAATCAACAATAGCAAGTGGCTGCCATTGCTCGCCACACAGTTTCTGGGGGTACTCAATGATAACCTTCTGAAAGGGGCCATTTCCTTCATCAGCGTGGCTTGGGTAAGTCAGGAAGAAATTCCAACAGTACTGGCACTGGCTTCAGCACTGCTCGTGGTTCCTTTCATTCTTTTTTCACCATGGGCCGGCAAGCTCAGTATGAAATACCGCAAAACCGAGATTGTCTCCATGGCCAAACTGGCCGAGGTATTTATTATGGTCATTGCCTTTGCCGGATTCGCAATGGAAAACCTGTACGTGTCGATGTCGGCACTGCTCCTCATGGGAATTCAAAGCGCTATGTATTCTCCTTCAAAATACGGTCTGATCAAAGACATTGGCCACGACCATGAAGTTTCTCTCGGTGTAGGGCTTATGGAAATGATTACGTTCGTATGTGTACTTCTCGGACTTGTCGTTGCCGGACTGGTCGCTGAAGTGGATCGCTTTCAGGTGCTGATTCTTGGTATTCTTTTTATGCTTATCGCCGTAGCCGGCTGGTGGGCAGCTACCAAAATCACTGCCGATGAGGATCCTGTCGTTTCCGGTGGATTTTCGCGAAGAATAGACCCGGTTTCATTTTCAATTTCATCCATCCGACTGGTGCGTCAGTACCGTAGATTAGGACTGGGAATTCTAGGACTCATGACCTTTTGGTTCGTCGGATGTCTGTTCCAGCTTAACTTACTCGTACATCTGCCTGCCCGGTATGGACTGGGTCCCGGTGCAACCGGATTGCTCATCGCCGTTCTCGCTGCCAGCGTGGGGCTTGGCTGCTGGGTGAGCGGACTCCTCAACAAAGAACGTATCGAGTGGGGATGGGTGCCTTTGGCTGCGCTCGGCATGGGAGGTTGTTTGCTTGTTTTGGCATTTGCCCATTTGCCTTTATGGCTCTTTTCTACCCTGGCCGGAATCATGGCTTTTCTTTCGGGATTGTTTAAAGTGCCGCTCAACTCATGGATTCAACAACGGGTTCAAGGTCGAAATCTGGGTCAGGTATTGGCATTTCAGAACATAGCCGTGTACTCCGCAGTACTTGTTGCATCGGTACTTTTTGGCATCCTGGCCGGTCCCGATTCTGTATCGCTGGTTTTTGCCCTGGCCGGTGCAGTAATGATTCTTGCAGGATTGTTTACCCTCACCCTTACTCCCGACTATGTGCTTCGACTAATTGTTGTGGCCATTGGGAGGTTGTTCTTCCGAATCCGTGTTACCGGCAGTCAATACATACCCCGACACGGAGGTGCTTTGATCGTTGCCAATCACAGTTCGCTGGCCGATTTTTTCTTCCTGGTCATGACCGTTCCCCGTCAGTTGCGCTTTGTGATGCTCAAAGATGTGTATACCGCACGCGGATTACAATGGCTGTTTCGCAAGCTGCATATGATTCCGATTAATGCGCGTGGTGGAGAAAATGATCTTGCCGAATTTAATGCGTTGTGCAAAGAACAGCTCCGCCAGGGCCACATTGTGTGCATTTTTGCGGAGGGAACCGTGACCCGTACCGGTCAGATTCTGGAATTCAAAAAAGGCGTCGAGCACATCATAGCGGGAGAAGACGTTCCGGTCATTCCGCTATTTTTCGGCAACGTTCAGGGCGCTCCTTTTACCTTCCGAGTAGGCCAAACACGCGCTGAACTTCCCCGTTTGCGATTCATTCGTCAGCCCATTTTCGCAGAAGTAGGTCACCCCATGTTTGCTCCTGTAAGTGCATTTGGCATTCGCCAAATCATAACCGAACTCGAATCGAGGAGTTACGCCAAAGCCATTGGGCAGGACGAAACGGTGGGAAAACTACTTATCCGCTCACTCCGAGACCACGATTTTGAAATTCATTGCGGCAACCAAAAACGCACCGCCCGAAAACAGCTGATCCAGGCTCTTTGTCTGGCCGAGCTCATTGAAGACCGTGCGGGCGAACATGATGCTATAGGGGTTCTCCTACCCAAATCCCTGGATGCTCAGGCCGCCCACATTGCCCTCCACAGAATGGGGTTATCGGTGATGCCCTGTAATCCAAAATGGACCCCGGAACAACAAATGAGCGCCTTCCGCCAGTCGGGAGTTGAGGTCTTACTCACCACCAAAGACTTGCATTTTACACGCTTCGTCCCCGTGGCGAAAAAACTGATCTACATCGAGGATCTGCACGATGAAATGGAGTTGATGGTTCGATTGGGGAGTTCCCTGGAATCGCTCGCTTTGTCGGGCAACGCACTCCATCCGCACAAGCCGGTGGATAAGCTGTCGCACGCGATAATTGTGGCACAGCCGGGCGCTGATCATTCCATGGATGTTTATCGGTTCACCCATGAACACCTGCTGGTCAAAAACCGATCGATCCGTCAGGTTATCAGCAGAAAGCACGATGAAGGAGTAGTTTCCAATCTACAGTGGTTCAACGCATACGGCTATACCATCGAGTTGATTATCTTCCTGGCTATGGGGTACGACATCAGTATTTCACAGGCTGACAAGCCCGAGCAATTTGCCGCGGAAGTAGAGGCCCTCAAACCCAAAATTGTGCTTGCCGATCACAAGGAATTGCATGCTTTGCAAACGTCTTCGATGCAATTTGTGGAGCGCATTTTCACCGATAGCGAACCGGTAAGCCCCACACTGCGCGAGGAGCTCGAACTGCGCGGAATTTCGCTCCACCAGTCGTGTGGATTGAACCAGCTTGCCGGTGTATTTGCGGTAAACACCCCCAATTTTGAGGGGACCGACATAGCCGGAAAAATGATGAAACAACGCGCTACAAAATGGGGCACCGTAGGACGTCCGCTGCCCGGGACCTCAGTGCGCGTGGTGGATCCCGCAAATACCAGTCGTGTGTTGAATCCGGGTGAAGTGGGCAGGATTATTATCCGCTCGGCAAGTACTGCCATCACCCACTTGTACCAATATTCTCAGCACAGTGCCCGTCAATGCGAGGAGTGGATTCTCACGCCTTTCTGGGGCACTATTGACAAGGAAGGGTTCCTGGTGATGCACAGTAATCAGGCATTCGCCAAATAGGATATTTCACCTTGTGTATGCTGATTTTTTATGATGTAGTACCTTTCTGCCGAATGGGCGATAAAACATTTGCCGAATGGATCACCTTGTAGAAACAATAGCCATACTTACCGATGAAGAGCGAAGGGAATTTCGGGCTTTCATACAGCGGCGACGTTCAAAAAAGGAGCGAAAAGACCTCGAGTTGTTTGATATTCTCGCCAGTCAGGACGAGCTGAAACCACGCGAAATTGCAGGCAAACTCTATGGCAAGCCCATGCTCAATGCCTACCATACGCTGCGCAAGAGACTGGTCAAAGAACTGCTCGATTTTACCATGCTTAAAAGTATGGACGAGGATAATACTTCGTATTCTACGTTGCTCGGCATGCTGGCCATGGCCCGGCGGCTCATCGATAAAAACCGCGCTGACATTGCGCGTCGTTATCTGGATAAGGCTGAACAACTAGCATTACAGACCGAAACATTCGACCTGCTCGACAATATTTACAATCTGAAGATTCGGTATGCACATGAGTTGGATATGGACGTGACACAGATCATCAGCTCTGCACAGAAATACCGCGAAGAAGCCGAAGTAGAAGAGAAAGTCAACATGGCGTATGGGTTGATTCGTCAGCGGCTCAATGAGATTCGCCTCACTGGAGAAACACGCAGTTTGAGTTCCCTCATGACCAGTGTGCTTCGCGAAATCAATCTGGACGAAGATCGAATTGTGAGTCCGTCATTGATGTTCTTGCTGGTATCCATGACCCGCAGCGCGGTGATTGCAACCAAGAATTACCACTTGTTCGACCCGTATGTCACGGCGATCTATGATCGGTTGGTGCAGGCCGAGGCATTCTCAAAAAAGGACCACTTACATCATCTTTGGTTCCTCTATATGATTGCCCATGTTAAATACCGAAATCGCGATTTTGAGGCCGCCCGAAAGTATGTAGATGAACTCACCGAGCGCGTCTCCGATTTCAACAAGCTCCACTACAACCGGTTTTATCCACGTGTAGTAATGCTGGATGCTGCAGTGTACAGCTATATGCAGGAAAACGAGGAGGCCATTCGAATTCTCCAAAACGCATTGGGCGATGATCGCCTGAATTTATCGGTAGAAGACAAGTGCAATATGACCCTCAACCTGGCTGTATACCATTTCCAGGCCGAAGACTTTCGCAGCGCAAATCGTGTGTTGCGCGATATGGGACATTCCGACAAATGGCTCGAAAACCGCATGGGTGTGGAGTGGCGATTTAAAAAGAACCTTATTGAGATCATTGTGCAGGTGGAAATGGGAAATTCCGAGATTGCTCTTTCTCGAATCGCCTCGATGGATCGGTATTTCAGCGGATTTTTCGAAAACGAGATGTACCAGCGGGCACGCATCTTTCTGGGATTGATCAAGCACGTAATCGAAAAACCGGAAAGCGTGACCACGGAGGCCTTTTCGAAGAAAGTGGATGATACCATTATCAGGCTCCCCGGACACCGCGAGGATATTCAAGCTATGACATTTTACTGCTGGCTGAAAAGCAAGATGCAGAGACGACCCTATTACCCTGTTTTGGTGGAAACAGTGCGCTCATTTGGCAAGGAACATCCAAGCGAATAATTCGGTATCTTTGGGTCATGAAAAAATGGGTCCTTTTCCTCGCAATTCTGCCTTTCTTTTTAGCTTCATGTGAGCCACATTCACAAAAGGCAGCCACTTACAATGATGCCATTATCGACCATCAAATTGCCATTAGTCAGGCATTCGATGCGCTCGATACCACATTCAATGAATATGTAGCAGATGAGATGGACTACGCCCACCTGATGCTCCGCTCGAAGATTGAAACCGGTCAACGCGTTCTGGATACCTTGGGGGGATTTGAAGGGGATGAGTCGCTCCTGAAGGCGGCCCGACAGCTCTTTGATTTCTACGACAACGTAAGCAGCAATGAATACGTGCAAATGATCGATATAATGAAAATCCCGGATTCTTTGTACACTGCTGAAGATCAGGAACGTGCGTCACAAGTTGAAGAAGAAATCATCAACAGGTTTAACCAGGCACAAGAAGCCTTTACATCAGCACAGGCCGATTTTGGCAAAGAATACAACGTGGTATTCGAGGAATAAGTCAGTCCTGTAGTTGATCTACTCCTCGCAGTCGCTGCAAGATATCTACCGCTTTTTCGATGGTCTCAACGGCATCGAATTTCATGCGCAGACCTCCGGCTTTTTCGTACATCTCCCCTTCTCGTGGATTGTGCTTCATGAAGTCCAATATGCGGGTGAAAGATTCAGACTGGTAGTAGGGCGAATCTTCACGGGATACGAAGTACCCAATGAGTTTACCGCTTTTGATAATGAGTTTTTCAAAGCCGATTTCCGAAGCCAACCATCGCATGCGAATGGTTTGAATGAGGTCTTTGGCCTGGTCGGGTAACGGCCCGAAGCGGTCGATCAATCGCTCGGTGAAGGCTTTCAGTTCGCGCTCGGTATTGCAGCCGTCGAGTTCTTTGTAGAGGGAAATGCGCTCTGAAATTTGCGAAACATAATCATCAGGGAAGAGAATTTCAAAGTCGGTTTCCAGGGCTGTCTCCCGCACAAACTGCTGACTTTCTACCTCCTCTTCTTCAAGCATCTGGCGGAATTCGTCTTGCTTCAACTCCTGCATGGCCTCTTCAAGAATTTTCTGATAGGTTTCGATACCGATATCGGCCATAAATCCGCTTTGCTCAGCACCCAGCAAGTTACCTGCGCCGCGAATGTCAAGGTCGCGCATGGCAATATTCATCCCGGAACCCAGATCACTAAACTGCTCCAGTGCCTGCAATCGCTTGCGGGAGTCGGAAGGCAGCAGGTGCATGGGAGGAGCCAGTAGGTAACAAAATGCCTTTTTATTGGACCTGCCAACACGTCCGCGGAGCTGGTGCAGGTCACTCAGACCGTAGTTCTGTGCCTCGTTGATGATGATGGTGTTGGCATTGGCGATGTCAATTCCCGACTCGATGATCGTTGTAGCGAGCAGCACATCATAGGCGCCATCGATGAAGTCTCCCATGATCTCCTCCAGTTTCGCGCCGTCCATTTGGCCGTGTCCAATCCCTACCCGAACATCAGGAACCAAACGCTGAATCATGCCGGCAACTTCCTTGATATTGGCAATGCGATTGTGCACAAAATACACCTGTCCACCCCTGCTAATCTCATAGCTCACCGCGTCACGAATGATCTCTTCGTTGAACGGACAAATCTCGGTTTGAATAGGATAGCGGTTGGCTGGAGGCGTGCGCAGAATGGAAAGATCGCGTGCTCCCATCATGGAAAATTGCAGCGTTCGAGGAATAGGCGTTGCCGTAAGCGTAAGGGTGTCAACGTTGGCCTTGAGCGTTTTAAGCTTGTCTTTAACAGACACACCGAACTTTTGCTCCTCGTCGATAATAAGCAGACCCAAATCCTTGAATTTCACACTCTTACCTACTAGAGCATGAGTACCAATGATGATGTCAATTTCACCGGCTTGCAGTCGCTTCAACGTATCGGTTTTCTTCTTGGCCGATTTAAACCGGTTGAGATAATCCACTTTGCAGGGGAACTCCGCCAGACGGGCTTTAAAGCTTTTGTAATGTTGCAGCGATAGAATAGTGGTAGGCACCAGTATCGCCACCTGCTTGCTATCGGACACGGCCTTAAACGCCGCCCGCACGGCGATTTCGGTTTTGCCGAATCCTACATCACCACATACCAGACGGTCCATGGGGTGAGGACTTTCCATGTCCTTCTTCACATCTTCGGTAGCTGTCACCTGATCGGGAGTATCCTCATACATGAAGGAAGCCTCGAGCTCGGTTTGAAGATAGGTATCGGGAGTATAGGCGAATCCGGGTGTTGTTTTACGCTTGGCGTAGAGCTTGAGCAAATCGTAGGCAATTTCTTTAACCCTCGTTTTGGTTTTCTTCTTGAGGTTCTGCCAGGCCTGAGTTCCAAGTTTGTTGATCTTGGGCTGCCCCCCGTCCTTACTGGTAAATTTCGAAATCCGGTGCAAACTGTGAATACTCACATAGAGCACATCGCCGTCTTTGTAAGTAAGACGGATAGCTTCCTGCTCCTTGCCGTTGACTTCAATTTTATGCAATCCTGCAAATTGTCCGATGCCGTGATCGATATGTACCACGTAGTCACCGGTCTGCAGTTGGTTAATTTCACGAAGAGTGAGTGCTTCCTTATTCTTGGCAAATCCCTCTTTCAGTCGGAATCGGTGGTAGCGCTCGAAAATCTGGTGGTCGGTATAGCAGAGGAGCTTTTGTTCCTTGTCCACAAAACCTTCCGACAACTCAACAGTAAGGGGTGTAAAATGAACCTCATGATCTTTATCCTCGAAAATGGAGTATAGCCGTTCAATTTGCTTCGGCTGACCCGAAGAGATCAGGGTCTTGTAACCCTGGCGATCCATATTGGCCAGGTTGGTGCTGAGCATGTCAAAATTTTTGGCGAATGCCGGCTGCACTGCCAAATCAAACGTGACAATCTCCCCCTCAACGAAATACCTCCGACTGCCAAACTCCACGGTTGTGGCATCGGAAGTAAGGTGTTTGAATTCGTGTTCGCCAATGTATAATTCCGACGGTTCCAGGTGGTTGGTCAGTGCTTCTAGCTTTTCATATTGGCGTTCAGCTTTTTCAAACTCGAGGCCCATCTCATGCGCACAGCCCTGGTAATCGGCATACCAAAACACAGTATCACCGCCAATAAACTCGAAAAAAGACTCGCTGCTTTCTTCGATGAGTTTTTCACCCAGACTGGGAATGATGGTCGCACGAGCCATTTTCCCGATAGACAATTGCGTATCAGGTTCAAACTTTCGAATGCTTTCGACTTCATCACCGAAAAACTCAATGCGGTAGGGGTGATCGAAAGAAAAAGAGAATACATCCACAATACCTCCGCGCACGGAGTATTGTCCGGGTTCATAGACGTAATCCACCTTCGCGAAACCAAACTCATGAAACGCCTCATCGATAAAATCCATATCGAAATGGTCGCCCACCTTGACATCGAAGGTGTTTTTGGTGAGTTGTTTCTTGGTGGTCACTTTCTCGGCTAAAGCTTCCGGAAAGGAAACTACAATGAGGAGATTGTGCTCTTTGTTGATCTCATTGAGCACCTCCGCACGCATGGAAATGTTGGCATTCTCGGTAGTTTCCGTGGCATAGGGCACGCGGGCCGAACGCGGAAAAAACAAGACTTTCGTATCGGTGTACAGACTTTCGAGATCGTTGTGGAAGTAGGCCGCTGATTCCTTATCGGGCATCACCACCAGATGCGTGCCACGGTGTACTTGCATAGCTGAACCAGCTACAAGTGCTTGTGAAGAGCCAATGAGTCCTTTGAGGTGGGTTTTACTGCCGCGTGGATGCAATCCTCCCACGACCTTACCCACACGGAGGTCTTTTTCATAAATCGCCAGGAGCTCGCCCACAGTCACGCCGCGAAATTAACAAGAAGCGAGCGTTGTTTGACGGATTTCCTCACAATTGAGATAATTCTCCACCGATCTCTAACAACAGGAATAATAACCGATGTATAGAGCTACTGAAAAAGACTACAGGAATGTAGGATACAACCTCACGACCAGCAGATGGATGGTGGGGTATAAGCACGCATACATTT
The DNA here is from genome assembly GCA_020437755.1 of Flavobacteriales bacterium. Lineage (GTDB taxonomy): Bacteria > Bacteroidota > Bacteroidia > Flavobacteriales_D > Sanyastnellaceae > JADFAK01. The sequence goes on from JAGQVX010000023.1 coordinate 36,333, forward strand.
AAAACATTTTTATGACTTATTACGAACCGCGGTTGAACCTAACCGAAGTAGACCCAAGCACCAATCAGTGGGAATTGACAGTAGAAATTTACTATCCGGCAGGTGAAACCGGACAAGCAGTTTCCGATACCGTAACCGGCGGACGACGTGAGATTGTAGTTGATGTTATTAACAACCCCGTATTCCAACACGATCATTTAGTAACTTCCACCCGCACTTACACACGACAAACTGGTGAAAATGAAGTGGTTGTTACCGTTAAAAAGGATGGGAAGAAGAAGGGGCAGGGGATTATTGCTTACCATTTTTCTTCAAGCAGCGCTGCATAGCCCATTTTATTGTTCATTGAAAGCTTCACCAGAAGCTAATTGCCGAAGTCTTAACGATTCTTCGGCAATTTCTCTTGTACATACTCGAAACCTGTTGTACGAAGGACTGTTTGATAGTGCCTTTGTAATAGCCAATGAAGGCCTAAGACATGC
>JAGQVX010000240.1 GCA_020437755.1 Flavobacteriales bacterium
CACAAACCCGTTTTGTGTTGCAGAAGGCCATTGAATTGGGCTTGAAGCCAATTGTTGTTGTAAATAAGGTAGACAAAGAAAATTGTACACCTGACGAAGTACAGGAGGCGGTGTTTGACCTGATGTTCAACCTCGATGCAACAGAAGATCAATTGGATTTTCCTACGGTTTTTGGTTCGGCCAAGAATGGCTGGATGAACGACGACTGGCGTAATCCTACTGACAATATTTTCCCATTACTCGACAAGATTGTTCAATACGTACCTGCTCCCAAAATTGCGGAGGGCACACCACAGATGCTGGTGACTTCTCTCGACTTCTCGAAGTATATCGGCCGGATTGCAGTAGGCCGTTTGCACCGTGGGCATTTGACTAATGGTCAGATGGTCTCTTTGGTGAAGAAGGACGGTTCAGTGGACAAACACAAGATTCGCGGTTTGTTTGTCTTTGAAGGCTTTGAGCGTAAGGAAGTGGAACAAGTGCATGCCGGTGATATTTGTGGTGTATTTGGTATTGAAGGTTTTGAAATTGGTGATACCATTGCGGATCCGGAAACTCCGGAAGCACTGCCAACTATCGCCATTGATGAGCCGACCATGAGTATGACCTTTACCATTAACGATTCTCCATTTTTTGGCCAGGAGGGAAAATTTGTAACCTCTCGTCAGCTGAAGGACCGTTTGGAAAAGGAATTGGAGAAAAACCTCGCTATGCGAGTTGAACCGACGGGCTCAGCGGATTCCTTCAAGGTTTTTGGACGTGGGGTACTGCACTTGTCGGTTTTGATCGAGACCATGCGCCGGGAAGGCTATGAGCTGCAAATTGGTCAGCCTCAGGTTATTACCAAACGCATCGATGAAAAGCTTCATGAGCCGGTTGAGGAATTGACCATCGACTTGCCGGAATCGGTTTCAGGTACCGCCATCAATATGGTCACCCAGAAGAAGGGCATAATGTTGTCGATGGTGCCTAAAGGCGACCGTGTAGTTTTGGAGTTTGAGATTCCTTCTCGCGGGATCATTGGTTTGAGGAGCAATATGCTGACCGCTACAGCTGGCGAGGCGATTATGACTCACCGTTTTAAAGAGTTTCAACCACACAAAGGAGAGATTCCCGGCCGCATCAATGGTTCGTTGATCAGTATGGAGACTGGTAAATCCATTCCTTACAGTATCAACAACCTGCAGGATCGCGGTAAATTCTTCATCGGAGCGAACGAAGACATTTACGAAGGGCAGGTAGTAGGGGAGAACAGCCGTCCCGGTGATTTGGTGATCAACCTGACCAAGACCAAGAAATTGTCGAACGTACGTGCCGCTGGCTCGGATGATAAGCTGAAGTTGATTCCACCACGTCGCTTTACATTGGAAGAGGCATTGGAATATATCCAGGCCGATGAATATGTGGAAGTGACACCGGAATCACTGCGCTTACGCAAAATTTACCTGAAAGAACACGAGCGCAAACGCTCGAAAAATAGTGCAATGGCGGAATAGCCATCTCACATTATAGTTAAAGTTGGAAAGTTTGTTACACCTCAGTAGCGAGCTTTCCAATTTTTGATTTTATTTTTGCCTAAATCTTATACCCAAAA
>JAGQVX010000241.1 GCA_020437755.1 Flavobacteriales bacterium
TTTTTGCTGCTTTGGCCGTGAAGGAAAATCATCCGGAGGCGGAGGTGGAAATCCTGGAGAAGTCTCAAAAACTCCTGTCCAAGATCAAGGTTTCGGGTGGTGATGCATTAGAGCGATACCTTTTGTATATTCGTGAGGCGAGTTTCACTTATTGACCCGGACTCCCATGAGCAGGCTTCAGGTGAACCAAGCAACCAATTAGAAGCTTAAAATTAGACGCTATGAAAAGATTTGTTTCGACCGTGGTCGTTGCTATTTCAATGATTACATCCTGTGCACAAGATTTTGCGCCAATTGGAGCAGAATGGTATTACAATGAACTGTTCGCATTTTCAAACAATATTGACTATATAAAATTCACCTCCGAAAAAGACACTTTAATGTTTGGTGAGACCTGCAGGAAAATTATCAAACGGCACAAAATAGAGTGTAATGACCGACCTGAGATCGAATATCTGTTCACCAGAAATGACACCGTCTTTTTCCTCGATACCATTTTTAACGAATTTCAAGTCCTCTATGACTTCAATGCAATTGCCACAAGCTCATGGACGATTAAAATAAAAGACGAAGCGCAAAATATTGATACATTAACCATAACAGTAGACGCCGTTTCAACAACTCAAATCAATGGTCAGGACCTAAAAACACTGCATGTTACATATGTCAAAGCTGATGAGAATTTGCCTGACACCTATACGTCGACAATCATTGAAAAAATTGGAGACACACAATATATGTTCAATTGGTATCCATGGTCAAATATTGCGTGCGATATTAACTACACGAGCGGATTGAGATGTTATCAAGACTCCATGCTAGGATGGTATTCGACGGGAATTGCAGATTCGTGCGATTATGTTTACACCTGGACAGGGATTGATGCCATAGAATCTTCTGAACGAATTAAACTGTTTCCCAATCCCGCTCAGAATTTTGTCGAAATAATTGCTAGCGACTATTCAAGCTACACAATTGATTTATTGGACTTAAGCGGTAGATTACTGAAATCAGACAAGTCATTTGCTCCAAATACCAAGCTAGATTTATCTACAATTCCCGAAGGCGTCTATCTGATTCGTTTACAGAACAATGGTCAGATTATTGGATACAAAAAGCTGATAAAGGACTAGCGTGGGCAAATCGGCATAACATCTTCAATGATACGCGGCATTGGGAATATTCTTTAGAAACTTGAGATTGTTCCATAAAATATAGGTACCGGAACGTATGGCAACCGAATGTTGAACCGTGCTGTAGTTCCTGCCTGCTCCTTATATTTTTGCTCATCTCCGAACAATAATCTACCTACCTTCGTCGCATCAAGAAAGTAGCAATCATAGGAGGTGGTGCAGCGGGTTTTTTTGCTGCTTTGGCCGTGAAGGAAAATCATCCGGAGGCGGAG
>JAGQVX010000242.1 GCA_020437755.1 Flavobacteriales bacterium
CAATGCGAAATGTGATCCCAAAAACCATCTCACCCCATAAGGATCAATAAAGGTGAGGGGAATCACTACCCCAAAATAGGCACTCTAGTTTTGAACTCTTGTTCTATACTCTTACTCTTTACTCTTGCTCTTTACTCTTGCTCTTTACTCTTACTCTTTACTCTTGCTCTTTACTCTTGCTCTTTACTCTGGCTCTTTACTCTTGCTCTCTACTCTTGCTCTCTACTCTTGCTCTCTACTCTTGCTCTCTACTCTTGCTCTAACAGAAGCGACCCTTCGGGGCGGTACCCTCAAGCCCAATATCGCAAAATTAGTTCGTCTGAAAATTCAGGTCAATTTTGGATTGAGTGAGTTTGTAAGTGTTTGATTCCGGAATGTGAACGTGCTAAAATGGTTAATGTGACACCAGATGTTTGAGCGATTCCGGCAGGGGTATCGCGTATTGATCGATCATTTGCAACAGGATGGTGAGTACAGCAAATATGCAATTCAGAAAGGATGCATGAATGTAGGCTCAACGCTGCCTCAAAAATGCTCTCTTGTATGGAACTTTTACTCTTTACTCTTGCTCTTTACTCTTGCTCTCTACTCTTGCTCTCTACTCTTGCTCTTGCTCTAACAGAAGCGACCCTTCGGGGCGGTACCCTCAAGCCCAATATCGCAAAATTAGTGCGCTCCGGATTCAAAGGCAACTCTGCGTGGGAGGAGTTTATATCTGGTAGGTTTTGACGTGTGGATGCAGGATATGGGCGCGATGAATCG
>JAGQVX010000243.1 GCA_020437755.1 Flavobacteriales bacterium
ATACGCAGTGTATTAACTACCGATGAATTAGGCTCGTCATGAACACAAGCGGCAAAGAATCTGCGCCATTTATCCGGCTCTGATCCGTTAAGAATATGCTGGCGATGCTCTGTAAGTGCCAGCGTCCCATCTAAGTCAAATATGTATAGCGGTTTCATTGCAGCCCTTTGTATCAATTTCTAGCCAATGCTTTCAGTTGGATGCTCCAGTAGCTCGCGCTCCTTACGCACTACTGAAGTAATCATTAAATTGCTCAATGTAACGGCGTTTGGGGTATTGAAAAAATAGCGTCAAACTCATCATTTCGCCCGCCATGCCGCCACTCCTCAATCGCATCTAGCCAATTACCCTCACATGTCTCACATCGTGTCTCGTAGTAATGATATTCTTCATCTGTCAATATTGCGCCACATTCAATACAAATCATCGCAACCTCAGATCCATGTCGTGCTCCAAAAAACATAACCAGCCCACCAAACGGACCCTGCGGGCCGCTGAGTATTGGCGTTAGCAATCGAAAACCATCAAAGATACTTTCTTCATCTGCTTATCAAGGGGCATGTATTTTTTAAACCCATGAGATACTAATTTAGGCATGAATCTGCTCACAGTAAAGACCTAACAACAAGCTGTGGTTTCTTTTTAGTAGCTGCTTTAGTATCTGTTACCGCAGCAAACTCTTTGTCTGACA
>JAGQVX010000244.1 GCA_020437755.1 Flavobacteriales bacterium
ATTGAGCGAACCTCGCGACATTAAGTCGAGCAACCTTCCGGGAGTGCCTATAATGATGTGGTTCTTCCTGCGAAGCTTTTCAAGATCCCGGTTTATGGGTGTGCCGCCAATAAATGTGCTGCAATAAACACCCATCCCTTTCGAGAAGTCTTCACACTCTTTTTGCACTTGTATGGCGAGCTCACGTGTTGGCACCAGTACAATGGCATAGCCCGGTGACAGGTGGCTGCTCAGGTTTTCGAGTATGGGCAACAGAAAAGCCCCTGTTTTGCCGGTTCCGGTTTGAGCAATTCCCAAAAGGTCCTTCCCTTCGAGGATAGGTTCAATAGCCTTGTCCTGGATCTCCGTGGGTCGTTCAAAGCCTCTGGCTTTTAGGTTTCGCTGAATGGCAGTGCTCAACGGTAAATCCGAAAATGTACGTTTCGACTCGTAGGCCAGTTGAACGCTTGGCTTCGCTTTTTGGATAAAGTTTGAAGGGTCAATGGCTACTGCTCCCGCTTTTTTCGATTTCGGCTTGGAGGGTCTGCGATTGGAAGGTGATTTCGATATGGAAGTGGGGGTTCCTTTTTTGCGGAATGAACCACTTCGTTGTGTTCTTGATTTCATGATGTTTTGAATTTTTTCGAATGTGTGAACATCCGATTTCGTAATGATGGGTCACCGGCGAATTAGTGACCTGGGCGATTTCC
>JAGQVX010000245.1 GCA_020437755.1 Flavobacteriales bacterium
GTAGCGTACATAGAAATAAAACATGAGGCTGGTGTTTTTACAAAAAAGAGCCTTCACTTTCGTGAAGGCTCTTCGTAGCGAGAGGCCCGTACGGGCGCTCTACCCAGCTGAGCTTTGGCCCTTAATTGTTCCATAAGGTTTCAGCAAGTGTTTGTCCATGAGCAGCGTTTGGGCAAGTCAGAAGTAGAACCCTTGTAAAGCCTGCCATCTTTGAGGCTGTAGAGTACATAGAAATAGAACATGAGGCTGGTGTTGTGGGTTCACAAAAAAAGCCTTCACTTTCGTGAAGGCTCTTCGTAGCGAGAGGGAGACTTGAACTCCCGACCTCATGATTATGAATCATGCGCTCTAACCAGCTGAGCTACCTCGCCATTTTAAAAATACAGCACCCAAACAAAAGTGGGCAAATTTTTTCTTCAACTTGAACAGCCGGCCTCCCGTACGGGCGCTCTAATCCCGCTTTGTTAAAAGCGGGAAGCTACCTCGCCCTCTGACCGCCGGAGTTTAAACGAAGGCGGTGTTTTTTGCGACTGCAAAGATAACAGTTTTAACAGCTTTTGCGCAACAATAACGCCGCAATTTTTTTCTACTAAAGATAAATGCTAAAAAACCAGAAACCGCCAGTCCCATGTCAGACCAACGCACGGCCATCCGCCCCCTCATAATCAC
>JAGQVX010000246.1 GCA_020437755.1 Flavobacteriales bacterium
AACAAAAGGCAGTTTCCGGGAAACAAGGAAATCAAGGATGTAGCTATTCGCAAGTTCTTAGATCACCGCTACGCTACTGATATTGACAAGCAATTCAGAACTTATCGGAATGACCCTGATGCTGTAGCGGATTATGTAGATACTCAGTTCTGGCTTACCCAATTACCCAATTGTTGAATTGCGGTAATTTGCCGTCAATTTACCAATTCAAATTTCCACTCTTTTTCAATAACCCTTGTAAATCAACCACTTACAAGGAATGAAATTTCCATTTCTAAGGCTACCAAACCCTTCTACGGAACTTTGTCAAGTCCTTGATAATCAAGGATGACATTTGGCCAGATGTCCATTTCTAATTCTCTAATAATTAAGAAAATGGACGAAATATTAGAACGTCTCAAAATTATCGAGAAGCATGTTTTAGATCAAAACCTGATTCTCAAAAACGTACTGAACTTCAATGAAGCATGTCAGTACCTTGAATTGTCGCAATCGCACCTGTATAAGTTGACGAGTGCGGGTAGTATTCCATACTACAAACCCAACGGGAAAAAGCTCTATTTCAACCGTGCTGAATTAGACCAGTGGTTGCTTCGCAACCGCAATTCCACGCAGGATGAAATCGATCAGCGAGCTGCCGATTACTTAATCAAAAAAGGGAGAG
>JAGQVX010000247.1 GCA_020437755.1 Flavobacteriales bacterium
TGAGCAGTGGATTGCTGAGGACTGTGTGTTGCCGGATGACGACGCCGTGCTCGCGGAATTGTCTCGGGCCCGCGATCGCTGGCCGGCGATTAAGGAGAAAGTGTTGCGCTGTTTTAACGCGCAAAAGTTTCCGCAAAAAATTTTCAACGAGAAGCTGCGGGCGCAATGGTTGGAGCGGAAGCAGTGGCAGAAGAAATGTCAGCAGGGTGGAAAAAGCTCTGGGATTTCGCGGAGAAAGGCCGCGAAGGGTAGTTCGCAAATAGTTCCAAGTAAATCGGAAGGGGGGGGGGAAGTAGATGTGAAGGGTAGGCCAACATCCTCTTCCTCTTCCTCTTCCTCTTCCTCTTTAGTTCATAAGAATGAACTAAATGAATTAACCCCCCTAACCCCCCTAAACGGGGGGCCGCCTGTGGGTGGGCGGATAAAAAAATATCCCGCGAAAGGCGACTGCACGGAGTCAGAGATTCAGGTGGCGGAGGATCTGTTTCGCATTATGAATCAGCGGGCCTCGATGCATTTTCAGGCGCGGCATCCGAATGGGCAGCCCACGGAGAATGTGAAATTCGTGGCAGCGCTCTTGCGCTTGGGGCATGACCCGGATGAGCTGCGGCGGGTGGCCTTGCATCAGTTCACGTTTTGGAGTTCGCGGGCGGATGG
>JAGQVX010000248.1 GCA_020437755.1 Flavobacteriales bacterium
TAATTGAATACGGTTAGCAGCTTCTTTCTTTTTATCATCAATTACCTTTGCATAAATCTGTGTTGTTCTCAATTCTTTATGTCCTAATAATTTTGATACTGTGTAAATATCTGTACCCAAAGTTAACTGTAAAGTAGCATACGTATGACGCGCACAATGAAATGTTATATCTTTTATAATACCTGCTTTCATCATCCATTGTTGTAATTTAAGGTTTGACCAGGCACTATAATGTAAACCTTCAAAAACTTTTGCTTCGGGTTTTCCTGCTTCACCTAATAATTCTCTTGCCTGTTCTGAAATTGGTAATGTTTCAGCACCTTTGGTTTTCTTTTGTCTGAAACGTATGTAATAACCCATTTCTTTAGAGTGTTGGATTTCTGACCATACCAATTTTTCAATATCTGACCAACGCAATCCGGTAAGGGCTGAAAATATAAAAGCATTTTTTAATAATGGTAATTCACATTCTGTGTTAACTGCTTTTTGTAATTCATCAAGCGTTAAAAATTCTCGTTGAGGTTCTCCTTGTTTGAAATAATCTACACCATTAGCAGGATTGACTTTTAAAATACCATCCTTAACTGCTTGCTTTAAAGCTGCACAAAACTTACCATAGTATGAATATTTAGAGTTTTGAGACAATTTTTTACC
>JAGQVX010000249.1 GCA_020437755.1 Flavobacteriales bacterium
TATAGCCACTTCTATTTTCTCCAATTCTCCCAAAATCAGTTTTCGAAGTTCACGGTCAAAACAATACAGTTTAAATGCGTTGTTGAATGTAGATCCTGACTTGAAAGCATGAGCCGTTTTTGGTTCCGCTAACATAGGATACCAATAGCCACTCAGTCGATAATAACTAATATTCTCAAGTAAGTGAAGGGCTTTAGAATCATTCTCAATGATTAAGCCTCTATCTTTAAGTTGTTGAAGTTGGGCAACATAACGAAGTGCCGCTTTGGTATATGGCACTTTAGGCATAGGTATAAAAATAGAAAGTCCACCCTGAGCGCCCTGATCTAACGGGAAGGGGGGTGGACATGTTACTGCAAATATACAAAGTATTATTGAATTTTAAATAGACAATGCAGAAAAAATCCATCTCTTATTGCTAATTACATTCTCAAATTTCTGTCAATGACACACCCTTCCCATTCAACGTCTCCATCACCTCCCTAAAGCTCTCCAACCCAGCTTCCATGTTCTCAATGATCTCATTGGCCAGGATATCCGGATCAGGTAGATTGTCCAGGTCCGCCAGGCTTTCATCTTTGAGCCAGAAGATATCCAGATTGGTTTTATCCCGGGTAATAATGTCATCGTAAGTAAATTTACGCCACC
>JAGQVX010000024.1 GCA_020437755.1 Flavobacteriales bacterium
ACCCACAACGCATTGGATGACCCCAGAAATGAGGACGTCCTGATCTCGATAAACGGCGAATTATTCCCCCGAAAAGAAGCCCGTATCTCGGTATTTGACAGCGGCTATTTAGTGGGCGACGGCGTTTGGGAAGGTATGCGATTGCACAAAGGTGTACTGACTTTTGCCGATCAGCACATGAACCGTCTGTGGCAAGGAGCAAAAACCATTGGAATGTATTTGCCCTTTACACAAAACGAACTTCTGCAGCAGGTTCAAAACACCCTCGATGCCAATCATATGACAGATCATGTCCACGTAAGGATTATGATAACGCGTGGAATTAAGAAAACTCCATCCCAGGACCCACGGCTTACTATTAGTGGTCCCAACGTGGTGATCATCGCGGAGTGGAAGGTGCCTTCCGAAGAAACCTATAAACAAGGGATTTCGCTATTCACAAGTACCATTCGCCGGGGCTCCCCCGATTATCTCGATCCACGCCTCAACTGCCACAGCAAACTCCACGAAGTGCAGGCACTGATCCAGGCCCTTGAAGCCGGAGCCGACGAAGCACTCATGCTTGATGTGCATGGATTCGTGGCCACGTGCAATGCTACCAATTTCTTTATGGTCAATAACGGCGAGGTATGGACCTCAACCGGACAATACTGCATGAACGGCATCACCCGTAATAATGTGATAGCCATTTGTGAAGCAAGAGGCATAGTCATTCGGCAAAAGAATTTCTCGCTCTTCGATGTTTACGGTGCCGACGAGGCATTTGTCACCGGCACCTTTGGTGGTCTGACACCTGTTGTCAAAGTCGATGGCCGTACCATCCCCACTCTATCGGGTACCATGACACGCAAACTGTCGCAATGGTACCACGAACTTATTGAAGATCAAACCCCTATGAATTGACAACATGCTGAACACTACTCAAAAGCGCATTGCCCTTTGGTCGGGCCCTAGGAATATTTCGACGGCTATTATGTACTCCTTCGCTCAACGCAAGGATACCCGGGTGTACGACGAGCCCTTGTACGCATACTACCTCAGTCATTCCAACGCCGCATCCTACCATCCGGGCGCGCAAGAAGTGCTCCAATCGCAGGCCCGGGACGCAGATGAGGTAATCCAAATGATGCTTGCAGATCATGGCAAACCTGTGGCGTTTTTCAAGCAAATGACCCATCACCTGCTCGACATGGATAGAAGCTTTCTGGGACAAATGCACAATGTAATCCTCACGCGAAACCCAAAGGACATGCTCCTTTCTTTCTCCAAGGTTATTGAGCATCCGCAAATGCAGGACGTGGGCTATGCCGCCCACATTGAATTGCTGACGTTTTTACAAAGCATGAATTGTACGCCCATTGTAATTGACTCAGCCAAACTATTGCAAAATCCGGAAAGGGTGTTGAGAACATGGTGCCGGCTGATGGACCTTGAATTTGATGACGCAATGCTGAGCTGGGAGGCTGGTCCTCGGCCGGAAGATGGTGTTTGGGCACCCTACTGGTATGCCAGTGTTCATCAATCCACCGGATTTGGAACGTACACCCCCAAGAATACTGCCCTGCCCGATCACCTCATGCCGCTGTATGAAGAGTGTTTGCCTCTGTATAATCGGCTGAATGAACTGGCAATAGAGTAAAACGAAACGAACAAACAGATACCCCATTTGGCGAATGCCGGAAACTGATAAAACACCGAAAAATGCGCATCTCAATTTCAAGTCTGATACTGATTTTACTGTTCCTGAATGCCAGCGCCCAGGATAGTCCTTTAATTGTGCAACAAAGTCTGATCGAAAATTGGGAAGAGCTGCCCGTGTACCCCTACATTTCCGATACTATTGATGGTCGTGTGCAACTGCTGCCCGAATACCGTTTTCTTGATAGTGTTAAAGTGTATCGCATCACTTACATGAGCGACGGTCTGCGGGTCACAGGGTACCTGGGTGTTCCGGCGGGCGATGGTCCACACCCGTGCATCATTTACAACCGGGGAGGAAACAAAAATTTTGGTGCGGTAACCCCGGCAATGGTCGTATTTTGGATGGGTAGTCTCTTGCGCGAAGGATACGTGGTGATTGCCAGCAACTACCGCGGAAATGGCGGTGGAGAGGGAATGGAAGAATTTGGGGGTAAAGATGTAGACGACGTTGTGATCCTCCCCGCTGTGCTCGCTGAAATCCCTGAAGCCGATACCTCGCGTATAGGTATGTACGGCTGGAGCCGAGGTGGAATGATGACCTATATGGCCATGACCAGAATGCCCGAACTCCGCGCTGTAGCAGTGGGTGGAGGCGTGACCGATCATTTCACCCTGCTGGCCGACCGTCCGGGTATGGAATCGGTGTATCAGGAACTGGTGCCCGACTACGAAAACCGTCGTGACGCGGCACTGGAAGAGCGATCGGCAGTGATGTGGGCTGATCAAATACCCACCAACATCCCCATGCTGATTATGCACGGCACGTCCGATTGGCGGGTTAAACCCGATCAAAGCCTCAGACTGGCTCTTGAATTGGAAAAATACCGCATCCCCTTTCGCCTGATCATGTTTGAAGGAGGGGATCATGGATTGAGTGAATTCAATTCAGAAGTGGAGGAGCAGGCGCTGCATTGGTTCAATAAATATGTGCGCGATAAAGAACCGCTGCCCGATATGGAGTATCATGGGAAGTAAGCTTGCATGAGTGAGTGACTCACCTGCCCATCGCTGAGATTGCCTCCAGCTTTTCAAGCACGATTCCCCTGCGAACTGCCGCAGTGTATAGATTGATGTGACATTCGACAATTTCATTTCGGTGGGGATGCTCCAAAATTTCCTGAGCCATCCCCGACAGAAATGAAATGACATCATCTCCTGCCATGGCCACAGAATTGACTACCTCCAGATTATTATCGATGGTGTAGACGATATCTTCAAAATCGTGACTTGAACGCGGGTCGCCCCCACGACTTTTAAAAGCCTCCCATTTACTTGCAAGAAATAACCCTACCGGAAGAATTTTAATGCTGGTTGCCCCTATTGACACATGCTCAGCCACCTGAAATCCAGGCTTGAGCCACTTATTCGTCGGTCCCAATTCCGTAGCTTCAATAGGTATAAAATCGATCAGAATATCCTGAAATCTATAGCGGTACAAAACCTCTTCAGAAATAGCTGGATGAAATCGCTTAGCGGCCAAACGTTCACGTAAATGTTCCATTTCGCCATAAGTACTAACCTGAACTGAAACGTCTATGTCGGTGGTAGGTCTAGGTTGCTCAGCTCCTTTGTCGGTCACGTACAAACTCAGTGTTGCTCCTCCCACGAATATGACCTCATCTTTTATTTCTTCCAAAGCTAGGGCAACACGCTCAACAACTTTCAGACTGATCGTACGATTTCTAAGCACGTAATATTCTCTTTTGAATCATGTCAAAGGCAATGTTCTGCTCGCGGGCTTTGCCCATTCTCAATGCATCGGTCAAAGCAACCAATTCATACAAACATGAATCCAGCAAACATGCCTCTGGCACATTGGGATGCAGGGGTTCAACGGCAAATCCTCGGATCTCTCCATGTCCGTGTGGCCAAGCCAACTGTTCCTCACTTAAAATCTCACTATTCAAAGGAGCTGCCGAATGCCCGGTACCAATTCCACGTACCATCGCTCCGGGTCGTTGAGGAAAAACATAGCGCAAACCATACTTTAAAAAGTCCAACAAAGACATTTTGTTGACCGTGCGCTTATCGCTGCCTATCAAGCCGGCAATGGTTGATCTGTTGATGCTTTCACTTATTTCACTTTGACTAATTTTCAATTCATTGGCCAAGTCCTTCATTAGCCAGTGAGATTCTTCAAGACAAATAATTTTAAGGAGCACAACGATATCGTGTGGCCTCATTCCATTATGCTTTTTCATCCGCCGTGAGTTTTACCAAATACGAAGATAACAATAATTCGTGATTCGCGTATTGCGATTCGCGAATAAAGATTTCACTTTCTGTATAATTCAGCAAAGTCTGTAGCTTGCTTTTACTTTCTGGATTGCCTACCAAAAGTAGTCGAGGAAACACCAATAAACGTCCGAATTGACTCACAACAAGGAACACCCAGGGCACACCCCCCCTAATGCCGTCGCCCACCGCCTGAATAGGTCATGGCCTCTCCCTTACCAAAACTCACACTAACGCCCAGAGTAATAAACCTGCCGCGTCGATTGTAATTGTATAAATAGTAATTGGGTTGATCTACAAAAGACTCGCGCTTGCGCGAAGCAAATATGTCGCGAACTGCAAAATTCACTACCACCCGCCCGTCTTTAATCTTCTTCCGCAAGCCAAAATCGCCCGATGCAAATCCGGAGCTGTACCCCTGAACCGTCTGCTCACGAGATTGATAACTACCGGTCAGTTCCACATCAAATTGATACTTCAACTTGATCTTGGCCGTGAGCCTTGAAGACCATTGATCATTGGAGAAAGAAAAATCCTGACTTCCATACTGCCCCTTGCGATCAAAACGGCCATAATTAAAATCACCATTGAAGGTGAGCCACTTCAGAGGCTGATACTTCCCGTTCAGCTCAAATCCGGTTTTTCTCCGCGATCCCACATTCTCGGGTCGGTTTATCGTGACGTTATCTTCAAATGTGGCAATGTTCTCAATGACATCGGTCGTATATAAGTGATAGATGCTCGTGTTGATTGATGCCTTTTGGAAAATGAAGATGGCTGTTAGTTCGTATGAATCGCCAAATTCGGGTCCAAGCTTCGGGTTTCCGGTTCGAATGCTGTACGTGTTTCGAATATTGAAAAACGGATTTAGATCCCACAATCTCGGACGGAAAATGCGTCGAGAATAACCCGTCTGCATCGAAAACATTTCATTGAACTTGTACGAAAGGTGGGCCGACGGGAAGAAATTGGTGTACAATTGGTTGTTAGCTTCGTTGGTGTTGATCAATGTGGTTCGCAAATCAGTATTCTCAACACGCACCCCAAGCTTCACTCCCCACTTCTTGCCTTCGTAAGCTCCCGTTCCATACACCCCTAATACTTTCTGGTTATAAGCAAAGTTGTTCGTCAAACCGCTGTCTGCAACCCATACCCCATTTACATCATCGAATACCGCATAGTCATTACCCACATCCTGGATATCATACATGCTCCCCAGCTCAATCGTTACTGCTTTCGTAAGGGGATTGGTATAGTCCAGTTTAAAGGTGTGGTCACCCTCATGGAAAGTGGTTTGGGTCTTCTGCAAATTCACGAACAGATCCTCCGATGCCGACTCATTTCTGAACTCTGAAGACTGATCTTTTCCGAAAAATCTACCCGTGGCACTGAACAATAAAACATGGTCCTTGTGACTCGTAAACTGCTTCTTGTACTGCAAGTCATACTGATACTTTGGATTCAGGGCTCCGGTCTCTTCAACCCGGGTGTACTGAGTAGCCAACTCTCCGTCGGGGTGATAGAAAAAGAATTCCGTCTCAGAAGGCTGACTCTCCCATTCATAAGCGAAATTACCTGATAACGTGATGGTATTCAGCTTATTAATATAGTAATCGGCCCCCAAAGTTATATTGGCAAACTTCTCATCACGATACGATACTCCCTCACTCCGGATAAGTGAATCGGTAAGTAAATTGAGGTTTTCGCTCCGGCTGTAAAAAGGCATGGATCGATAGCCTCCACCAATCTGAGTGAACAAGTTGAACTTCTCCGTACGACGGTTCAAACTCACTCCAATACTGTGGTTGTGCGGATACCCTGCATTCACTGAAATGGATCCATTAAAACCCTTCTTCTCATCCTTCTTCAATACGATATTGATGATCCCCGACGTACCCCCCGCCTCATACTTGGCCGATGGATTGGTAATCACCTCAACACTCTCAATCATGTCGGCCGTAATCGTACCCAGCGCCTTTCCGGGATCGTCCGACAACACTGAAGGCTTACCATTGATCAAAATCTGAACACCTGAATTCCCTCTCAACTTCACGTTCCCCTCAATATCTACATTCACCGATGGTACATTGTTCAACACTTCCAATGCACCCATTCCCGTTGAACTGATGTCCTTTCCAACATTAAAAACACGCTTGTCCAATTTGAACTCCACCGTAGATCGCTCTGCAGTTACCTCGGCCTCATCCAAATTGGTAGTACTCCTCTCCAAACGGAGAATTCCCAGATCCACAAGACCTCCCACACGCTCCCAATCCGTTACAGACATTTTCTCATAACCTATGAACGAAATCTCCAGTCTGATATCGGCTCCTCGCACCTGAATCGAAAACTTGCCCTCAATATCTGTGGTTGTCCCGGTTAGCATTTGGCCTTGTGCCACCTCAATAACGGCAACCGTGACGTATGGAAGGGGCTCATCCGACTGGGCATCAACTACCTGCCCTGTGAACAGCATGCCGCCCTGAGCCAACAAAAGGGAAGATAGCAGTACTCCCCAAATCGTTAAAATCGAATGGATAATGAAGTTTTTCAAGTCTTTAGATCAGCTTATACCCGGCAAAAATAACGAAGCACATGCTCCAATCTTCCCAATGGACGCAAAATAGCATCGCCATTTACCTCCAAAATTGGAGAGTCAGTAGGTATGACGACAAATTTGACAAAACCATGTGTTTCTCGTCTGCATTTCTGCGCAATCTTCGCAGCCGAAACCAACAACACCAACCATGACCAAGACATGGATCACCATCATCTTACTGTTATTCAATACTTTAATCCTGGCCCAAACCCCAACCACCTGGCCCGAAGCCATCGTCTCCGCCTCACATGTAGAGAGTCCCGGCCGACAATCAGGTCGCAATGTTCAGGTAATTTCTTCGCTCGAAATCAGCGAACTACCAGTGAACTCTTTCGATGAATTATTGCACTACGTTGCCGGTGTCAACATCAACAGTAGGGGTGGATTTGGAGTCCAGTCTGACGTGGGTATGAGAGGCAGCACTTTCGCTCAGGTTTTGATTATGATCGACCATCAACGATTCAATGATCCACTCACCGGACACTTCAACTTTTATCTGCCCGTTCCGCTCAGCGAAATCGATCATATCGAAATTATCCGTGGCCCAGCCGCCGCCGCCTTTGGAGCCGATGCAGTGGGTGGTGTGGTACACGTGTTCACAAAGTCCTATGTTGACCGGGAAATCGACAAGCGGTACCAAACCAACGGCGAAATTACCTTCGGCGAGCATGATCTGCGGATGCAGGATGTTGCCATGAACATTAATGAAAAGGGCCTTCTATTTTCAGCCGCCATTCGAAATGTAGTCTCAGATGGAGAAACCTACAATAATCCCAACTTTGCATCGGGCGTAAGTACCGACACCACCTACAATAGCCGGTTCAATTTGCAAAGCCAAACGTACTCGCTGGGTTATGTGGTTAATGAGAACTTCAAGCTCTATGCCCGCGCCGGAATTGATCGACGTGACTTCAACGCCAAGTACTTTTACACCGCCAGTTCCTTCGACGAATCGGTGGAGCAGGTCAATCAAAACTGGCTGCATGGTGCTGCCTCATGGTTCAAAAACAATCACTTCATCGAAGCCTCGGTGAGCTACAAGTACCTTGAGGATCGCTTCGTTTTCAATCCTGCGTTCGAGGCCAATCAGCACGAGGTGACACAATGGGTGGGTCAGCTATTCCACCGCTTTTCATACGCCGAACGATGGCAGTTTGCCTATGGCGGTCAGTTGGTGAACAAGTACATTCAAAGCACCGACCGTGGCAATCACGAAAATCTTTCTTTTGGGGTTTTTGGGGAGGCATCCGCCAAATGGTTTACGAACCTGCACTCCCACGTGGCTCTACGTGTCGAAAACGATGAAAACTTCGGAACCTCGGTGCTTCCGCAAGCAAGTGTGAGCTACACGTTGAAACAATTTGTCGTTCGTGCAGCATACGGACAAGCATTCCGCGCCCCCGACTTCACCGAACGGTTTGTTTCCTACCAAATTGACAGCCTCTCCCCCGGTCGCAACGCAGGCAATCCTGATCTCCGCGCTGAAAAAAGCACTTCTTATGAATTGGGGGCCGACTACAACGTGTCCAATAAAGCGCAAGTAGCCGTTACTGCTTTCTACAGGATGTCAGACAACCTCATCGATTTCACCCAAACAAACGCCGATGACATCACCAACCTGAACAACTTGTACGCCGGTGCTGACTATCTGTACGCAACCAATTTGGCGTATGCCAACACACTTGGAGCCGAATTCACAGCACGCTACAAGCACGAGTTTTCCACTCAATTAAAAGGGACAGCCGGGCTCGCTTACACCTGGTTACAAACAGAAACCGGAGAAGCCACCCTTTCAAAATATGTGGCCAATCACCCCACCCACATGCTCAATGGAACGATGGATCTGACGTGGAGGAAACTTAGCCTGTTGGCTGCTGCAACTTTCACACAACGCAACCCCGATGTCAACGCATCCATTGATGCAGCCATTCCACGCAACTATACGCTATTGGATATGCAATTGCGCTTTGCGATAAGAAGCAACTTCAGCCTGTTCGTGAAAGTAAATAACGCCCTCGACACGCGATATCAGGAAATACTGGGAGCCCCCATGCCCGGACGATGGGTAGCCGCCGGATTGAAATGGGACGTGAGGATATATCAACTTCCCAGGTCGCCTTTCTTATGATTTCTTTAACTTCATAGGCTAATCCATCGTGTAATCATCTCCTGACTATGGCCGAAATACTGCATGACTTGCCGATTAATGCCGATTTGGAAATGGTCTTCAATGCCATTTCCATTCCTCACCAACTGGAAAACTGGTGGCCTCGGCATTGCCAAGGCGAAACCCACGTTGGGGGAACGTATCACTTCTATTTTACCGATGAATACGATTGGTATGGCAAGGTAACAGAATGGAATCCCAACAAATCATTCGAAATCACCATGACCATTGCCGACCACGACTGGCTCGACACCGCTTTCGGATTCACATTAAGCCCCGCCAATGGAGGAACCCGACTTACATTTTACCACAAAAACTGGAAAGAAGCCAATAGCCATTTCCGACACACATCGTTTTGCTGGGCAATGTTGCTCAAAGGTCTGAAGGACTATCTTGAACAAGGGAAAGTCATCCCATTTGAACTTAGGTCGTAGTCCTTACATGCTATAAATCCAACAACTACGCGAATTTCGCTACAGTTACAAACATCTTTTGGTGCTACCGGATTTACTTTCCATTTTCGCGAGACCGCAAATGGAAAACACACTTAAAAAATACTTCGGATACGATAGTTTTCGTCCGCTTCAAAAGGAAATCATCGCTTCCCTACTCGGTGAGTGCGACGTCCTCGCGCTGATGCCAACCGGGGGAGGTAAGTCGTTATGTTACCAGGTTCCGGCTCTTATGCAACCCGGAGTTACCATCGTAATCAGCCCCCTCATTGCATTGATGAAAGACCAGGTTGAGGCGCTGAGGCAAAACGGTATTGAAGCAGATTACCTCAACTCCACCCTCACCCCCGTGCAGCGCGAACAAGTAGAGATTCGCCTGAGGCAAGGAAAAATTGACCTTCTTTACGTAGCGCCTGAAAAGCTTTTTGGTGGTTCAGAGCCCTTGGTAGATATTCTCGATGATATCGAAATTTCCTTCTTTGCCATCGATGAAGCACACTGCGTATCACAATGGGGCCATGATTTCCGCCCGGAATACCTGCGACTTAGAACACTGCGCAAACGTTATCCGGGTGTTTCCATGATTGCCCTCACCGCAACCGCCGATGAGCGCACACGACTGGACATCATCCACCAACTTGGCCTGGAAAACCCCAAGGTGTTCATCGCCAGCTTTGACCGCCCCAATATCCGCTACACCATTGAGCGAAAGAAAAAAGGGAAAGAACGACTCCTGAGGTTTCTCAAAAACCAAAAGGAAGAAAGCGGCATCATCTATACCCTGGCGCGAAAAACAACAGAACAGCTGTCTGACTGGCTCAACGACAATGGAATTAAAGCACTCCCATATCACGCCGGCATGACCGCATCGGCACGCAATGCCAACCAGGAGGCTTTTCTGAAAGATGACGTTCGTGTAGTCGTAGCCACCATCGCATTTGGAATGGGCATCGATAAATCCAACGTACGCTTCGTCGTCCACTGGAACCTGCCCAAAAATATTGAAGGCTACTACCAGGAAACCGGAAGAGCCGGCCGCGACGGTCTGCCAAGCCAGGCACTCATGCTACACAGCGGCGGAGATGCACGGCTTCTCCGAGAATTCATCAGCGAGGTGGAAAACGAGGAATACCGCGACCTCTTAAGCGAGAAACTAAACCAACTCATCAATTTGTGCGAAAGCCGAAAATGCCGTCGACAATCGCTGCTGGCCTATTTCCAGGAAAAGCACCCTGGAAACTGTGGCAATTGTGATGTTTGTCTGGAAGAAGCCGAGCACTTCGATGGTACTATAATCGCCCAAAAAGCACTTTCTGCAGTTTATCGATTACAGCAAACTTTTGGGATAGGATATGTCATCGACTTTCTGCGCGGGGCTCAGACCAAGCGCATGAGGTATGAACACATGGATCTCAAAACCTACGGCATTGGAAAAGACATCTCGAAGGATGACTGGCAACGATATTTCCGTGATTTAATAGACCAGGGATACCTGCAGCTCACCGACGGGAAATACCCTATCCTGCGCCTTACCCCCTTAAGTGCAAAAGTGCTGCGCGGAGACGAATCCGTTCAGCTGCGTGGAAAAGTTAGATCACTTGCCTCCGAGGATCCGGTCGGTGAAGCAGATGACGATTTATTCGAACACCTTCGCAAAGTGCGACTTGGGCTGGCTCGAAAAGCGCGAATCCCGGCGTACATGATTCTCAACGACAAAACACTTCGTGAACTGGCGACGCAAAAACCACAAACCATCAGCGAAATTGGGGATGTGCATGGTTTCGGACAGGCCAAAGTAAAATGCTATGGCACCCAATTTTTGGATGCCATAAAAGCCTTTGAACACAATCGTACTTCAGCAGAATCAGCTGTGTAGCTGTGCCCCTTAATCATTCAATACCAGCAAAGGCAACCGCGAGGCCAGTGCCATACCTTTAGTGGTACTGCTGGTAAAAATGCGTTCGAAAAATCCGCGGTGGTGGTGTACCATGGCAATCATGTCCACATCATTGGAATCGGCAAAGTCAGTAAGCTCTTTTACAACATCACCATCACTTCCAAATATGGTATGGAAACTATGGTCCACTTCATTGAGCGCCCCTTTAAAATAGTCCTTTCCATCGGCCGACTTGGTGCCCGATATATGCACCACATCCAAATGTGCGCCCGTCAATTGCAAAATGTGAATGAGCGGTTCAATAATCGCTCCTTCTACGCCCGACAAATCAGTGGAAAGCATAATGCGCTTGGGCTTTTCGGTCTTAGCAATCTGTGGAACAACCAATACCGGCGTTTTGGCATTTTCTACCACACGCCACGTGTTGCTTCCAAACACGCGATCCTGAATTTCATCAGCACCCTTGGTGCCCATTACGATCAGTTCGGGCTTGTTGGCACGCTCAAATCGCGAAATCGAAGAGAACAAATCGCCCTTTTCCGATACCAACTCCATGTCCATCTCGGTCCCAAACCAATCCTTTAGTTTGCGTGCCTCCTTCTTCAGCCCGGCAACCGATTCCTCTTTTAATATATCCTCGATTGAGACGAGCATACTGGCCCCCGCACGCGGAAGTGCGTACGTGTTGATCAAGGTACATGAATTGAGGTGTGGTAAAAACAACTCCACACCATACTTTGCCGCAACCGTAGCATTCGCCGAAAAATCGGTCGGAATTAATAGATTCTTCATCAGATGTTAAGCGTGTTAAGTTCTATGACGGAAATATACCGCCTTTGTCGCTAGAATGCTTGGGAATTCGTGTCGTAAAAACCGGCAGCTTGCTGTGATTCGTAACGTCCTCCGCAATACTGCCTTTCAACAAATGGCTCAGCCCTGTTCGTCCATGCGTTTCCATCGCAATCAACTCAACGTCATTTGCCTCACAAAATTCATTGACTCCGTCCACTATATTGTGGTGGTTATAAATATTGGCGGTATAATTCTCAAGCTTCATTTCTTTTGCAAACGATTCCACCAATTCCAAACTGTAAGGAGTCGTTTCAAAATTGGATGGCGTAATCACTTTCAGCAACTGCACTTCCGTTCCAAAAATCTTAGCAAACTTGCGCACCTTCTCAAATCCTTCAGTGGATTCACCATAAAAATTCGATGCGTAAACAAGATTCTTCGGCGCAAAATCAGTGTGCTGCTTTTTGATGGTCAATACCGGACAATTAGCCAATCGGATCACCTTCTCAGCCGTTGAGCCAATAAATTGCTCATCAAATCCACTTGTACCGTGAGATCCCATGACAATCATATCAATGTCATGCTCCTTCGCCTGCTGGGTTATGGTTTCATAAGCGTTCTCAAACTGAACGACCTCACCCACATTAACACCTTCGAAAAAAGGCTCTCGCAAAAGCTTGGCAAAATTCTGCTTCGTATACTTCATCAAAAAGATACCTTCGGCAGTATCGGTCATCGTTGCAAAACTGTCATTGCGCGAGTATTGCGGAACATCCAAGGCATGCAACAGGTATATCCTCGCGCCGGTCTTCTTGGCTATTGAAGCCGCAACTTCAGCCGCATATTTGGCGCATTCGGAAAAATCGGTGGGGACAAGTATTTTCTTCATCTCTTATCTTTTTCTCAAATTTTGCACAGATTTCCTTACCTCCGCTTGATAGCAGGCAAGTGATTCCATGATTTATCTCATAACAGAAATCATCTGTTCCTTATTCGTGGCAAGATAGCGACTCAACACGGGCATCCCAAGAATTTTAGGTCAGGATTTTGTCAATTTCTGTGGTTTGCTTCTCGTACTTTTCTCAAGTCTACGGCATTCGCCAAATGCATACCCTGCCACCCCCGCATTTGGCTTTATGCCCCATTAAAAACCCGGATATCGAACGCATCGCCAATACCCGGGAATTATCAAAGACGAACCGACTTACATACGCTTGCGCAGAAAGTCGAGAAATTCTTTCTTGAGATCAAACCATATCTTTCCAAACATCATCATACGATCCTCCAAACCATTGTGGTTTTCAAAATACGCGTGATCCGATGCGATAGGGTGATCCTTGGCAAACTGAACCAAAACCGCTTCATGACGATTGATGTCGTGAATCAAGGTGTCAATTACTTCCTTTTCACGAATGAACTGATTTTGAAAATGCTCAACCTCCGCGCGTACTTCAGACTTGGTATTCTGTATACTGACTTCAGAAAGTCTGTTGCGGAAAATGCGCAATTCCTGTTCAAAAAAACGGAGCTGGTTTACCCATAGCTCGTGGTCGAAATGCAATTCCGACATGTAACGGCGATCTTCGACCGGTATCTTTGTTGTGCTCATATTAATGTAGTTTCACAATTCATTAAACTCTTCTGCTTCTTCTTTAACCCTTGACAAGGACCACTCATCACTTATGGTGCTTTCAAGGTACAAATTCCCCGACTTTCGAAAAATTTGCACATTCAAACCGAAATACTCGTTCAGCTTTTCTTCAAGCTCAAATACCTTGGTATCCCAATCAAAAGAAATGGTTCCTTCCTCATGCCCATGAACAAGGTCTCCGATCAACAGATCTCCCTGAATCATATCCGACTTGGGCGAACCCTCCCCCTCGTGATGACTGTGCTTGAAAAATTCGATTTTCATGAAGGGAAGAAGCTCATGAAAAGCATCTTTCACCTGCTGCAGCGTTTGACTGCTCGATATTCTGATTTCCATACGTCATGTGTTAAAGTTGAACGTCGATGCATCTCACCGACTTTTCCCCAAAGGTCACACATGAAAATTACATTTTTCCTCACTATGGTCAGGCCAAAAACCTGAGATAGATCACATTCCTACGATATCTTGTAACCCTTGCTCGTCCAGCACACGGATTTCCCGTCCCTTTACCTTGATCAATCCTTCTTCCTTGAAATCACTAAGTTGTCGAATTAGTGATTCAGTAGCCGTCCCAACGATAGCCGCCAGGTCTTCCCGACTGAATTTAATGCCCGATTCTTCTTGCTCTCCCTTACCAAACTGTCGGTGCAAGTTCAACAAAGTATGTGCAACACGCTCACGAACCGGAGAGTAGGCCAACTGCAACAAGCGTATTTCCTTATCCTTCACATTGTTGGCCAGCATCTTTATAAATGTCGCCGCCACATCCCTGTTCTTGCGAATCAATTCCAAAAACTCCATGCGTGGAATGATAGATAAGACCGTATCCTCCAATGCCGAGGCAGTTTCAATATACTCATCGCCTTCCAGCAATCCCATGTATCCCAAAAACTCACCCTCTCCAAAAATATCGGTCACCAAATCCTTACCGTAGTCATCGCTCTTCACGCATTTCACCTTTCCACTCGTGATGAAATACAAGTAATTCGCATAATCTCCTTCCCGGAAAATAGTCTCCTTCTTCTTGTACATCTTGGTTCGACGTTCTGCCGACAACTGCTGCAACTCACTCAATCCGCGTGCTTCGTCAAAGAAGGTCTCCAGTCCCTCTTCTGTTCGCTCAAACGCCTTTCGGGTGATCTCACTCTTCTTGAACCGGACTTCAATAGTGTCCAGCAAATCCACTTCTGAAAAAGGCTTGGTGAGGTAGTCATCTGCTCCCATATTCATTCCTTTTCTCACATCGCTGGCTTCAGCCTTGGCAGTCAGAAAAATGAACGGAATGGTCGATGTATCAGGATTCTTGGAAATCATGTGCAATACACCATAACCATCCAACTGAGGCATCATAATATCACAAATGATCAAATCCGGAATCCACTCCTTGGCAATCTCAACCCCAATCTTACCATTCTCGGCTGTGCGCACGTTGTAATTGGCCAACTCGAGCATCTCAGCGGTATTCTCACGCATGTCGAGGTTATCTTCGATCAACAATATCTTTTTCATGATGGTGTACTTGTCAGTGATTTTTGATGAGCCTTAACGGGCATCTGCACGGTAAAACAACTTCCTTCGCCCAGTTCACTGGTAAAGTCAATCGTCCCTCCCATGAGTTCGGCATACTTCTTCACAATATTCAACCCCAATCCGGTTCCCTGAATATTGGTGCTGTTTTGTGCTCTGAAGAACCGCTCAAACATATGTTTTTTATCTTCTTGAGGAATTCCCATTCCCTGATCTTCTACTTCAATGGAAACTTCTCCATTCACAATTGCGGTGCGCAAATAGATGGTATCTCCCGGGTCACTGTACTTGCTGGCATTACTGAGCAAATTCAAAATAATGTTCTTCACAATACCGGCATCCAACTCTACCGCCTTGTCTCCCTTATGCTCATAGACAATGACCTGACCGTCTCGTGCAATCTGCTGCACTTCATCACGCGCCTGCTCAGCGCATGCTTCAAGATCAAACGATACAATATTGGTAGAAATCTTACCGGCTTCCAACTTGTCCAAACTTAAGAAATCGTTAAGTATCTCGGTCAAACTCTGAACGCTATTCTTGATGCGTTGAATGTGCTTCGCACGTTTATCAATTTGTTCATCCGATTCATACCGTTCTATCAACGACGTCGATGACAATATGGTGCTCAAAGGCGTGCGGAACTCATGAGACGCCATGCTCACAAAACGAGATTTCAACTCGTTCAGTTGCTTTTCTGCTTCCAGGTTGTTCTGCAAGTCCAATTCTGCGCGCTTTTGAGCGGTTACATTCTGCTCTACGACTAAAATCTGGTCTATTTCACCCGAAACGTTTGGTAATCCAACTGCACGCATGTTGTAGTAATGACCATGCGACTGCACCTCAAACTCCGTATTCTGACCGTCAAGTACATTCCTCAACTCCACCTCAATACGATCACGAACCTCCACAGGTAACCGTTTCAAATAACTGGTATTCACCAAACTCGAAGGTTCAATACCCGCCTTGCGAAGCTCCATACCTTCCACAAACACGTAGTTAAATTCCTTATCGAATACATTGATCGTCCCATTAGGGTAATAACGGGCTATCATACTGTACAACAATTGGCTTTCGCGCAATTGTCGGGTGCGTTGTTCCACGCGTGATTCCAACTCCTTGTTGAGCTTTTGTATCTTCTTCTCGGCTTTGCGACGTTCACTGATGTCCGAAATCAGACACATCACCAGAAATTCACCGTTGATTCGGAAATGATTCAGTCCTATCTCCACTGGCAACTCTGAACCATCTTTGGTGAGGGCCCACAAGTCCATCCCCTTGCCCATAGATCGCGATTGGGGATTGCCGTGAAATGACTCACGCCTCCCGGGATGCTCGCTTCGATACTTTTGAGGAATGAGGTCTTCAATGGATAAATTTCTAAACTCCTCCAGACTGTAGCCAAACAATGAACAAGCCTTGGGATTCACAATGAGTATATGCCCCGAGCGATCGGCGACAATAAGCCCCTCAGCCGCTGTTTTAAACAACACCTCGCAAATAGATTCCAGATTATCCAACTGCATACCTTCCATGGTCGCCGCAATTTGCAGTGAAAACAGCCACTTCGACGAACCTTTACTGCAAAATTCCCCGAAGACAGAGCCTTCACTCATGAACTTCATCAACTCAAAAGCTGACAAATATCAGTTTTGCCCGTCAAATTATCAATGTCCTGAATGAATAGTTGAGTAGATCGGTGTGATTTAGAATGAATTGAAATAATCCATCTTCTATGATATGATTCTGCCACTAACAACCTACCCTTCCAATCTCCAAGCCAGCGTGAATCCCACCGGATTCTCCCCCCTCTCCATTAACAAGGTATCCACAGTCTGAATTTCCTACCTTTGCCCGCTTAATCTCACATGTTGCTATCCGTATGAAAATCTCGTACAACTGGCTTAAAGAATACATCAATACCTCCCGCTCACCTCAGGAAGTCGGAGAAATACTTACCAGCACCGGACTGGAAGTCGAGGCTATTGAAGAAATCCAATCTGTTCCCGGCGGCCTGCAAGGTATTGTGGTAGGGGAAGTCATCGAAAAAGGTAAGCACCCCGATGCCGATCGCCTGAGTGTGACACGCGTGAACATCGGTGAAGAAAATCCCTTGCATATTGTCTGCGGGGCGCCCAATGTGGCAGCCGGACAAAAAGTTCTCGTGGCCACAGTGGGAGCCACACTCCACCCACTCAATGGAGATCCGTTCACGATCAAGAAGGGTAAAATTCGGGGACAAGTTTCCGAGGGTATGATCTGTGCAGAGGACGAATTAGGTCTTGGCTCCAGCCATGCCGGCATCATGGTACTCCCCGAGTCAGCAACCGTAGGCAGCGCCGCAGCTGATTTTCTGGGGTTGCAAAGCGACTATTGCCTCGAAATTGGACTTACTCCAAATCGAACAGATGCCATGTGCCACTATGGAGTGGCACGCGACTTAGCCGCTGCACTGCACAATATGGAAGGTATTGACAATGAAACGGTAAACCTGACCCTGCCCGACGTATCTGGCTTTCGCGCTTCTGCTGATTGTCCGGTTAAAGTGAACATTGTCGACTCTGATAAGTGCCCGCGATACTGCGGACTGGTTCTCCGAAATATAACCGTTGCAGATTCTCCCGACTGGCTAAAGGATCGGTTGAAGGCAATCGGACTTTCACCCATCAACAACATCGTTGACATCACCAACTTCGTTATGCACGAATGCGGTCAACCTCTTCACGCCTTTGATCTGAATCAAATCCGCGGTGGTCAGGTTGTGGTAACCACCTTACCTAATGAGACACGATTTACCACATTGGACGATACTGAACGATCACTCTCGAGTGATGATCTTATGATTTGCAATGCCGAGGCACTCCAAGGCAATGCTAATGAGGCAGGAATGTGTATCGCCGGAGTTTTCGGGGGAATTCAATCGGGTGTGAGCAACACCACAACCAGTATCTTCCTGGAAAGTGCCTACTTCAATCCTGTAAGCATTCGAAAAACGGCCCGTTTCCACGGATTGCACACCGATGCCTCTTTCCGTTTCGAACGTGGCGTAGATCCTTCAGATACTCTGTTTGCTATGAAACGTGCCGCGCTCCTCATGCAAGAAATTGCAGGAGCTGAAATTGATGGTGGCGTTTACGATAGCAACCCAACTCCATTTGACGGATGTCAAATCACCATCTCACCCGCACGGGTCAATGAGCTCATCGGACAATCTATCTCTGAGCAAGTGATGGAAAAAATCTTGACCTCACTTGACTTCAATATCCTCAACCGTGATTCCGGAAAATGGACTATTGAAGCTCCATTGTATCGCGTGGATGTGACACGTGAAGCAGACGTGGTCGAAGAGATTCTTCGTATTTATGGTTACGACAACATTGCCATGCCTCAAAAACTCAATGCGTCACTATCATTTAGTAAAGGAGTGGATCGGGATGCCATGCAGTACAAAGTATCGGATTACCTGGCATACAACGGATGGCATGAAATCATGTCCAATTCCCTCTCTCGTTCAGAATACGCCACATGGATTGAGGATGGTGAAATTACATCTGCTCGCACCGTCCGAATGCTGAATCCATTGAGTTCCGATTTGGATGCTATGCGACAATCATTGGTGTTTCAAGGTTTGGAAGCCATTGTGCTGAACCAAAACCACCGAAATGCCGATCTGAAACTTTTTGAATTTGGAAAGACCTATTTCAGAACTGAGGCAGGCTTTGATGAAAAAGGCATGCTCGCTTTATGGGCTACCGGCAATGTGCATGAGCAAAACTGGGACAAGCAAGAGACCCCATCAAGTATTTTCTCGGTTCTTAAGGCAATTGATGGGGCATTCGCCAAATTCAATCTCGACGCTCCTCGCGACGAAATGATGGAAGGAGATAGTATCTTTGCTCAAAAGCTTATCCGCAAAATCAGAAACAAAGAAGTGATGATTGCGGGCCAAATCCACCCATCGCTGCTCAAGAAATTTGACATTAAATCACCGGTATATTATGCCGAAGTCAAATGGGACAGCCTGCTGGAAATGTTGAGTACAAAACATCCTTCGTTCCATTCATTGCCGAAATTCCCCGAAATGCGCCGGGATCTTTCCCTCCTTGTCGATACCGGAATCACCTTCCAGCAAATCGAGGGAATTTCAAGGAAACAAGACAAAAAGATTCTCCAGTCTGTGGGACTTTTTGATGTGTACGAAGGCAAAAACCTACCTGCCGGTAAGAAATCATACGCGGTGAGCTTCACTTTTCGCGATGAAGAACAAACCTTGCGTGATAAACAGGTAGATAAAATTATGTCCAAAATCCAGGAATCCCTCAACCGGGAACTTGGAGCTGAACTGCGATAAAACGTGCAAATACGAGGACGTAGATTTTCATTGGGCTATTGGATTCTTGAACCTCCGGTCAAGATGGCAATGCGTGTCTTTTACCGACGTATAAAATGCGTAGGGAAAGAGCGTATTCCCAATTCCGATAAACTCACCATTCTCGTGGCAAATCATCAAAACGGCATGATGGATCCGTTCATCTGCTGTGCCTTCGCGCCGCGCCAATTGCATTGGCTAACCAGAGCTGATATTTTTAGGTCTACCGTAGCTCGAAAGCTTCTGATGCACCTCAACATGCTTCCTGTGTATCGAGAACGTGATAAAGTAGACGACTTGCATGACCGCAATGCGAAGGTGTTCTCCATTTGCTACGAACGTATGGCGCAAGGCAGCATTATTTGCATGTTCCCTGAAGGTAACCACAATCATGTCAAGCACCTTCGCCCTCTAAAAAAAGGCATCGCCCGTGTGGCATTTGGCGCCTGGGAATCTACAGGAAAATCACGCGAAGTACAGGTGATTCCCACCGGACTGGAATATAGTGCATTCAACAAATTTCGCAGCAACCTCCTACTGAATTTTGGAGAACCTATTAGTCTTACACCATTCATTGAAGATTACGAAAAGAATCCGGCAATTGGCATGAACCGCTTCATTGTGGAAGTGCGAAACCGACTGAAAGATCAAATGATCAACATTCCCACCGGAGACTTATATGACTTTACTGAAGCTTCGAGATATATTGGCACAAACATCTTTCTCAAAAAGCTTGAACATAAGCCGGGACTTTACACTGAGTTTTTGGCATATCAAGCCTACACCCGCTTTCTCTCACTCAGCGACAAGGAAGACGATGAATTTGCCTCAACTCGTAAATCTTTTATGGCCGTGCATCGCCAGATTGAAAAACTGAAAATTCCAACTGAATACTTAGAAGAAGCTGTCTCCAATGCACGAAGCGCTGTTCCATATCAGATAGCAATGGCCTTGCTTTTTTTGCCGGCACTTTTAGGGATAGTTGTCAATGGAATCACCGGGTATCTGATCCATGAATTTGTGAAGAATAAAATTAAGGACGTCCATTTCAAAAGCTCCATCATGTTCTTTGCCGGTATCTTCACACTTCCCATTATGTGGGTGGTTTTATACCTGATTCTCGGACTGGTAACTCAAAACTGGTGGCTTTCACTTATCGCAATTCCCGCTGGCTTGATTTCCGGATGGATCAGCTTGATATTCCACGACTTCCACTTGAAAGCCAAAACAGCACGTTGGGTGCGCAAAGGCAGGTCGGGAAAAGATGCATTGGCAGAATCGTATCTGGGCATTCGCCAAAAGGTAATCGCCGCAATTACATTTCAATTGAACAACTAGATCATGTACACAAGCATAAATGGTATTCAACACCTGGGTGTCGCAGTCACAGATATGGATCAATCCCTGGCTTACTTCAGAAAGCATTTGGGAATGGATGTGCCTTTCTTTGACTCCATTGCCGACGCACCGTTGATGGACATTTACACCCGAAATTCAACTATAACCAAACGGGCCAGCATGATCTTGAATCTTCAGGGCGGCTGCGCCATGGAGGTCATCCGCCCCACTTCATTTGAACCTCAAAAACCCGTTTTCAAAGTCCGCTTTGGAGACTTGGGAATACTTGCCGGAAGAGTGAAATGCAAATCGATTGAGGATTCACATGTCCAGGTAAAAGCAAACGGAGCAAAACATGTCTCCGACATTGTAACAACACCAGACGGTAAAAGGGTATTCTCAATCGAAGACCTGGATGGAAATTGGTTCTTCTTCGAAGAAGGCTCTGATTGGTTTGTTTCCACCGGTCATCACAGCGGCGGAATCTGTGGCTGCATGATGGGAGTTTCTAATATGGACCTAAGCTGGGCGTTCTATCGTGATCAAATGGGTTATGATCAGCTCGTTTACGATGAAGAAGGGGTATTTGATGATTTGCTTCACTTGCCGGGTGGTGACCGAACTATGCGACGTGTGCGGATTACCCAGTCTACCAAGACTCTAGGGAATTTTGGAAAGGTAGCCGGACAAACCTACATTGAATTGGTACAGGTCATGGATGGAGACCATCGCTACATTTACGAAGATCGTATTTGGGCCGACACCGGCTTTGTGCATTTAGGATTCGATGTTAAGGGGATGAAAGTAGTTGAAAAGAATCTTACCACTGCCGGCTTCCCGTTTACTTGTGATAGCAGCAATTCTCTTCATATGGGTAAAACACGCGTTCATTGCGTGTATATAGATGACCCCGATAAAATCTGGCTGGAACTCATCGAAGTGTACAAGATCCCACTGGTAGAAAAATGGGGATTGTTCCTGAACGTCGAAAAACGTGACCCACGCAAACCCCTTCCCGATTATATGCTCAAGGCCCTGAAATTCTCCAGAATTAAAGAATAACCCAATAGGGAATCTCAATGTAACGAGCTGTAACACTGTCTATTAAGGCTCGCTTTCGGTTTTTGGCACAAGACTTGCTTTTGATGGGCATGTTTAACTAATTAATGGAGGGCCATAAAATGAAAGCTCAATTACATTTCCGCAACTCCGATTCTGGAAGAAACGGATTGCACCTCAATCTGGGAATTGCTTTTATCCTTTTGTTGGGCCTCTCGATGTTAGCCACGGCTGCCATGGCGAGGGGTTCCGAACTCAACCTGACCACCTGGGATAAAGGCACATTCGAAGTAGAATTCGATCACCAGTATTTTTTTTCCAACAATTCCTTCAACCTCAATAACCTGCAGCCGGGCAGTTACCGATTGAAAGTAACACGCCAACAGCACAATCCTTATGGCTATGGTGGTGGCAAGGTGAGTATACTGTATGATGGATTCATTGAAATTCCTTCTCAATCTTGTGTGGATGCACAAGTGCATCGTGGAAACCAACTTAAAGTAATACGGGTTACCCATTTGGCGAATGCCTACACGGCCTGCTCGAATCCATACTCGGATCCGTACCACGGCAATCACAACAACAATCACCACAATAACGGTAACAATGGATATGGATCTTGCGGAGGTGGTATGGGTTACGCAGCTCCTGCATGCATGTGCCACAGCGATTTCCAGCGGATTATCAGACAAATACGGGATGCCTGTTTTGAAAGTGACAAGTTGGTCATCGCCCGCCAGTCTCTGCGAAATCAATGGGTAAGCAGCGATCAGGTGCGACAAATTATGAAGCAGTTCTCATTTGAATCGACCAAACTCGAATTTGCAAAATTCGCTTTCCACCGGGTAGTGGACCCTGACAGGTACTATATAGTGAACAGTGAGTTCTGCTTCAGCAGCAGCATTCGCGAACTGGATCAATACATTAACGGGTGTCACTGATACCAGCTATACAAACTCAGAAAAACAAAAAAGCGTCTTCGGGCGCTTTTTTTATGCGGCCGATTGCTTTTTAAGTACGCGAAAAAATATGTTTGGAAAGCACTTGCTCAGCCATACGGCAAACCGTCCTTTAGTGCCTATTACGATTTCCTTTTTCCCTCTGGCCTCAGCTTTTGCAATAGACTTTGCACATGCTTCGGGTGACATACCTTCCTGAAGGCGGGCGTCTTTTTGACCATTGGCTTTTCCGGTATTATCAAGGGCATTTTCGTCAATCGATGTCGCTACAAAAGACGGACATGCCAACAACACCTTCACACCTTGCTCATCAAGCTCCAACCGAAGGGATTCATAAAACCCGTGCAACGCATGCTTCGCCGCCGCGTATGCCGAACGCTGAAAAAAGCCAAACTTGCCTGACAAACTACTTACCACAACAATAGAAGGCTTCCGGCTTTGGAGGAGATAGGGTAAAGCCGCTTTCGTAAGTCCAACGTTGCCAAAATAATTAATCTGCATGATGCGTCGGTCCACCTCCATCGTGGTTTGAATAGCTTCGCTGCGCTGGCTAATCCCGGCGTTGTTGATCAATAAATCAACCCCTCCAAAATGCTCTTGAGCTCGTATAACAGTAGCCTCGAGTTGTCCTGAATCTTCCAGATCAAGATACTCCACGGCTACCGATTTGGAGGCTTGTTGCTCCTCAACCCATACCTTAAGACGTTCCGTATTTCGCGCAAAAAGCACTAACCTGCACCCCCGCTCTAAATAGACTTTAGCCAGCGCTCTCCCTATGCCTGATGAGGCACCGGTAATCCATACAATTCGATTCGACTGCGTCACGCCTCAAAGGTATGCATTCCATGCTTTAAGAGCAGTTGGTTCAAATGTGACTAAATGCCGTTCAACATTCTCAGGAACTTAGTAATTTGCCGAATGGCTAGATATGCAACACCATGATGTTGTTAAGAGAGAGTTAACCCACCCTTAATATTTCGCGCCTAAATTTGCACTGTAAATTGAAAGACACATGAGCAAGAAAAAGATACTTCTCGTAGACGACGATCCGGATATTCTAGACCTTGTGAGGTATAACCTGGAAAAGGAGTCCTATGAAGTATACACCGCTCCCAATGGACGTGAAGGTCTGGAGGTTGCCAAAAAAGTGCTTCCCGACCTCATCATCCTGGACGTCATGATGCCGGAAATGGACGGAATGGAAACGTGCATGCACCTGCGCGAAATTCCCGTGCTGAATTCGAGCGTCATTGCCTTCCTCACCGCCAGAGGTGAAGATTACAGTCAAATTGCCGGATTCGATGCCGGTGCAGATGATTACATCACGAAACCAATCAAACCACGGGTATTGGTGAGCCGGGTAAAAGCATTAATGCGGCGCCAGGAACAAAACGCCGGGAAGAACAATCAGGGCAGCAATGGCATTACCATCGACAAGGAACGATACGTAGTAATGACCGATGGAGAAGAATTAACACTCCCTAAGAAAGAATTTGAATTGCTTGCCCTGCTCGTTTCACAACCCGGACGCGTATTTACTCGCGAAATAATCCTTTCGAGCGTGTGGGGGAACGATGTTATCGTAGGTGACAGAACTATCGACGTACACATTCGCAAGCTCCGTGAAAAACTTGGTGATCATTATTTTAAGACAGTTAAAGGCGTAGGTTATAAATTTGAAGCCTAATGGCTTTTGATACACCGAGAAACATTGCCCTGAACACGGCAATGCTCATTGCGCTTGCGTCAGCATTCACAAGCATTTTAGTTCAATATTGGAGCACTGGTTCAGTGACCTGGCTTACGGTTATTGTCTTCGTGGTGGCTTTTGGAGTGGCTTTCCTGATCATTAATTGGTCGATCAAGCGTTTTATCTATGACAAGGTAAAAATCATCTACAAGACCATCCACCGGGTGAAGAGTTCCAAGGAACGGCGCACTGAGATTTTGGACAACGATGATCCACTTGATCGGGTCAGAGAAGATGTATTGGACTGGGCTGAGCACAAGGTTGAAGAAATCCAGGTACTTAAGGAAAAGGACACCTACCGCAGGGAATTTATCGGCAACCTCTCGCACGAACTCAAGACCCCTGTTTTCAACATTCAGGGGTACGTCTTGACCCTTCTTGAAGGCGCACTCGAAGACCCGCGAATCAACCGGACGTTCCTTGAAAAAGTGGAGAAGAGTACTGAACGCATGGTGGCCTTGCTGGAGGATCTCGATTCCATTGCAAAAATTGAAACAGGAAAGATTGAGCTCAATCTCACCAATTTCAATGTTGTAGAATTGGTGCATTCTGTGGTGGATAGTTTAGAGCACAAGGCCAAAAAAAGACATATCCGTTTGTTCGTCAAAGACCTTGGTGAACGCCCCATTACAGTTCGCGCCGATAAAATGAAGATCGAACAGGTATTGGTCAATTTAGTCGTGAACTCGATAAACTATGGGGTAGAAAACGGGGAAACACGAATACGTTTTTACGACATGGAGGATACCATTTTGGTTGAAGTCTCCGACAATGGAATTGGGATCGCTGAAGAGCATCTTCCACGCTTATTCGAGCGATTTTACCGGGTGGACAAAAGTCGCGACAGAAATCAGGGTGGTACTGGACTTGGGCTGGCTATTGTCAAACACATCATTGACCTGCACGGTCAAACGATCAACGTACGCAGCACGGAAGGTGTGGGGTCAACCTTTTCATTTACGCTGAAAAAGTCCCGTTCCTAAACCGTTAACATATGGATTGTTCTGCTTCTCAAGTCCAATTTGGGTAGCAGGTCCATGACCGGGGTATACCATCATTTCGTCGGGAAGCGTGAACATTTTTTCTTCTATACTTTTCCTCAACGTTTGCTCATCCCCTCCCGGTAAATCTGTTCGGCCAACGCTGTTCAAAAAAAGAACATCTCCACCAATCACAAAGCGCTGTTGATCGTGAACAAACACCACATGGGCGGGTGAATGACCCGGAGCAGAAATGACGCGCACCTTTGCATTGCCAAATGAAATCGTTTCACCCTCAGCGATATAACGATCTGCACGGGGAGATTCGTGGTATGGCAACCCGTACATTTGAGCCACGTGTACACCGGATTCCAAAACAACCTCCTCTCCTTGCGGGTAAAGCAGCGGACATTTGTATTTTGCAACACAATGCGCATTTCCCATGATGTGGTCGATGTGGCAATGCGTATTCACTATGGCTTTAACAACGAGGTTTTTGGATTGAATGAATTCATCCAAAACACGCTCCTCACCGGAAGTACTCATTCCAGGGTCAATAATGATGGCCTCACCTGTTTCATCAACAAGCAAATAGGTGTTTTCCTGGAAAGCATTGAAAGTGAAAGACTCGATCAAAATCATAGTGGAATTGTTTCAGGATTGCAATCCTTTGGTTTTGAACTGCTAAACTAGCACCAAAATAGGGTTCTGCAACTAAAATAAAGGTGGGTGAAATGAGTTATATTTACGCTTCCGGAACATCACGGCCAAACATGATACGTGAATAATTTGATTACCAGAATATTAGTCTTCCTGGCAGTCCTGGTTCCCTTTTGGGGAGGGGCTCAATTCTACATTGGCTCCAACCAGGAATTTGGTAAAAACCGCGTACAATACCGTGATTTCAATTGGCTGTACTATCCCGACAAGAATTTTGAAGTCTATTTTTATCAAGGGGGTAAGGAACTTGCCGAATATGCTTTGCAGTCTGCACGCAAGCAACTACCCGAAATCGAAGCCCAAATGGACTATCCCCTGGAGGATGTTGTTCAGATCGTAGTGTACAATAAGCAAAGTGAATTTCGACAGAGCAACGTAGGGATACAGGATGAAACACAATACAACATTGGGGGACAGACACGCATCATAGGCTCGAAGATGTTTCTTTACTATGAGGGCAGTCACCAACAGCTCGATGAGCAGATTCGCGGTAACCTTACACGGGTTTTATTCTCTCAAATGATGTTTGGTGGCGACTGGAAGAACGTCATCAAGAATTCAACACTGTTAACCATACCCAACTGGTACGAAGAAGGACTGATCTCATTTATGTCCAACCCCTGGACCCCGGAAGCGGAAAGCCGAATCAAGTCGGGATTTGAAACAGGCAAATTTGACCACTTCAATCGGCTTGAAGGTGTTTCGGCTCAGTATGCCGGACATGCAGTTTGGAAGTATATCTCGGACGTTTATGGTCCTGCGGTGATCCCCAACATTCTGTACATGACAAGAGTAAGCAGAAACATAGAAAGCGGATTCTTGTTTGTGCTGGGCGTTTCACTCGAGACCATCACAACAGACGTAAAGGAATATTACCTCAACCAATTCCGCAGAGCGCAGGCCAGTTCGGCTTTGCCCGACTTTGAACTGCTCGAAGGAAAGCCAAAAACAAGCAATGCAATAGGCGATGCGACCCCTAGGTCCACCATGGAGCAACTTGGTGAGAAAGGAGAAAAGCAACTGAAAAAACTATCCCGAATCCTGGGTGAACTCCCGGTGAAGTATAAAAAACGATACGAATACAGTCAGTTCAAACTGAGCCCGGATGGTGAACACATTGCCTTTGTTACCAATGAAATGGGGCAGTACAAGGTTTGGTTATACTCGTTCGCTACTGGAAAATTAAAGAAGATATACAAGCGAGAATACCGTCTGGAGCGCATCGTCGACAAAAGCTTCCCAATTCTTGCATGGCACCCCAGTAGCCAGTTGCTGACGTTCACATTCGAACGTCGTGGAAGGGCCTTTTTGGCTAACTACAATCTGGAGGATAAAAAAGTCACGGAGAAGGAACTTTTCCGAATTGAAAAGGTTGTCGACATGAGTTACGCTGCGGATGGAAGAAGGATGGTATTCTCGGGAGTAAACCAAGGTCAATCGGACTTATACCTGTACCAGGTCATTGGAAATAATCAGCAACAACTCACCAATGACATTTACGATGATCTTCATCCCGAATTTATTGGTAAAACAGACAAGATCATTTTTGCGTCCAATCGTCCGGATGACACATTGCGACTCAACCCCCCGCTGCTCCCGGTGAGTAATTTGCGTGACATCTACATCTTCTCCGTCGGCAACAATTTCTTACTGGAGCGGGTTACCAACACACCACAAATTGATGAGACACATCCGAGTGGATACGATGACCTCAACTATACCTATTTGGCGAATGCCGGAGGAATATACAACCGCCAATTGGCTCGCATCGACTCCACCATTTCGCACATTGACACCACCATTCACTACCGTTATTTCACCGTTTCAGAGCCGCTGTCCAAGTTTCCGCAGAGCCCATGGGAATACGACTTCAATCCGGCGTCGGGCAACTATGGATTGGTATTCTATGATCAGGGGAGGTATCAATACTATAAGGGAAACAGATCAACTGATCAGGTATTGAACGAAGAGGGTCGACCCACCGGAATCGGCACTGAATCAGGAGGGACAAGCACCGAAATCCTGGAGATTCCAAGCAATTCAAAACAAGGTGAAGTTGATATTGATAACTACCTTTTCCGCGGCGAAGAAAAAGACTACGAATTCGAAAAAGAGACCATTAGCTTGGGAGAAGGGACTGTGACTATTGGTGCAGCCAAACCCGATAGCGCGCAAGTTCAGGATCTACCCAAGTCGAGAAATTACCGGTTAAACTTCGCAACCGACTATGTACTCTCTCAGGTTACGAATGCCTTTGCAAATCAATTCTATCAGACCTACACCGGTCCCGGATCTGCGGTTCCCGGATTGAGTGGAATGATCAAGCTCGGGGCCAGCGATCTGTTCGAAGATTATAAAGTTGTGGGTGGCTTCCGTCTTTCTGGTAGTCTGGAAAACAGCGACTACGGATTGAGCTTTGAGAACCTCAAAGGTAGACTGGACAAGAGAATTACTTTTCAGCGACAGGGTAACCGACAAATCAACCAGTTCACCATCCAACAGATTCATGCGCATCAGATCAACTATCAGTTGAAATATCCTTTCACAGAGTTATTAGCCATCCGCGGAACACTCACCTATCGGAACGAGCGCATTGTTGCTTTGTCTACAGACCCACTCAATCTTGCAAGGAAGAATCAATACATCAACAATGTAGGTGGAAAACTGGAATTGATCTTCGACAACACGATCAACAAAGGGTTGAACCTATACAACGGAACGCGATACAAGCTATGGGCAGAATACTATCAGGAACCTACGGTCAAGAAATCGAATTTCAGTGTGGTTGGGTTGGACATACGTCATTACCAGCGCATTCATAGAGATTTGATCGCGGCATTCCGAATCGCCGGTAGTACCAGTCTGGGCAATCGAAAGCTGGTATACTATCTTGGAGGTGTGGACAACTGGGTTTTCCCGCGTACCAACTATGATACGGAGATCAGCGAGACGCAGAACTACTACTATCAATCCATAGGAACTCCGCTTCGTGGATTTTACATCAACAGTCGCAATGGAAATTCCTTTGCCGTAGCTAATGCGGAACTACGATGGCCCATTGTGAAGTATTTCATGAAAAACCCCATCAAATCAGATTTCCTGCAAAACTTCCAAATTATTACGTTCGGAGATGTAGGTGCAGCCTGGACCGGAGCACATCCATACGCCGAAGACAATGAGTTCAATTCACAGATAGTTCAAAGCGGACCCATAACGGTCACGATCGAAAACAACAGGGAACCGGTAATTTATGGCTATGGGTTCGGATTGAGATCTCGCCTTTTGGGCTACTTTGTCAGACTGGATTGGTCCTGGGGAGTAGATGATGGTATTGTTTTACCACGTGTGCTCCATTTCTCGCTGAGCATGGACTTCTAGCATAAATTCGATACACTTGCACTGTATTATGAAGAATCGCATGGAACCCGGAACCCTCATTATTCTCATTATCATTGGTATTCTCGCAGGAATTCTCAGTGGATTCGTAGGAGTTGGTGGCGGAATGATTATCGTGCCGGCACTCATTTATTTTATGGGTTTCACTCAATTTCAGGCACAGGGAACCAGTTTAGCCATGATGCTGCCCCCTATAGGCATACTGGCCGTTATGAACTACCACAAATCCGGCAATGTTAACATCACCTATGCATTGATTATAGCGGTTACCTTCATTATTGGTGGATTTTTCGGATCCAAACTGGCTTTGAAACTTCCCGAAAACAAGGTGAAATTGATCTTTGGACTGATT
Organism: Flavobacteriales bacterium; assembly: GCA_020437755.1. GTDB lineage: Bacteria > Bacteroidota > Bacteroidia > Flavobacteriales_D > Sanyastnellaceae > JADFAK01. The sequence goes on from JAGQVX010000024.1 coordinate 29,945, forward strand.
ATGCTGTATGCGGCTATTCGTATGATTTGGAAGTCCATCGGTAACATGACTGCTAATGCCGGATCTTAAGGAACAAATTCAGCATTTGTCGAATGACTTATTTCCTCAAATCCGGGAAATTCGTCAACACATACATCAGAACCCTGAGCTTTCGTTTCAAGAATTCCAAACCTGTGCTTACATTCTCCAGCTTCTCGAATCATTTGGAATTTCCGGAGCTCGCGTAGTTTCGAAAACGGGTGTAGTAGTCGATATTCAGGGCAAAAATCCTGAATCAAATACCCGGGTACTAAGGGCTGATATTGACGCCCTTCCCATTTCCGAACAAAGCGACGCCCCTTACAAATCGAATAACCAAGGTGTCATGCACGCATGCGGTCATGATGTGCACACCTCTTGTTTGCTAGGCGCAGCCAACATCCTGTTTCAAACACGGAACCATTGGCAGGGAACAATACGGTTCATTTTCCAACCCGGTGAGGAAAAACTACCTGGGGGAGCTTCGCTCATGATTTCTGAAGGTGTACTCAACGACACGGAACGCATTTATGGTCAACATGTTTTTCCCGAATTACCGTCTGGCCATGTAGGGTTCAAACCTGGGGTTTATATGGCTTCGGCCGATGAAATTTACCTCACTGTGCGCGGCCGAGGAGGCCATGCCGCAATGCCTCACAAGAATATTGATCCTGTTCTCATAGCTTCTCACATTGTGGTGGCTATTCAGCAAATAGTAAGCAGACGTGCAAACCCTGAGACTCCTACAGTCCTGAGTTTTGGACGGTTCGAAGGACTGGGCGCTACAAACGTAATTCCATCCGAGGCCAAATTGGAAGGAACATTCAGAACGTTTGATGAACGATGGAGGTTCGAAGCACACGGATTGATCGAACAAGTTGCCACTCAAGTGGCTGCTTCTATGGGAGCCACAATCGATTTAAACATTAAGGTGGGATATCCTGTATTGCACAATAACGAACAACTGACGCAATCGGCAGCTAAGCTGGCGGCTGACTTTTTAGGCGAAGAGCATGTTCACAGTCTGGCACGACGAATGACCGCCGAAGACTTCGCCTATTACACACATGAAATTCCAGGGTGTTTTTATCGATTGGGAACTAGTGGAGAAGACAATACCCATTGCTTTCCGGTACATCATCCGCAATTCGACATTGCACCTAAAAGCTTAGTAACAGGCATGGGTCTTATGGCCTGGCTTGCGGCTAAGGGTTAATAGCAACCTCTAAACAAGCGGCGCCACTTAGTTGGCAACTTCCGACAAAAACTTGATACGCATCAAACGTAACTCGTCTTCGGTAAAATCACCATCGAATTCTTCATATGCCTCCGGAATATCTGCTGAATCGGCCGACATGAAGTAATCGAAAATTTCTTCCTGTGAGTCTTCATCGATGAGATCATCGATATAATAATTGATATTCACTTTGGTGCCGCTACTTACAATGGCTTCTATCTCATCAAGGATATCCTCAAGAGACTTGCCTTTTGCGTCGGCAATATCTTCCAATGGAAGCTTCCGGTCGATGTTCTGGATGATATGGACCTTTAGCCCTGATTTATTCACTACCGACTTTACCAGCATGTCGTCGGGACGTTCAATATCGTTATCCTCCACATACTTCTTGATGAGGTCGAGAAATGGCCCTCCAAATTTCTTGGCTTTTCCCACACCTACTCCACCAATTTGAGTGAGCTCATCAAGGGAGATCGGATAGTTGGTAGCCATTTCCTCAAGGGACGGTTCCTGAAAAATCACATAGGGAGGAAGTTGTTTGTCGCGAGCTACTTTCTTTCGAAGATCTTTTAACATATCAAACAACGCCTGGTCGGTTGCACCTCCGCCTGCTTTGGCACTCACCACTACATCTTCATCATCGACGTCGGTATAGTCCATTTCCTTGATCAAAAGGAATGATTTTGGTTCCTCGATGAACGACTCACCATCTTCTGTGATCTTGAGCGTTCCATAGGTCTCCACTTCTTTGCGTAGCAATCCATGCACAACACATTGGCGAATCACCGCATTCCAAAATCTGGAATCCTTTTCATTTCCGAGAGCGAAAAACTCGCTTTCATTCGCCTTATACGTTTTGATCTCTGCAGTGTCATTTCCCACGAGCACATCGGCAATGAATTTTCCCTTGTGCATCTGCTTGAACTCCAGCACTGTTTTGAGAAGTGTCACCGCATAATCCTGACCCTCATACTTTTCCTTTGGAAAACGGGTATTATCATCCATCGGAGCACCCAGGCCATTAACCTCGTCGAACTCCTCCCCGAAGTAGTGAAGCAGGAACTTCCTACGCGACATAGAAGTTTCGGCGTAGGCGATCACTTCTTGCAGGAGCTGCATTCCAATTTCTTGTTCAGCAATCGGTTTACCCTGAAGAAATTTTTCCAACTTCTCCAGATCCTTGTAGCTGTAAAACGCAATACAGTTCCCTTCACCGCCATCACGGCCTGCCCTACCGGTTTCCTGGTAATAACTCTCCAAAGACTTGGGCATATCATGGTGGATCACAAATCGCACGTCGGGCTTATCGATCCCCATACCGAACGCTATGGTAGCTACAATAACATCAATCTCCTGCATTAAGAACATGTCCTGAATCCTGCTTCGCTGGTTACTATCCATGCCAGCGTGGTAGGCCGCTGCCTGAATACCATTGACTTGCAAGGTTTCTGCAAGTTCCTCTACTTTCTTACGACTCAGACAATATATAATTCCCGACTTTCCCGCGTTGGAGCGGATGTACTTGATGATTTGCTTGGTGGCATTCTTCTTTGGCCGTACTTCATAGTAAAGATTGGGTCTATTGAAAGACGCTTTATATGCTTTTGCATCCTTCATTCCCAGGTTCTTCTGAATATCGCTTTGGACTTTCGGTGTTGCCGTTGCGGTGAGTGCAATAATAGGCACGTCGGCAATCTCCTCAATGATGGGTTTCAATCGCCTGTATTCAGGACGGAAGTCATGTCCCCATTCCGAAATGCAGTGTGCCTCATCGATAGCCACAAATGAAATCTTAACACTCTTGAGAAATTCGATATTCTCTTCCTTAGTAAGCGACTCCGGAGCCACGTACAAGAGTTTGGTATTGCCATCTACAATGTCCTGCTTCACCCGGGTAATTTCACCTTTGTTTAGCGAAGAATTCAGAAAGTGGGCCACACCATCTTGTTGACTGAATCCTCGGATGGCATCGACTTGATTCTTCATCAAGGCGATGAGCGGAGATACAACTATCGCCGTTCCATCCTGCATTAATGCCGGAAGTTGATAACACAAGGACTTACCTCCACCCGTAGGCATAATAACGAAAGCATCATTGCCATCGAGGAGGTTATGTATGATTGTTTCCTGATCCCCTTTAAATTGGTCAAAGCCAAAAAACTTCTTTAGAGCCTGACGGGGCGATAGATCAGTGGTCGTCATGGATAAATTTCTACTTTTGCGTGCATTAAAATACGCAAATAATCGGTTCAAGTTGTGCTGGAACCGTCCTTACACATTTTATTTTTCCCAATATTTTGAAAGATCACCAAACCATCACAGAATCAGCCCGAAAAACCCTTCAACTGGAAGCACAGGCAATCAACCAATTGGTCGATTACATAGATGACCAGTTCGTACAGGTAGTTCAATTGATTTTACAGTCGGATGGTAGGGTGGTAATCACCGGTATTGGGAAGAGTGCAAATATAGCGAATAAAATCGTCGCAACACTTAATTCTACGGGAACTCCAGCGGTTTTTATGCATGCTGCAGACGCCATTCACGGAGATCTAGGTAATGTGCAAAAGCACGACATCGTTATTTGCATTTCGAAAAGTGGGGAATCACCTGAAATAAAGGTACTTATCCCACTCCTCAAAAACATGGGCAATACCCTCGTAGGTATGGTTGGAAATCTGGGGTCTTTCCTGGCCGAACGTTCCGATTGGATCCTGAACACTACTGTTTCAGCTGAAGCTTGCCCCAACAACCTGGCTCCAACCTCCAGCACCACCGCACAATTGGCAATGGGCGACGCACTGGCGGTGGCCCTCATGGAATGCCGCGGCTTCAAGGCATCTGACTTCGCGCGCTATCACCCGGGAGGAGCCTTGGGAAAACGCCTCTACACCCACATGAGCGACCTGATAAGCCCGGATCGCCAGCCCAAAGTGCAGGTGAACACGCCTATTCCGGATGTAATTGTTGAAATTTCATCTAATCGTCTGGGAGCCACGGTAGTCATGGAAAACAACCGAATAGTCGGCATTATTACAGACGGTGATTTGCGCCGTATGCTGGAAAAAGGATTGGATATGTCCACTCTCCTGGCAAAAGATATCATGTCAGTTACACCAAAGACCGTTGAATCCGATGCCTTGGCTGTAGATGGATTTCACTTAATGGAATCAAACAGCATTTCGCAAATTGTGGTCATAGATCAGGGTGAATATGCAGGTATCGTTCACCTCCACGACATACTTAAGGAAGGAATTTACTGATATGAGTGCACCCGAAAAGGAAATGTCGTTTTTGGATCATCTCGAGGAGTTAAGATCCCACATCATCCGATCGGTTATTGCGATTATGGTGTGCGCGGTGGTAATATTTGTGTTCAAAGATTTTGTGTTCGATACCATCGTGTTCGGTCCGGCACATGTCGATTTTATTTCCTTTCGAGCCTGGTGTCGCCTTAGTGAATACCTTTCTCTGGGCGACAAGTTGTGTATCTCAGAGATTCCATATCACATGCAAAACACAACTATGTCGGGTTCATTTATGGCACATATACTTATAAGTGCCATTGGCGGACTTATTGTAGCGTTCCCTTTTGTTTTCTGGCAAATATGGATATTCATCAAACCCGGACTGCGGCAAACAGAAGCACGCATGGCTCGGGGAATTGTCTTTTTTACATCTCTCCTGTTCTTTATTGGAGTGCTGTTTGGCTATTTCGTTATCGTTCCACTTTCTCTGCAATTCCTTGGAGGGTATGACGTAGGTGGCGTTCCCAACATTATTACGATTTCTTCCTATATGAAGCTCGTGGCAAGTATTTGTCTGGCTTCGGGAGTCATGTTCCTGTTACCGATGGTGGTTTACGCCCTATCCAAACTAGGCATTATTACACCGGCAATTCTAAAGCAGTACCGCAAACACGCGGTCGTTGCTGTTTTGGTGCTGGCGGCTATAATCACTCCTCCGGATGTCGCTAGCCAGATCCTGGTCGCACTCCCTGTCTTCCTGCTTTATGAAATCAGCATCCTCATTTCGGCGAGGGTTACGAAACAGGTCAAACAAGATTAAGTTCATTATTGCGTTATTTTGGTTTTAGGACTGGTTATTGTTCATAAACAATCCATTGTCCTACCTTCAATTGAACGATTCTTGCGCATCTTCGTACATTCGGGTTAGACGCCATGAAGGGCTTTAAACACATATCGTTATTGCTGTTATTCAGCATATTAGGCGTTTTGATGGCACAAGGCCAAAAGACCCTCGTATCAGGAAAAGTAATTGATGCCGAAACGAAAGAACCCATCCCATTTGCCCACGTGCATTTCAAAAATTCAAAAATTGGAACTTCCTCTGATGTCAATGGGAACTACAGCATCGAAACATACTATGCAACCGACTCCTTGATTGCCTCCTTTATTGGATACAAAGACAATATCCAACCGGTAAAAAAAGACAAAGCGCAATCCCTGGATTTTTACCTCAGCGTTGGAGCGGTTGAACTTGGAACTGCAGTAGTGAAGGCCACAAACGAGGAAAACCCTGCACACCAAATTATCAGAGCTATTTTGCAAAACAAAGACATCAACAATCGGGAAAAACTTGAGGCGTACGAATATGAGTTGTACAATAAGGTAGAGTTCGACCTCAACAACCTTACGGAAGACTTCACAAATAGAAAGGTGTTCAAACCTATTGACTTTGTATTCGAAAATCTGGATTCTACCGGTCAAAAGGCCTACCTCCCCATCTTCATGACGGAGACAATGTCCAACTACTATTACCGAAAGGAACCCAAAGCCCAAAAAGAGATCATCGAAGCTACCCAGGTTAGTGGAATTGAAAATAATTCGGTTTCGCAGTTCTTGGGAGACATGTACCAGAATGTCAACATCTACGACAACAACATCATCGTTTTCGGAAAAAGCTTTGTGAGCCCAATTTCGAATTCCGGCTTTGGATTCTATCGGTACTATTTGATGGATAGCGCCTATGTCGACAACAAATGGTGCTACCTTATAAAGTTTCAACCTCGACGAAAGCAAGAACTCACCTTTGACGGGGAGTTTTGGGTAAATGATACCACATTTGCCATCAAAGAAGTTGAGGCTAAAATTGCCGGAGACGCCAATATCAATTTCGTCCAGGATCTGTGGGTTAAACAGACGTATGATGAAGTTGAACCCGAAATATGGATGCTCACCGAAGATCACCTGGTTATCGATTTTAACATCGCCAAAAAGACCATGGGGTTCTTCGGACGAAAAACTTCTACCTATCGAAAGTTTAAGTTCGACGAACCGCGATCGGACGATTTTTACACCGGACTTTCAGATATTATTGTCGCCGATGACGCCAATGAAAGAGGCGATGAGTTTTGGGAAGAACGACGACATATAGAACTTACCGATTCAGAAGTAGCCGTTTACCAAATGGTCGATTCTCTTCAAACTATTCCACAATTCCAGTCGGTAGCAGACGTAATAACCCTTTTTATATCGGGATATAAAGTGATGGGGTGGTTTGAATTTGGACCTTACTACACGCTATACAGTTTTAATCCTATAGAA
>JAGQVX010000250.1 GCA_020437755.1 Flavobacteriales bacterium
TACCCAGTGCCTGGCGAATGGAGCTGATGTGCACATCTATGTTGTGCGTATCTACATAAACATCATCACCAATCGCCAGATTGATCAACTGGTCACGAGTAAAAACCCGACCATCATGCTCTGCTAGGGTTTGCAGCAAGCGGAACTGTGTGGCGGTCAGGTTTATGGGAATCCCGTGAACCGTTACTTCATGCCCCAGCGTGTCAATACTGAGCTCCTCGAAGCAAAGCTGGCTACCCTTTTCCATTCCACGACTCATCCTTCGTTGAAGGGCCCGTACACGGGCAACCATTTCCCTTACACCAAATGGCTTGGTCATGTAGTCATCTGCACCAAGTTCAAGGCCACTGACTACGTCCGCCTCCTCTCCGCGGGAGGAAATTATCATAACTGGCACATTGGCCGTCTTACGACTGGCCCGCATGGCACGGCATACATCCAGGCCCTGCATGCCTGGCAACATGAGATCCAGCAGCAGCATATCCGGTGGAGACGCAAGAACTCGTTCGAGACCCTGAGTTCCATCACGGTCATGCGTGACACTGTACCCGGAATTGCTGAGATTCTCCGTGAGAATCTCCACCAGGTCGGCATCGTCTTCGATTATGTGGATTGATGCGGGAGGTGTCATGAGGTTTTCCT
>JAGQVX010000251.1 GCA_020437755.1 Flavobacteriales bacterium
CCAGATGTGCAATAAGCCCGGCGGGGAGGGGCAGCAAGGCAAGACGCCGAAGGACAAGCTCAGCCAGGGGCAGCAAAGCCTCAACGAGCAGATGAAACAAATGAAAGAACGCATGGAAAAAGGAAAGGGCGAAGGCACTTCCAAAGAATTTGCCGAAATGGCGGCCCGCCAGGCAGCTATGCGCAAAGCGATGAAGGAAAAGCAAAAAAAATTGCAGGAGCAAGGCAAAGGCAGCAAAGAGCTGCAGGAACTGATCGACCAGATGGATAAGTCGGAAGAGGACCTGGTGAACAAACGCCTGACCAATGAATTGATGAAACGCCAGCAGGACATCCTCACCCGGTTGCTCGAACATGAAAAGGCAGAACGGCAGCGCGAATATGACGAACAGCGCAAGGCCGAACAGGCCAGCCAGCAGGAACGCCGCATGCCGCCGTCGCTGGAAGAGTACATCAAAAAGCGGGAAGCTGAGGTCGAAATGTTCAAGGCCGTTTCTCCGGCTTTGAAGCCCTACTATAAATCACTTGTCGAGCAATACCTCAATTCCCTGAAAACCGAATAGGTTAAGGAAGGCAGCAGCGCTGAATTTTTGCCGGCGCTGCTGCCTTCCTCAATTTTATCGCTACTCCCAACAAAACTT
>JAGQVX010000252.1 GCA_020437755.1 Flavobacteriales bacterium
AGGCGATACCCCGTAAAGCCGAAAGCGGGACCACCGTGGCTGAGAGGCAGCAGGCTGCTTGCTCAAAAAAATTGCCGGAATTTTTGAATTGTTATAATTCATCGTAATATTGCAATGTAATTAAATAATATGGGCGTTACCAAAACAGACCTCTTTACCGAACAACAGAACGAACTGGCCCGCTATGCCAAGGCGCTGGGGCACCCGGCCCGCATCGCCATCCTGGAATACCTGCTGGAGGCGAATGCCTGCATCAACGGCGACCTGGTGGAAGAACTCGGACTGGCACAGGCCACCATCAGCCAGCACCTCCGGGAACTGAAAGAACTCGGACTCATACAGGGAACCGTAGAAGGCGTGTCGGTCTGCTACTGCATCAATCCCGATCGCTGGGCGGAAGTGAAAGAACTGTTCGGTGGTTTGTTCGACCGGTACCAGCCCGGCAATTTCTGTTGCTAAAAAACACATGCTATGCAAAACGCAGAAGAACTGAAGCGCATCGTTCGCGAAAAATACAGCGAGATCGCCACACAAGACAAGGAAGTGAACAGCAGCTCCTGCTGCGGCTCAACATGCTGCTCTGATGAGGTCTATAACATCATGAGCGAAGACTATACGGAACTGAAAGGGTACAATCC
>JAGQVX010000253.1 GCA_020437755.1 Flavobacteriales bacterium
TGCGAGTTTCCATAATTTTTTTGAGTTCTTCACTACCTTTTGGTGTATTTCTATATAACATTCCGCCTATAACAGCCCTCATATTAAATTGTGATGAACTTTTCAATTCATCAGGAAATGTGATTTTAGCACTCTGTAAAGTGAATACTTTTACTTTTGCTTCTAAGTCATCTGGAATTAATGTAAATAGATTACCACTTGTAAATTTACTTCCACGTCTTATTTCTCTCATATTTTCCTTATGTATTTTTTCAAACTCATCAAATTTTTTAATTTGTTGTTGGATATCTTTTAAAGTATCTTCCTTTTCCTCTTCCTCTTCCTCTTCCTCTTCCTCTTCCTCCTCTGTTTCTTTTCGTTCAATAGTAGGAGAACCTTTAATTGCTTGTTGGATATTTTGAGGTAAACCTTTCATGAGCGCTTCTGATACTGATTTTTCAATAGGTAATTTTTTTTCTTGTGGTGATGATGGAATAGATGGTATAATATCAACTTTTACTTCGGATGATGTTGGTAAAATAGAAGTGCCCATTTTAGATTTTTGTCGAAGTAAATCTTGATTTTGTTGCTCATAATGAGTTTTTGCTTCTTTGACGCTTTGAATATTTTCTTGTAATTTAGGAATATATGAAGCA
>JAGQVX010000254.1 GCA_020437755.1 Flavobacteriales bacterium
TAAGAACTAGCACCTAAATTTCATTCCTCTTCTCTCTGATAACATGACTAATGTGGATCTAGCCAAATCCAGAGGTTATCAAGGAGAAGAATTGGGAGTAATCTAGGGGGAGTATTTCCAGGAGTATTTAAAGAAGTGTGTCAGCAAAGAATGGAGTTGAATGGTTTTTCAAGATACGGATTTTGTATAAAAGCTCGGTTTTGATCCAGGCTACGACGATTTGCAGTAGTTCCAAACAGACAATAGCCTGGACGGCCTGCAAGAAGCCCCGGCGTATCGGCTTATCCCAGCCCTCTCACACCACCGTACGTACGGGTCTCGTATACGGCGGTTCGTTGTTCATCTCCCCAACTGCTCTTTTCACCAGCTAAGGCTATTTCCTACTTTTATGAAGGGCTACGTCATTCTCAGGGATTCGGGCACCCTTTAGCGAATTAACGCTCCCAGCTTAATTTCAGAAAGAACAACGTTCGGCCCTTCAGGCTACCCTCTCACCTGCCGCCTACTACCAGCACGGGTTTCGTTGGTCAGGTGGTTTGGCTCCCTACTATGGCCTCTGCTGACTTCTTGGCTTCTAGCAAAACGAAGCTAGGCCAAGATCTCCCCGGGTAAGAACATCCGCTTTCCGCTGATC
>JAGQVX010000255.1 GCA_020437755.1 Flavobacteriales bacterium
GATTAATTGTTACAGGTGGTATCGCTCCAAATTGGGAAGGTTGGTTGAAACCATTTGCAGAAAGAATGACCAATAGAAGTCATGTAAAAAAACATAAAATAGTAACCGATGCTGTACACGCTGCTGGTGGAAAAATTGCTATGCAAATTTTACATGCTGGTCGATATGCTTATCATCCATTAAGTGTTGCACCTTCAAGAATACAAGCACCAATTAATCCTTTTAAACCAAGAGCTTTAACAACTTGGGGCGTAAAGAGAACGATAAATGACTTCGCAGATTCAGCTGCATTAGCAAAAGAAGCTGGTTATGATGGCGTTGAAATTATGGGTAGTGAAGGTTATCTAATCAATCAGTTTTTAGTAAAACATACGAATCAAAGAACTGATGAATTTGGCGGAAGTTATGAAAATAGAATGCGATTTCCAGTAGAAATTGTTAGAAAAGTAAGAGAGAAGGTTGGTCCAAATTTTATTATTATTTACAGACTTTCGATGTTGGATTTGATTGATGATGGAAGTTCTTGGGAAGAAATTGTACAATTGGCAAAAGACATTGAAAAAGCTGGTGCAACTATTATCAATACTGGAATAGGTTGGCACGAAGCGAGAGTACCAACAATAGCAACCTCTGT
>JAGQVX010000256.1 GCA_020437755.1 Flavobacteriales bacterium
AATGTTGGTGATGTTTTTAGCCATTAGATTAGATCCGTTTCGCATTTGCTCATCAGTATCGGTAAACTCCGATAGACGGGGCGGGTAGTTTATCGACTTGCCCAGGTCTTTTTTTACTCTTGTTCTTGGCTGTTAACCTCGTCCCATTCGTCGGCAATTTCTTGTGCCGACATATCATCGGTGTCACCCTCTAAAATCCAATCCTCTAATGTTGTTTCGTTGTGGGGGGCTGGGTCTGTTTTGACCAATTTTGCGACCTCATCAATTAACTGTTGTTTTGGGTTTGACATTTTATTTTCCTTTGCCGTCTCTCCGGCTGTCTGAATTACAACTATACTATCACAATATATTGTGAATGTCAAGCCATTGATCATACAAAATTGGTATGACTTTGGTGCTATTGTGAACTGCTAATAATCATAATATGATGTGACTGTCTTTAACAATTGGCAATCTGCACAAAACAACGTGCTATCAGTACCCGCGATTTTAATAAAGTCGCCATAGGTTGAATGTCCAGACCTGTGCTGATATTGTCGCTGGAATCCAAATAAACAATGCCAGCGGCTTGCTTCCTAACATCCTAACGGGTGGGTATATTTGTCGAAACCGCAAGCGTATGAGGGGGCGGG
>JAGQVX010000257.1 GCA_020437755.1 Flavobacteriales bacterium
TACACACTGAGAATTTGTTACCTGCTTATCTAAAACCTTGGTTCAGGCCTTCCCTAAATCTTAGGTACTATGCCCTCTGCTGACTTCTTATGCCCATCACACAACATCACTATTGCATTAGTCTCTAATGAGACAGGCGATAAGACCTCCCGAGGTAAGATGCCACCCTTTCCCATAGCTCTGCCCGGTTTACATAATCACACTTCTGTTCGAGACTTCGGGCTATTCTATCTATAGCTAGGTTACCCAAGTTGACTATGCCTACTACCAGATTTCTGTTCGTCAAAGCTATGTTTTGCCATTTGCTTCCTTCAGATTCCACCTCACGATGGACACCCTTGCATAGGCTAACGTTTCCTGCTCGACAAGGCACGTAGAGGACTTTCACCTCCTAGGTTGACACCATGCTCGGCGCACTAAGAAAAATCCCCAGATTTTCATCTGGGGATTTTTTATATTTCTAGCATAACCGGACTGTGAATCCGTTAATCTGCCATTGACCGCTTAAAAACGCATGTTGGCCGAGATCCAGAAGTTACGCGACGCGTGTTTCACGTTGTAGTGATCTTCTTTGGTCATGGTGTAACTACCATCACCGTTGTCTTGCCAGTTAGTCACGTCGTAGGTGGTA
>JAGQVX010000258.1 GCA_020437755.1 Flavobacteriales bacterium
TAACGCATACTTGAATTACTATAAAACGGAGATAAACGAACCGATAGACAATGAACCAATAGGGATAGTTTTATGTGCGGATAAAGAAGAAATCGTGGCGGAATATGCGCTAGGGGGGGTGACAAATCAAATCTTTGCTTCCAGATATGTGTACTATCTGCCAAACCGGGAAGACTTGATCCGGCAAGTTGAAAAGGCAATAAAAGAAATGAAAGATGAAGAAGAATGAAAAAAACGTGTAGGCGGCCAGCCAATCGAGTAGACGGGTGACGGTCAAATGACCGCCACTGCGCCTCTCACACCACCGTACGTACGGGTCTCGTATACGGCGGTTCATTAAATCGAAAACTTGACCTTTGAGTAGTAGTCAGTCATAGAAACATAGCCTTTGCGTTTGAGTAATGCTACTTTAATAGTAGTGCCAAGTATTGGACTTTGGGCAACTGCCCATCCGCCCATTCTTGTGCGACTCCACGCATAAGCCATTCCTTTGTCTACTCCCAATCTAATCAGATTCTTACGTTTGCGCTCCGGCTTTTTCCAATCGTGCCAGATACAGTATCGTAAACGGTTTCTCAGCCACTCATCTACCTTTTTAAGCTTTGTATAAATATTAGCTAATCGGTAATT
>JAGQVX010000259.1 GCA_020437755.1 Flavobacteriales bacterium
ACACCCAGCAGCATCAGACCGAGTCCGTCGTTGCCTTCGGGCAGCTCGCCGTGGTACTTCGGCCTTTCCTTTCCTGCATAGATGGCAGCGATCTTTTTCTCTACCTCTGCTTCAAGTCCGTTCTTCCTGATATACAACTCACACTGCTGATCGATGGCGGCATTCATGAAGAACGACAGCAGCATCGGTGCCGGACCATTGATGGTCATGGATACCGACGTCTTCGGATCGGCGAGGTTGAAACCGCTGTATAATTTCTTGGCATCGTCGAGGCAGCAGATGCTCACCCCGCTGTTGCCGATCTTGCCGTAAATATCCGGACGATGGCCCGGGTCATTGCCATATAATGTCACACTATCGAAGGCAGTACTCAGTCGCTTGGCGGGCATACCCTGACTCACATAGTGAAAACGACGATTCGTTCTTTCCGGTCCGCCTTCTCCTGCAAACATCCGGGTAGGATCTTCCTCTTCCCGCTTGAAGGGATAGATGCCTGCAGTGAAGGGGAACTCGCCCGGCACGTTTTCCTGCAGACTCCAGGTGAGAATATCGCCCCAGCTGCGGTAGCGGGGTGTTACCACCTTGGGAATGTGAAGATGACTGAGCGACTGTGAATGCGTCTTGACC
>JAGQVX010000025.1 GCA_020437755.1 Flavobacteriales bacterium
CCGCCGTATACGGAACCGTACGTACGGTGGTGTGAGAGGACAGATAGGGAACTAATCCCTATCTTCCTACTCGATTCAATTGAATCCGTTTTTTCAGATTTTCTCCTTAACGACGAACTCGGTTCGTCGATTCACCTGATGCTCTTCTTCAGTACACTCAACTCCATCCTTACACTTGTTGAGCAATTGCTTTTCGCCATAGCCTTTCGAAGTTACCAGACTACGTGTAATTCCTTTTGCTACTAAATAGTCAACCACTGCCTGAGCTCGCTTTTTCGATAGCTGCACGTTGAAGAAATCGCTTCCTCTGCAATCACAATGAGAGCGAATTTCAACTTTCAGATTTGGATTATCCTTGAGCAGTTTTACCAATTCATTCAAGTAAGGCACAGCATCCGGACGAATATCCCACTTGTTGTAATCCCAATGGATGTTGGGAACAGGATACACGCCATCTCCATTTCCGGAGCCTGAACCATCTCCTTTTCCACTTCCGTCACCTTTGCCATTGTTGGTGCCATCGCCGTTGTTGTTGCCACTTCCATCGCCATTGCCCGATCCGTCGCCATTGCCCGATCCGTCGCCATTATTCGATCCATCACCGTTTCCGTTACCATTACCACTTCCGTCAGCAATAACGAGTTTCTCCATTTCCAGAACCAAGTTTTTAGTTTCATCGCCTGAGGCATTCTCGGTGTTCAAGGTCTCAGAAGTAGCGAAGAAACTATCATCTTCGGCTCGGATTTCATATTTCTTTCCGGGAATCAATTCACCATGGAACTTACCGTTTTCATCGGTGTAAACAACCTCTTGAGTTCCATCGGTGAGATTCTTGATAATCACTTTAATTCCTTCCAAAGGCTTCATCGTATCCTTGTCCGTAATCAATCCGTCAACCATGATTTCAGGGTCAGATATGGTAAACGCATAGATACGATCCGAGCCACTGCGATCTGATGAAAGATATCCGGATTGCCCATCACGCTCCATCCAAATTCCAAAGTCATCTTCCGGCGTGTTCAAGGGATACCCCAAATGGTAAGGATCGCTCCAACTTCCACTGCGATTCACAGAATACAAAATGTCCAAACCACCTAACGTCTGACGCGAATCTGACGAGAAAAACAACGAATCAGCAGAATGCAGGTAAGGGAAAACTTCATCTCCTCCTGAATTTATCGATGTTCCAAGGTTCACCGGCTTTGACCATTCTGTCCCGTTCCATGTTGATGAATACAAGTCCATACCACCGTATCCGCCTTGCATATCCGACGAAAAATAGAGGGTGCTGCCATCGGCCGAAAGTGCTGGGTGTGCATACATATAGTGGACATCATTGTAGCTCCATGGCTCTGGTTCGGACCACTCGCCATCAGCGCGATGCGACACATACAACTGCGTATTGTTGATGTGGTTGGCGTCCTCTCCGAGTCGGGCCTTGCTTTCATAGTTACTGCGAGTCAGAAACATAGTGTTGCCATCTGCAGTCACTGAAGCCATACCATCATGATACTTCCCATTAATTCCATCTACTTTTTGTGCAGCACTCCAACTACCCGACTCAGGCTGCGTGTAGTACAAGTCTATAAAGGATTCACCGGTGTAAGGGTCTTTGGTCATGCCCCCGGCACTTACCGTTGAAACAAGGAATCCATTTCCATATTTGGCAGGACTAAATACATTGGTTGCATTGGGTATAGATACCTCTGATATCTGATACAATCCTGAATCCTGAGTCATCTTTTCGATATTCCGGCAAGAGGTGCGCAGGCGCTGTGCGGTTTCATCTCCTGGTTTTCTCGACAAGATTCCATCAAAAATGGCATATGCCTCTTCATATTTTCCGTTGCTCATCAAAGCCC
The DNA here is from genome assembly GCA_020437755.1 of Flavobacteriales bacterium. GTDB lineage: Bacteria > Bacteroidota > Bacteroidia > Flavobacteriales_D > Sanyastnellaceae > JADFAK01. The sequence goes on from JAGQVX010000025.1 coordinate 1,863, forward strand.
TACCGAAATCCATTCGATCTTCATCGGATAAATTGGGGTCAATGGCGGCGGTCTCGAAGGCATTCATGGCCTCTTCGAATTGGTTCAATTGCATATAGGCATTCGCCAAATTGAGTTGCGCCTGGGTATCCTGCTTTTTAGCCAACCCCTTTTCATATTGATGAATGGCTTCCTTGTACTTCAGTTGATCATAAGCCTCATTGCCATTTTTAATGTACACACCGGCGCATGAAGCCAATAAAACTGAAGAGGCTATTGTGACGTATAGAGCTAATTGTCTTTTCATCCCTTTCCTTTAAAAGTATCGTGGAGATCGTTTCTTAATGTCAATATTCTTCCCAAAATCAAAACCGAGCATGATTTCATGAGAACCTGTTGAATATTGGCGGATTGCAGTAAGCGTGAAGTCATAAGCATAACCTGCCCTAAGTTGTGGGGTAATGTTATACTCGATCATACCAATGATGGCGTCACCACTTCTCCATCCGGCTCCTAACCATAAGCGCTTATACAATAAAAAGTTACAGTTCAAATCAACTTCTACCGGAGCAGCGGGAGTGAACTTTACCAATGCCGATGGTTTAATAGCTACGTTATAACCTACATCGAAAACAGCTCCTCCATTGAGATAGTAGTGCTGAGTAAAGTAGTTTGGATTGATATTAACGTCAAAGATGATTTTGTCATCCAATGAATAAATCACCGGAACCGAAACACCAACGTACCACCGGTCGGTATTGTAATAAGCCCCAAATCCAAATTTAGTGACTAACTGCCCTTGGATATCGTTTGCCGTATACACCTGGTCGTTTTCATCCCAAATGGTAACGTCCGACAATCGCGCGCTGTATGAAGCCACGTTTGCCCGCACACCAAGTGCCAAATTACCGGCGCCTAATGGGGTTCTCCAGGCTAAATCGCCTCCAAATTCCAATTGACTGATAATTCCAAGTCGGTCATTAGTTACGTGGAACCCCACTCCCAACTTGTCATTCAAAACGGGGCCATCAATACCAAAAACCTGCGTCGTGGGAGCCTGATCAAAGTTGACCCATTGGCTTCGATGCAAAAGGCTTGTGCTGAAATAAGGGTGAGACCCCGCATAGGCCGGATTGAGAAGCAGCCCATTAAACATGTACTGGCTCACCATAATTTCTTGCTGTCCGTAAGCTACTCCTCCGATCAGCAGACCCATTAAAAGATATATCGCTTTTTTCATCATTTTCTTCTTTTGAGGAGATTATCGTCTGAGATCCACAAATGTGTTGAACTGTCGGTCATCAGCCTCGAATACAATATAGTACGTGCCATCGGGCAAGTCTTCACCGCTATTGTTCTGCCCATACCATTCATTCTGATAACCATCTTTGTTGTAAACGATGTTACCCCATCGGTTGAACACAGTGAATGTATTGTCAGGGTGTTCCAAAACGCCAAGGATCACATAGAAGTCGTTGTCTCCGTCGTCGTTGGGCGAAAGTCCGGTAGGAAGCGTAATGTCATCGGGTTGTGTGAGCGTAATGACACTGTCCTTTACGCATCCATTCGCATCGGTTACCGTAATGGTATAGTCGCCTGCCGGCAAGCCGTCGGCTTCAGTTGCTCCATCTTCGATAGATGAGGGTCCAGACCATTCGATGGTGTACTGTGGTGTGCCACCTTCGATGTTGGTTGTCAAAGAGCCGTCATTTCCTTCAAATTCTGAAACATTAAACCCATTATCGTAAAGTGGACTAGTTCCATTAATGGTTATGCTGTCAGGTTCATTCACAAAATAGTTGAACGAGTTACTACAACCCCCGGCATCCTCTATGGTGGCAATGACCTCACCGCCACATATGTCTTCGAGAGTATCACCTGTACCCGCTTCTTCGCCATCTATTGTCCATGAAATCACAAACGGTTCAGCAGCGTTCACAACTTGCAAGGCAATGCTACCATTGCAATCGCCGTAGCACAACGGGTCTATCTGCGTAGGTGTCACCTCGATTGGTGGAGGACCTCCAATCTCAATTTGGAGTGTAGTTGAGCACAAGTTTTCATCAGTAACTGTTACTTCATAGGTGCCGGGACATAGATCGGTTTGATCTTCGGCATCCACAACAACACCTTGTCCAGTCCACTCATATGTGTATGTACCAAAACCTCCTGTTACAGTTATATCGATTGACCCATCGCAAGCACCACAGCTCGCATCAATTGATGTTTCGTCGATTTGTAGTTCGTCCGGTTCATCAATCATCCAGCATTCTTCAGCTTCACAACCGTTTGAATCAACTACGAACAAACAGTATTCGCCAGCAACAAGATCTGTTGCTTCTTCCGTTGTACTCACGTCAGGTGTCCACTCGATCGTAGTATAATCGCCACTTCCACCCGTGATATTTGCATCAATTGAACCTAAATCCCCATTGCACAAAATCGGCGTCTGCAAGTCGTTGAAATGCAATGAGTCAGGTTGAATGATTTCAAATTGTGTAATCATTTCACAACCAATACTGTCAGTGACTGAAACAGAGTAGGTACCAGCGCACAAATCTGTTACGATAAGATCCGTAGTGTTAAGTGGATCTGACCAAATGACATCCAATGAACCTACTCCACCATCGGGTTCTATACTAATTGAACCATCACAACTTCCGTAGCAGGATACATTAACTCCTCCATTAAACATTGAAATATCCGCTGGGACCTGAATAACAGGTGGCTCAGTCAATTCAAGGAATACAGTAGTATCACATCCGTTGGCATCAGTAATGAGAACATCGTAGATACCTGGCCCCAGATCTTCAAGCATGTTGCTTGTGGAGATAATTGTTGTATCACCGTCCACATGCCATACATAAGTGTATTCCGGAACTCCACCGGAAGTAGTTACGTCTATCCAACCGTCCATTGCCCCAGCACAACTGATATTGAAATCACCGGGAAAGAGAGATATATCTACATCAGCAACAAGCGGCTCGTCTGGCTCAGTTATGTCCAGACATGAAGTTGCTTCACAGCCCGATGCGTCGGTAACCGTCAAGCAGTAGCATCCGGCTCCCAGACCGGTAAGTGTCGTGTTGTTTGATAAGAAATTGGCATCGCAATCTGCCCATTCATAGGTGAAATCAGGATCGCCTCCTTCAATAGTAGAAATAATAGAACCGTTCGTGTCACCATTACATTGTAGCGTGAACAACACACTGTCTCCTTGCACCGGAGCATTGAGAGTAACAAGGAATGGTTCGGGTTCTTCAATGGTTACGATTGCCTGTGCATTGCATCCATTAGCATCTGAAACGGTAAGTGTATACGTTCCACTTGGCAGGCCGCCTATCACATTTCCTGCATAAAGGTTGCCGTCAAGATCCACCCAATCATAGGTCAATACACCACATCCGCCTACTGCACTGACTGAAATTGAACCGTCTGAATAGCCAAAGCAACTCACCGGTTGGATGTTGTCAATGGATATTTCGATTAATTCAGGTTCACTGATAGTCCAACAAATGGTGTCGGTGCAATCATTGGTGTCCATCACATACAAGCAATACTCACCTGGTCCCAAATCCTGAATGGTGTCAACCGCGAATGGATCGACAGTCAATCCACCACTTATCCATTCCCAGTCCTGGTAATCTCCACTTCCTCCTGAAACTTCAGGTACAATCCAACCATCATCAGCACCGAAACACGAGATATTACATCCGTTGTAGTCTGAAACATTACCTGTAGATTCAATCGGATCCGGTTCCGACATGTTAATGGTTGACGTAGCCAGACATCCATTGATGTCAGTGACGTTGACGCAATATGTCCCCGCGCCCAGTCCGGTGAGGAAGGGATCGTTGACGTCATTGCCAAACTGGGTAACATCGTCGCAGTTGCTCCAATCGAATTCATAGCATTCAGGTGCATATGTCACGCAGTCAGGTGTTCCACCAGTCACAGAAGCACTAATAGCTCCATCCTGCTCACCATTGCAGCTAATGTTAAATCCTCCGTCAAATAAAGACACCTCTAGATCAATAATCATCACCTGAGGAGCAACTAAAGGGATCGTATCACTGATGCTACATCCAGTGCCATCAGTAACGTTTACAATATAATCGCACGCAACAAGGTTTGTAATAGTCGTTACGTTACCCGCTCCCGGGAAATTGGCGCACATTGGAATGGCGGGCCAATCAATGGTCAACAACCCTGTTCCACCGGATACTGCAATTTCAATAGATCCATCGTTTTGCCCGATACAAGACGGTGCAACGATTTCTACGATTTCAAGTTCAATTTCGGGCAACTGATCAATGGTGTAGTTGAACTGTTGTTCGCAGTCTCCCTGCGTAACGGTCAAGGTATAATTCCCTGCACACAATCCGGAAATGTCTGCTGTCGAAGCAACAAACCCGTCAGGTCCTGTCCAGGAATATCCTTCTGTTCCTAGTTCGGGAACTATTGTTACATCAATTGAGCCATCGCAGAATCCAAAACAGGTGGCATCATTCACAGTGGCATTCAAAGTGAAATCCTGATTCTCTCCAATGTTAATCACATACTGTTCTGTGCAACCCTGTCCGTCACTAAGCTCAACCACATAATCGCCTGAGTCCAGCCCTGTGAGTACATCACCACTACAAGGACAACTTGGTCCTGAAATCCAAGTGATCGTATAGGGCCCGCCATTTCCACCACCATAGCTGTCGAGGGTGATTTCACCTTGGCCCGCATTCGGCGAGCCACATGGGTTCTGCATAGTGGTGTAATTCAAGAATAAATCTGGAACACAGGTCAGTTCTACGATTTCGGTATGAACACAGTTATTATCATCCGTTACGGTAAGCTGGTTGCTTCCGCAAGGAACATTGGTCGGATCTTCCAGGAACGATCCCCATGGAGTATCCAGATTGTTCCACTGAATGATATACCCAGGTGAACCTCCTGAAACTGTAATATCAATTGCTCCATCCTCTGCGTTCGGACAAGACACATTGAAACCTCCGGGATAAGTGAAGATGTTGTCTACGACAACGGTGAGAGGTTGTGCCGGTTCTCCAACAACAATAGTCACAGAATCTTCACTGATGCATCCATTGAAATCGGTCACTTGAACATAGAAAGTATCACTTGCCAATTCCAAAGCACAAGGTGCGGTAAGGTTGTCATCATGACTCCAAGCGTAGAAGTAAGGCGGACAGCCACCGGTTGAGGTTACGCAAGCAGAACCCGTTTGTTCGCCATTGCACAACACATCTACAACCCCGTCCAATTGGATCTCAAGTGGCTCAGGTGCATTTAACGTCCAGCTGTCGGTGATAACACATCCGGCATCATCTGTAATCACAACCGTATAGGTGCCTTCGCATAAATCAAAAATATCTTCATTGGTTGACGTGAATGAGTCTGGTCCAGTCCATGAGAATTCATAAACTCCACTTCCACCTACAACGGTTATGTCAATCAAACCATCGCACATTCCCGGACAACTAATTTCCTGACAAGCAAAGTCTGCAAATGACACACTCGCAATATCTAGCGGATTTACAACCTCCACAGAAACACACTGGTCAGTGATGCTGCAGCCGGCGTCATCGGTTACGGAAACGCAGTATTCCCCTTCCGGTACGTCGGTAAGGTCTTCATTATTCGAAATCACGTTGCCATCCGAATCAGTCCACTCAAAAATGAATGGTGGTGTTCCGTTTAGCATGGTTAGATCCACATCGCCGGTACTCGCTCCATCACAATTAATAGGGGTGACCACAAAATCGAGCAATAGAGGAGAAACAGTCACGGTTGCAGAAGCAGATTCAACGCAACTGGCAACTGATGCTGTTAAAGTGTAAATGGTGGTTACTTCCGGACATACATCCTGAATCAATTGGTCGGCAATTAATTCACCAGCCGGATCCCAGACAATATTCACGTTGGGATCCTCCAGAGTTGTTCCGGTAAGTTGGGTGCAGTTCCCCGGACAAATCTCCGTGGGATCGGCAACAAGATCTACTGGCAGTTCATCCAGAATTCCAAAGTCAACAGAACTGTTGAATAATACGGTGTCGCAGAGCTGGTCCAGCAACTCTATAGTCACATATTCTAAACCTTCAATGAGTCCATCATCAATCGGAAAGATATTCAAATCAACCGACTGTGAACCGGCAGGAATTGTAATGGTATAGGTGCCGTCTCCATTGTCCAACGTAGCGAGATCAGGAGATGTAGTAAAGTCTTCAGGGAATGTAGCATCTCCTGAAAGGCTGAATGATACTTCTAAATCCTGGGACTGAACATACTGACCTTCGAAAGTCACAATTCCATCATTACATCCTTCAATCATGTCGTCGATTCCGCCGGCTGTACTGGTCAACATGGTAACCGGATTCGATTCCAGTTGGCTGATAAAAACACCTGAATCATAAATACGATCCGAACCATCCGCAATAATCAGCTTCAAGTGAACCGTGTCGCATGGAACCAAGTCCCCAATTTCGGCTCGCAGACCCCGTGTGAATCCATCATACTGAGTGGAAATTCCTAGGGGATCCTGGTTGTTGTAAAAATATTCAGTGTTGCTGATGTGATTCACATTGTTGATCGCAACCGGAGTTGAGGTGCCCGGAATAAGTGCAATATTCACATCGGTTCCGATGTTGTCGGCTGTGATGAAAAATCCAAAGACGTCGTTGAACGAAGAACCTACCCACTCAAGGTATTCTTCAGATGCAAACATGAAGTCAAATTTCAAACTATCACCTTGCACAACTACATCGAATTCAAATGTGCAGGCGTCCCAGGTGGTGAGACCACCGTTTGCCAATGTCAGCAGCGGACTCCCGGGATAGAAGTTGTCATACTCGCTACAATTGACGCAGTTACCATCTCCATCGATTATTGGAAGCCCTGTCTCATCATTTGGTCCAATTGCATTCTCGGCATGACCTGTGGTGAGCAGAATCCCTTGACTTTGGCCCAGGGAATCATCCTTTAAACAATAATACCCATAGGATAATGGGTGAGCATTAACCGATACGTTGAAAATCTCAACACCATCACCAACAAGCTGCTGTGCCATTTCGGTGATGGGCATGCCATTATCTACAATAAGGGTGTTATTGGGTTGTGCATCCAAATCACATTGTGCATGCGATATTAGGGACGCAAACAAAAGTGAAGCACCCAATAGCGCGTACTTCAGGGTCGTTTTCATATTCATGAAAAGATATCTTTGATTTGACTACGTTGGTAAGGTTGTGTCACTTTTCAGGCTTGCGCATTCTGAATTGTGAGCATCGATTGTTGAATTCTTCTTCCGAATATTCAGCAATTAACTTCATTTCTTCCAGTTCAGTAACGTTCATTACCACTGATTTGAATGCCGTGAAATTGTCATTCAATGAAGCGTCATTCGAAGGTGAAATGGAAAGCATGATGAGTCCCGCAGGTACGCATGACTGCTTTACAGTAAACTGCACATTGCCTTCGAGTCCGTCGACAATGTCCTTATAAGTGTAGGGGTCGAGGTCTTCTATTTCTACAAACATGACGCGCTGGTCAAACGTGGGACTCTGGCCAAATGATTGAAATGAAACCAGACTCAGACCAATGCACAAGAGAGAGAAGACTAGAGGTTTTACCGTTCTTAACATGGTTGATTCGTTTAAGTTGTTGGTATACAGTACTTAGGTTAGCCGCTGAACAAAGATGGAAAATAATTTGTTACAGCCGTAAATATCTGAGTACAATGTATCGACAAAATCAACGATTTTATCCCACAGATTCAGTGATTTGACGCACCATTTCATAAATTACTACCCCAGCACTTACCGAAACGTTCAATGAAGCGGTCTGCCCCGACATGGGAATACGCACCCTTTCATTGCTCATTTCCAACACAGATGGCTGGATGCCCATATCCTCCGAACCCATCACAATACAAATCGGACCGCTCAAGTTGGATGCGTACAAATTGCTTTCTGCTTTTTCAGTGCAGCTCACAATAGACAGCCCGCTCGATTTTAATTGTTCCAGCTCCTTGATGAAATGTGATGCCTTACACACCGGAATGCGCATCATCGCTCCTGCACTGGCTTTAATTGTGTCGGCATTGATTTGCGCACTGCCTTTTGCCGGAATCAAAACAGCGTCCATCCCCGCGCATTCAGCAGTTCGTGCAATGGCCCCCAAGTTCCGTACATCAGTAATACCATCCAATGCAACAATTCGTGGAGTCCTGCCTTCTTGAAATGCCCGATCCACTATCTCACTGATGTCGTGGTATTCAATGGGCGACATAAATGCAACGACTCCCTGATGGTTTTTGCGTGTCAAAAAATTCAAGCGTGACTCCGGAACATATTGACGATGTATACCCTTGTCCTTGATCAAGGCGATCAATTCATTCACCAAAGCGCCGCGCAACTGCTTTCTGATCAACACTCGGTCAACTGTCTTGCCGGCTTCAATTGCTTCCATAACCGGACGAATACCCCAAACGATATCCTGATCGTCTTTCTTTTTATTCCTCGTAAATTTTTCCATTTCTCCAACTGGTTACTGCCCGTTCCCATTGTGCCTTGTAGAGCCTATCTCTGCGCAATTCATAAAAATCAGATACCAATGACGTGAGCTTGCGGTCAAAGGTAAATCGTAATGTCGCTACGTTATCCTGCTCACCATAATACCATACCTCACTTTCTGCCGTTTTGGTGATGGATTGTGGATTGCCAAACACAATATGAATCAACCCCCTGTCCGTCTTCCAACCCGGTATTCCTGACGTAAAGTAATAATTTGCTTCCTCAACCCGATTGTAGTAAATACGGATCAGCTCCCGAGCGCGATCCTTCGATCCGGCACAATCCGTCCAAAAAGTCTCCAACCGCTCCTGAGGATCTTTACTGTTGGCCAAGGCATCATACTCAGCGCGCGATGTGATGTAGCGTGTGGTTTCAGCCATGCGGGCAAATGTCTTAATCTCAGGAAAATACAGATCATTCACACTGATCACGCCCAAGACATGTCCCTTCTGCACCAATGAATACATCCCTTCTTCTAAAGCAATTGATGGCGCATCATATCCGTACCCTTCCACAGGTGTGAACGCATTTTCCTGAACCGCAGGAAATTCCGATCGGGAATCTGAAAATGGGGGAGGAGGGAGCGATACATTAGATTCATGTGGAATTAAGTCTAAACCCGAATCGCAATTGGGACAGATCAGTCGCACCGCTTCTCCTTCAATCAGCCGATGACGAAAACAGGGTGTGCCTTCTGAAGTGACAAACATGAAGTCCTGCCTGCCCAAAGATTGGGTCCCGCCGAGTGGTATCAATTGCGTTTCTGAAACTCCCCGGTTCTGATCCATAACCTGAACGGCGAGCAGATGCCCGCTGCCCGTTGGCAATGCAATTTGAAATGAATCATACAACATATTACCTATACCCGCGGCCGGATAAATTTTCTCGGTGCTGCCACTGTCGAGTAGCAAAGTGGGTTGTGATGAATCAAATACCTGATAGGACAATTGAATGCGTGCCTTGAATGGGTCTTGTGGGTCCTTTCGTGTAAATAATACTTCCGAAGCCGCGATTCCCACATGTACCGTTGCACGATCGCTACTTTCATTCAAAACCATTACTTCGGGATGTAAATTTTTGAATTCGTAGTTGTACTCCTGCTCCAGTCCACTGGTCTGCGTTGGTGTCGGACTGCTGCATGCCACCAAAAACACCGCTGTAGCGATCACTCCCCACCTCATGATAACTCTCATTCGGCGGAATTTAAGGATTCTTGATCATCTTGCTCCTGAGGTAGCCATTGGTCACCAAATTCTTTCTTCGACTTCACTCCCAATTCCTTGGTCTTCAATGCTGTTTGAACCATGTTGCCTCTTCCGTCAATAAGCTTGTTCCGCGCTGATTGATACGCACTTGAAGCCTGATTCAGCCGGTTCTCAATTTGGTCCATGTCCTGACTGAAACTCACGAATTTGTCGTACAAGGTCCCGGCCAGGCGAGCAATTTCCAACACGTTGCGATGCTGGTTTTCCTGTTTCCATACCGATGAAATGGTGCGCAATGTGGCAAGCAAGGTCGATGGAGTGACAATAACAACTTTCCGCTCCCAGGCATAGTTGTACAAGTCCTGATCATTCGCAATGGCCATGGCAAATGAGGATTCTATAGGCATAAACAACAACACAAAATCGGGCGTGCTCAATCCCTCTATGGCCTCATATGATTTTTCCGCCAGCCCCTTAATGTGAGACTTCACCGATTGGATATGGGCCTGTAAAAACTGACTGCGCTCTTCTTCATTGCCGGCATTAACCATACGCTCATAGGCAGTCAGCGATACTTTGGAGTCAATGATGATGTGCTTTTCCTCGGGCAATTTGATCACAACGTCAGGTTGCACTCGACGGCCTTCGTGGTCGGAATAGGATGCCTGTGTGAGGTATTCTATTCCCCGTTGCAACCCGCTACTTTCCAATATTTTCTGAAGAATCATCTCGCCCCAGTTGCCTTGGGTTTTGTTTTCTCCTTTTAAGGCAGTCGCCAAATTCTGAGCATCTTCCGACAAGCGCTGGTTCAACTTTAACAGATTTTCCAGTTCGATTTTCAATTTCGCGCGATCTTCTGTCTCGTTCCGGTGATTCTGTTCGACTTTGCTTTCGAATTCCTTGATTTTTTCTCGAAGAGGAGTCAACACGGCGTCAATTCCCTCTTTATTCTGTGCGGTAAATTTCTTGGAGTTGTCTTCGAGTATCTTGTTGGCCAATAGCTGAAATTCTCGTGCCAGGTCTTCTTTGCTGGCTTCAAATTGTCGGGCTTGTTCTTCGATCCTGCCTTCGAGTTGTTTTATTTGTTCTTCGCGTGTAGCAAGTGTTCTGGCATCCGCCAAATGCGTTTCGCGTAGACCCTCGATTAATTCTTCCCGCTCACGAATTTGTCCTTGCAACGTGGCAATTTCAGATAGCTGATTCCTCATTTGCCTTGTGCGCAAAAACAAATAGGCCAATGCAAAGCCAACAAGTAATCCAATGAGGGCATAAAGCCAAATCATGCAGGGTAGTGTTCAGGGTTAAAAAAAGCTCGTAAATCCGAAGTGAATCTTAGCGTTTCGCAGCAATACCGGATTGTTGTATTGTCGTCCCATGGCGTACGTCAGCGCAAAAATTCCCGACTTCGTTTCAAAACTTACCCCTGCTCCAAATCCAATAGGGGTATCAGTGGCAAAGTTACGCGTAGATTGGCTTTCCCACCAACCTTGGTCGAAAAACAAATGAACATTGCTGTTCTTCTCCAGTAAAAAGCGCAGTTCTGTCGTAGCAACCAACCAGGATGATACTTGCAAGCCGCTTTCATCCATACCGCGCATGGTCTTCATTCCTCCAAACCGGTACATCTCGTTGGTGTAAATTCTGTCCGATTGTTTGGATGCTCCTTTAGCTCCTAGTTTGAAGGTAAAGCGTTGAAACAGAGGAATGAATCCCGATATCTCCCCTCCAAATTCCCATTGGTCGGTGGTCGACGAAATATTCGTGTCGTCCGTTCCGCGTTCCTCGAAATTCTTTCTTCCGGCTGCAGCAGTCAGATCTGCCAGTATCCCTTTTCGAGGATTGAAACGGTAGTCCAGCCGCTCCAGTCTCCCCGAAAGACCATATAGTATCGTACGGGTGTTGGCCAAAGCAAGCTGACTGTTGGTTAGCGCCGATCCTGTGGCTTCTCTTTTGGCGAATGCCTTGACATAGGTATGCGTATGGAAGCGGTAATACAATGCTCCCTGCAATTCCAATGTGCTAATGGTTGAATCCCTTCGAAACATTTCCAAATCTCCCCCTATTCCCAATCTGCTTCCCAATAAATAGGGGTAGAGAGCAGATACCTCAAGCTGCTGAGTAGCACTTTGTATGCGCCTCCAGTTTAACGAAAGCTGCTCTCCTTGATTCAAAATGTTTTGGAGGTTCAAATCCAATTCACCGGTAATGGTGATTTTGTCATCGTTGTCGTTTTGCTGCACACCAAGCAATCCATTGAAGGTGTTAGCTCTTTTCCGACGCACGTATATATATAGGTCGGCCCCGTCTTCTCGAAACTGGACTTCGGCAGGCTTTGTCTCTTCTAAGAACGGGACCTCCGAAATGCGACTCTCAATGCGTCTAACAAGTGATTCATCGTATGGATTGCCCGATTTTATTCCGAGATGGGTCTGCAAATAATTGGTATTGATGAGGTCGTCGCTTTTCACCGCAATGCTATCGAATAGCACTAATGGACCGTTTTCGATAGTTACCGTAATACTCAATTGACTATCCTCGCTGCTCAAGCTTACCGGGATAACACGAGCGAACGGATATCCGCTGTTTTCGTACCTGGACAATTCGTCGGTGAGATAACGATCAATCGAAGCCTCGGTAACCCATCCACGAGTCGACAGTCTTCGTGATTCCCCGTCTTCTGTAAGCAATCTGACCTGTCCCCAGCTGAATTGAGGTCCGGGTGAAAGAAAAACCTGGGTAGGGTGCTCACCTGCAATACTGTCAATGCTGCACGTCAGGTATCCCTCCTTGTGATATACGGATTCCAAATCCTGCAAAGCTCGTTGCAAAGTCAACGATGTGTCCATTGGAATACTGTCGCAATTGGTCAGCGGCTCAACATTCACACATAGCCAGTTGGCTTGTCCGTCCAGATGGAAGGTTGCAAGAGTCAGTGCACATGTCAGGGCAATTCGTGAAAGCATGGATGAAGAAAAAAGGAAGATTGGAGACTATAACGCTTTAAAACAACGTTTATGCTCTAGACAAATGTAGTCAAGGTTGTTGATAACCCATTGAAACCTTATCATACAATTCGCGTAAACGGGGCTACATTTGTGAGGAACCCAAAGGAAAATTCACGCAACACTTTAAACATGAAAAAGGTACTTGGAATTATCGCACTGATTATTGTTCTTGGCGCAACGTTGGCTTCTTGCATGCCCCACAAACAAGCATGCGCGGCGTATTCAGATGTAGAAGTTGAGCAGGAAGCTCAATAATCATACGTACTTAATGGTGACATCCTGCTCCAGTTCCGGATGCAGGCTCAGGGCTACCGGACAGTCGATTGCGGCTCGATCCAGGATGGCCCGTTCTTTTTCCGTATAACCCATATCTTCAATCGTCAATACGATTGCAAGCTTTCCGATTCTACGAGGATTTGAGAACATCGTTTTTTCTACCTCCCCCTCCATTTTTCCCACTGCCATTCCACGGTTCTGCGCAGCTATGGCCATTACCGTAATCATGCACGAAATAAGCGAAGCGCCCAATAAGTCGGTAGGTGAAAATGCTTCACCCTTGCCATGATTATCCACCGGGGCATCCGTAGTTATTTCATCGCCCGATTTGTAATGTGTGCAAATGGTTCGCAATGAACCCTGATATTTTACGCCCATTTTAGTCATAAGGAATTGGCTTTTCTTGCGTTATTAATTTCGTACCTTTGAATTAGGAATGCGAAAGTTCAACAAATTCACCGGATTGATACTCTTTTTTCTGAGCGTTTCCCTCGCGGGATATGCACAGAGCGCTTCGGAAGCAACGGGAGATGAAGGTCCCACCATCTTGTACAATCAACAAATGTATGGCGGGATACACCTGCATAGCAGTGGGTATGGATTGAACTTTACCTGGGGAAAATACAGCACGGCACACAAAATTTGGCTGTACTCGGCTGAGTTTCTTTACATGAAGCACGAGAAGGAAGTCAGAAGCTACAATCCTACGCAGCCCGATGCCAAGAGCTATGTGTACGGTAAGCTGAATAGCTTTTTCGTACTGCGTCCCGGAATCGGAAGGAAGAAAATCGTGGCCGATAAGCTGCGCAAAAGCGGAGTGCAGATCGCATACAGCTACACGCTAGGTCCGGCACTGGGTATTACCAAGCCGGTTTATCTTGAGATTGGTGTCCAGGAGACCAATTACAACACCTACGTCACGGAGCGATATGATCCTGACAAGCACTTTTTTGACGATATCTATGGTCGTGCGCCATTCATCAATGGAATTACTGAACTTTCATTGTATCCGGGTGGATTCGCTAAATTTGCATTCAATTTTGAATACGCCAATTCGAAGAACCGATTGAAAGGTTTGGAAACAGGGGTAGCCTTGGATGCATACTTCAAGCGCATTCCAATTATGGCTGAGAATATCGGCGATTTGGAGGGTGTTAGAAACAAGCAGCTCTTTCTGAATTTTTACGTGAACCTCTTCTTTGGCAAGAAGTACAACAAGAGATGACCAAATCCCTTCTTCAGGAGCCTGAAAAGGCGCGCAAGCCCAAGTGGTTGCGTGTGAAATTGCCCACCGGGGAGAATTACAAAATGGTGCGAGGTCTTGTCGATAAGCACCAACTCCATACGATTTGTGAAAGTGGAAACTGCCCCAATATGGGCGAGTGCTGGGGAGCCGGAACGGCAACGTTCATGATCTTGGGCAATGTCTGTACTCGTTCTTGTGGTTTTTGCGCGGTCTCGACTGGTCGGCCTGAAGAGGCTGATCCTTTTGAGCCGGCTCGTGTTGCTCAATCGGTCAAACTGATGCAAGTGAAGCATGCAGTCATTACTTCTGTTGATCGCGACGATCTCACCGATGGAGGTTCAGAAATCTGGGCGATGACAGTCAGAGCCATTCGCAGAAAATCCCCCGATACAACTCTCGAAACCCTCATTCCCGATTTTGGGGGCAAATGGGAAAACTTGCAGCGCATAATCGAAGTAGCTCCGGAGATCGTCTCGCACAACCTTGAAACCGTTCGTCGACTGACCAAAGAAGTGCGGATCCAGGCCAAGTATGATAGAAGTCTGGAAGTATTACGTCGACTTAAAAAAGGAGGAATGCGCACCAAGTCGGGCATTATGCTCGGATTAGGGGAAAGTGATGAGGAGGTTTTGGAAGCAATGGACGACCTCCGTGCTGTTGATGTTGACATCCTTACTTTGGGGCAATACTTACAGCCAACACCCAAGCATCTTCCCGTGGATGAGTTCATTACCCCTGAGAAATTTGAGTACTTCAAGGAGATGGGAATGAAAAAAGGATTCCGCTATGTGGAAAGCGGTCCGCTGGTGAGGTCTTCCTATCACGCAGAGAAGCATTTGTTCTAGGAATGCCACTTGACCTGTATAATTTCTCAACCTTATTAGGGTAAACGTTTTCTTAGCTTGTATTTTTTACAGTAAATTGCCGCCTGTTTTGAATGCGGAAAAACCTGAATAGTTATGAAGAGTAAAATTTTACTGTTTGCTTTGATGTCTGTAGTTGTAGGAGGAAGCTTCTATCTTGGACAGGAACGTGAGATCGTAGCGAACTATCAATCGCGCGAGTCTTTGGAGACAGCAAATTCTGCCGATGGAATGCACGAGATTTACGCAAAATTGCGTGGAAATGTGGAGACCGGTATCATCGATCCCAAGGATTACGCGATGATGCGCAAAGCAGTAGAACAACACAATGCCACTCACGGCAATAATCGTTCAACAGATTTGTCTTGGATCGAAATGGGGCCTGACAACGTAGGTGGGCGTACCCGTGCGATCCTGGCGGTTGACAGCCAAACACTCTATGCGGGGTCAGTATCCGGAGGTCTCTGGAAAACGACCAATGGAGCCAACACATGGTCAAAAGTATCTAGCTTGCCGGCTTGTATTATCGGCTCGATTGCCCAAGATGGCAATGGAACGATCTACGTAGGAACCGGCAACGATTTCGAAGGCTTCCCACTCGGAGAAGGCCAATCTCAATTCACGGGTAATGGATTGTGGAAGTCGGACGATGACGGCGCTACCTGGTCGGTTATTGATGGGACAGTTCCAACGTTCCTCGCAGGAAATGCCAACTGGAATGCGATTAATTCACTCGAAACAGACCCACTGCACAGTTCACGCGTGTGGATCGGCGCAGATGCTGGCTTTGGATATTATGATAACTCCAATGGTGATCTGGTAATGAATACGATCAGCGGAATTGCTAATGGTGGTGTGATGGATATTGATGTGTCAGAAGACGGTCAAACCATCCTCGTCGCTTTGGGTGCCGCCCGAATTTTCCGCTCTACCAATGGTGGAGATTCATTTGAAGAGATTTCTGGTTCAGGTACTGACTTGCCTAGTTCGAATGGACGTGCTCGCGTTGCATTGAGCAAGACAGAACCAAACCACATGTTTGTACTTTATGCTCTCGGTAATGGAAATATGGGTGGTGTTTACTACTCAGGTGATACGGGAAACAGCTGGACCAACCTTTGGCCGGAAGATGTTCCTGAGTTGGATCCCACAGGTTCCAATAATCAAGGAAATTATGACTTGGCACTTATTGTAGCACCATTCGATCCAACCTTGGCTTTCGTTGGTGCAGTTACCCACTGGAAAGTAGGTCCAACCAACCAGTCTGAACCTGCGGCATTCAATTTCGGATTCGGTGAGGAACAGCTGTATGTGCACTCAGATATTCACGAGTATATTTTCGCTCCAAACGGCGATTTCTACATTGGAACCGATGGTGGAATTTTCAAATCAACCAATAATGGTTTCAACTACTATTCTGCAAACCGCGGATATAACGTGACTCAGTTCTACGGCATTGCTCACGGATCTCGCCCTATCGGTGCTACATCGCTTGGAAATGAGGCGTCGAGCATACCTTCTGTTGCTGGTGGATCACAAGACAATGGTACTCAGGTAATATTCGGTGACGGAGCATGGAACAGCCCACAACAGGCTATTGAAGCAATGGGCGGTGATGGTTTTGATTGTGACATGGCTCAGGTAACCGAGGGTCAATCTACAGTGCTGTTTGCTACCTCTCAGTATGGTATGCTTCAGCGCATGGATCAGAACGGTTCGGGAGGTATGTTCTTCGATGATACGCTCTTGACGATCTATGAAGACAACGACTTCGAACCAGGTGGTTTTTACTCATGTATTCGCTTGTTTGAGGATACTGAAGATGAAGATTCGGAGCAATACATCACCTACGTTAATCCTTTTGACGAGGATATTTATGATGAAGATCCGGACGATGGTATCCCGGCCACTATTACCTTGTTGACCAACAACCTGAATATTCCTTACGAAGTTGAATTGGAGCCAAATGATACCATTCACTTCTGGCCTGAAATTATTCGTCCCGCATTCGTAAGCGAGGATTCACTCACCGCGGATCCCAACTACTGGTGGCTCGAGCCTCAGCAGTTGTTGTCGAAGAATGTTGAATGCATGACGGATTCAATGATCCTCGATACTGTTCAGGTTATCGACGATATTATTGAAGAGACATTGACCGTTTACTGGACAGATACACTGATTGTAGAAGGCGAAGAAATTATCGTTAATGATTCTACAGTTGTTGTGATTGGGGCCGACACGATTTGGGTGGATCAAATCAACTATTCATACTCTGAACTTTGTGATACTACCTGGAGCTATGCTGGAGACACATTGATCAACGTAGCGGAGCAGCGCCAGTACCTTGATACGTATACCTCACTGTTTGCCCTGGGTTTGAAAGGCGCCAATGGTCTGTGGGTAACGCGTCAGGCGCTTAACCTGAACACCACTCCTCAATGGTTTGAGGTGGTTACCAGTGTACCTAGTGGTGGAATTAAGGCAATAGAATTCTCTCCGGATGGTAATACGATGTACTACAGTGGTTGGAACAATAGCTTGTACCGCATTACTGGTCTGGATCACCTTTGGACACAATCGGATGTTGCCAACCTCGAACACACAGTTGTGATTGCAAATGCCGGAGGTGTTGTAACAGGAATCGCATTTGATCCTAACTGGTCAGATGATAACCAACACATGGTTATTACTGTCGGTGGTTATGGAACGGTCAATGACGGTCATGTTCGCGAGACATTTAATGCGCTGGCTGACGCTGTGGCGTGGAATAACATCTGGTTTGATAATGGTGGTGAGTTGGCACGTATGCCTTGTTATGACGCTATTATCGATGTGAATGATCCTTCGGGCCAAACAATTGTGCTTGGAACTGAATTTGGAGTTTATGTTACCGACAATGCAGGTGGCACAAACGGAGAAGATTGGGTTCAAGCTAACAACCCAACGGATCCGAACCAATCTACAGGTATTGATGCTTGTCCTGTGATGAGCATTAAGCAGCAGCAAGTGGGTGACCCCGGCGGTTCTGTACGTTGGAGAGCTCCACAAAACTATGGTATCATTTACGCAGGTTCACACGGACGTGGAATCTTCCGCAGTGAGGAAGGTTGGACCGTAAATGTGGAAGAGTATGAGCCATCTGCCAAAGATGAACTGAATCTGATTACGGTTTATCCAAACCCAACTGCTCAGACGCTTTACCTCGACGTAACCCTCAACTCAGCCGAGTTGATCTCAGCGCAGGTTTATAGTATCACCGGTGACTTGGTTAAGACCATTAATCAAAAGCAACTTGCTCCAGGTAAGCACACGCTGCAGCTTGATGTGAGTGATTTGACAACTGGAAATTACATCATCAACTTCGAAGCAGGTAACCAAAGAGGAGTTGCCAAATTCGTGGTGATGGATTAATGAAAATATTCCTTTTAAACTTCCTAAAAGCCTCCCAAATTTGCGGAGGCTTTTTTTATACGCATAGATGAGAATAGGAATCAATGGTTTCGGGCGAATAGGGCGAACAGTAGCACGGCTGCTGATGAAAGATCCCTCACTTGAGTTGGTGGCGATTAATGATTTGGCGGATGCCAAGGCCATGAGCCATTTATTTAAGTACGACTCCGTTCACGGACGCTACTCGGGTGAGGTCATCGCTCATAAGAATGAAATTCTGATTGATGGTCGTCCCGTAAAGTACTCCTCACACAGCAAACCTGAGGATATTCCATGGGGAGCAATGGGAGTTGATATCGTGATCGAAGCCACAGGGAAGTTTCTTCGGAAATCGCTTGCCGAAGCCCATGTTAGTGCAGGCGCAAAGCGTGTGCTGCTCACTGCCCCATCTCAGGATGACTCGGTGAAGAGCATTGTGATAGGAGTGAACGAACAAACACTCGACAAGTCAGATGTTATCGTTTCAAATGCATCTTGTACTACCAACAGTGCAGCACCAATGGTCAAGATATTGAATGATTTGTGCGGTATTGAGAGTTGTTATATCACCACGGTGCATTCATATACCACCGACCAACACCTGCAAGATGCCCCACATCGTGACTTGAGGCGAGGAAGGGCGGCTGCCGAATCTATCGTGCCTACAACAACAGGCGCCGCCAAGGCTCTTACACGCATCTTTCCCGAACTCAGTGATGTGTTGGGAGGATGTGGAATCAGAGTGCCGGTTCCTGATGGGTCACTTACCGACTTGACCTGCATCGTTAAGCGACCACAAGATATCGGCGTCATCAATAGGGCATTCTTCACTGCTGCTCAGGGAGGTATGAAAGGAGTCCTGGATTATACCGAAGATCCTATTGTGTCTCGAGATGTCCTTGGAGACCCTCACAGCTGCATATTCGACGCACAGCTTACTTCGGTCATTGGCAGTATGGTTAAAGTGGTCGGTTGGTATGACAACGAAATCGGATACTCACATCGATTGATCGATTTGCTGCACCTGATGAATAAAAACTAGTCTGTATAGGTTTTAAGGTGCATGGTCGATCCATCAAAATGACCATAGGTGAAATGTGAAATCCAATCGCCCAGATTGATGTAACGACTGTCAGGGCCAACCTTAAGATCCAGGGGTAAGTGACGATGCCCAAAGACAAAATAGTCAAAGTGCTGCTTCTCCAGGATTTCCTTGCAATAGATAGCGAGCCACTCTTGATCCTCTCCCAGGAAAACACTGTCCTGCACTTCACTTGCGCTACGGCTTTTGCGCGACCAAAAATCAGCCATGGAAATACCCAAATTGGGGTGTAGCCGAGCGAACAACCATTGACAAACCTTGCTGGCGAATACCTTTTTAATGAATTTGTAGCCATGATCTCCCGGTCCCAAACCATCTCCGTGACCGATTAGAAATTTCTTACCGTTCCAGGAGCGCTCAATATTGTCGCGGTACAACATGACGCCAGTCTCCTGCGGGAGATAGTCGAAAATCCACATGTCGTGATTTCCCGTGAATACATGAATAGGAATTCCACGATCGGTTAGTTCGGAAATCTTGCCCAGAAGCCTCGTAAACCCCCGAGGTACGGCCTTTTTATACTCAAACCAAAAGTCAAACAGATCTCCTACCAGGAATATTTCGTCGGCATCTTGCGAAACTTCATCCAGCCATTTGACAACCTTTTTTTCCCGTACTAAACTTTTTTCACGATTGGGAGACCCCAAATGAAAATCAGAAGCAAAGTAAATGTTGACAGGCTTTTCCAAGGATGGAAGGACTTAATCAGATTAATACCCGAAAATCTCGTGGAGCTTTTGTTCAAGAGCCGGTCCACGCAGATGGGTTTCCATAACCTTACCTTCTCGGTCCAAAAGGATGGTGTGAGGAATGGAGTGTATGCCGTACAATGCTGCGGCCTCGCTCTGCCATCCTTTTAAGTCACTTACGTGATTTGGCCACAATAAACCGTCTTGTTCAATAGCTTGCTTCCAACGACCTAAATCGCGGTCAAGAGAGACAGAAAACACTTCAAAACCGTCCTTGTTGTACTTCTTGTATGCAGCAACTACATTAGGGTTTTCTCTGCGGCAAGGACCACACCATGAAGCCCAAAAGTCCAACAAAACCACTTTGCCTTTCATATCGGTCAGCTGGCGTTCGGTACCAGCAGGATCGTTCATTTTAATGTTGGGAGCTGCATTTCCGGTAACATATTTGGAATTTGCCTGTTGCTGTGGAGGTGTTCCCGATTTTTGGAGTTCGTTGGTCTTTTTGGCGGATGCCAACTGCTGACTCACCATCTTGTACTGAAAGCTATGTCCGAAACTTTCCTTGGTCTTGTCAAGCACCTCTTCAAAAGTGGCCATGTCGGTCTTGAAGCTCAATTCCGACAAAGCTGCAAAAACAGCAGGTGATCCCGCATTGATTTTGATGAACTCCTTGCTAAAATCAGTTACACCTTTTTTCAATTCGACAACCTCCTGTCGGTACTGGCTTACTTCTACCTGGCTTAAGCCCGCTTGTCTCATTTTGTTGTTAAGTTCAACAACCTTTCGCTTCATGCCGTTTACTGTAGTGTTGTACTCCTGCAGCAATGCACTGTTTTTCGAACCTTCAATCTTCGAACTTTCACCCATTTCTCCGGCCTTTGCCTGAATGTTGATGTTTTCAGTACTGTCGGCCAGGAGTATGAGGTAGTCCTGATCCGATACCGACAACTTGTAAAAGTTCAAGTCTAACCCCGGCGATGGGGTAAGGCTGAATGATCCATCCTGCGCAAGCTGCACCGAGTCGGTAGCTTCGACGCGCTGATTAACATAGCGAGATAAATACAAGGTCTTACCCCCTGCACCTTCAATGACCCCTGAAATACCACTCTGCTTCTGTCCGCAACCGGCTACTGTTGCAGCGACAACTGCAACACCCACTACATGGGGTAAAACTCCTTTCAATTTCATATGCTCTTATTCAACAATGATTCGTTCTGTGATGGTTTTTTCTGAGCCGGAAACACGCAAAATGTAAAGACCGGGTGTTACCTTTTCCGGAATGTCCAGAGTAGATTTTTCCTCGGAAAGAATAGTCTCTGAGATTTGAGTTCCGGCAATGTCAAACAAACGCGCTATCGCAGCATCCGGAAAGTCAATGTTCAACTGGGATCCTCGTTCAACCGGATTAGGGAAAATCCCTGTCTGCTTAACAACAGGCATTTCAACATTCGTCGGGAATGAAGGTGCCAAAACAAAAAGTCCTTCTTGCATATCCGAAACCAGCACATTCCCACTGGGCAAGAATGGATATACTCCCCAGGCTCCTTTGTACGACATACCATTCGGAATGGATGAGGTGTCATAGAAGGCGGCAACGGTTGGATTGGCCATGTCTGAGCAGTCGAAAGCGTAGTAGCCATCATAGTAATAACTCACGTGCAAGATGTTCCCGGTGAATATCAAGTTGTGTGGGATGGACGTAGGTGCTACCTCATTTCCAAACAAGGACACCACCTGGATGTCGGTCGGGTCGGTCACATCAAGAATCTTCATCTTCATGCCATGGGTTTCGTCGGCCATCGCATAGTAGGTCCCCGATTCATGCAGCCATCCCGAATGATTGTATCCGCTATCAGGGTAGTCTGAAAGACTTCCCAGGAACTGAACATTTTCGAGATCTGAAAAATCAACAATGTACAAGGCGTCTCCACCATTGCAATAGGCAATGCCGTCCTTCACGTAAATATCGTGCTGATATCCAATCGTTCCCCAAAAAGGTAAGTCGTCATTGCAATCCAAAACTTCAACGGGATTGGTAGGATCTTCCAGACTAACAAGCCGCAACTCATCTTCACCTCCGCAAACGTACATCATGGCCTTGCTTTCATCAATGAAAATATTGTGAGAGCGAATCAAAATGGCATTGGAGTCATATACCAATGGCGCCTCATCGGGGAGGTTGTTGAGATCAATAATCTGAAGGGTGCTGTTCCCCTCATCACATACCACATAAAGATACCCCGCATAGTCGTGAAAATCCCGGTGAACGATGTTGCCACCTGTAGCTGCACCCTCAATGAAGTGAATTTCACTTGCATTCTCCGGATCCGTGACATCAAAGATATGCGTACCCTGAGTGCTTCCAATTATGGCGTATTCGCGGTCATTAGCTGCATATCCCCAAATTTCGTTGTAAGCATTGTCATAAAATGCCGATCCCGGAATAGTTGGATCATCCCAATGAAACAGTACGCTGCAGTTCAAACTGTCCTGCGCTGCCATGGAAAATGAAAATGCCGCAAAAGCAAAGAGTAAGAATATCCTCATGTCGTTGTGTTTTCTCTGGTTATTAAGTCTAAAAGCTCTTCTTCACCCCACAAAAATCGAATATCAATAGGGATGTAAACGATATTGATATCCATCAGGCGTGAAAAGTGTTCCTTCAGTCGCACATAGTCCTTTTCTGTAGTGACTAGCGTGTTGCAATCCCCAAAATTACCAATACTTGTCAGCATTTGCTCTATCTCACTGACTTTAAATGCATGGTGGTCGGGGAATTTAAAATGGTTTAACACTTCAAAGTGCTTCGAGCAATAGGCTTCAAACAGTTTTGGATTGGCAATTCCACTCACGAGAACGACCTTTTTGCTCAGTGGTTTTCCCGAATCCAGAGCTAATTGAGCATCTTGATAATCGAGACAAGTGAACGCCAGGACCTGTGAGCTGTGAAGGTTTAGTTTTCTCCTCCATTGTTCAGGAGCGCCATTCGGCAAATGGGAGGGGCATTTTGTAACGACAACCGCATTCGCTCGTCGCGCGGACATGCGATTGTCGCGAAGGTTTCCGGTGGGAAGTATCCAATCGGAACTGTACGGATGGTCCCAAGTGGTGAGTAGTATGGAAAGATCAGGAGCCAATCTGCGGTGCTGAAACGCATCGTCCAACAGAATTCTTCCGGTTTCAGGGGCGTCAAGCGAGATGTTGTGCGTCCCCAGTACACGGTCTTCACACACGAACACGCGGTGATCCGGCAAACGGTTGGATAGCAATACGGGCTCATCACCGCATTCCTCAAATGAGCTTTTGGGAAGCACTTCCAAGTATCCCTTGGACTTTCGACCATACCCACGTGAGAGCAATGCCACACCGGTACCCAGTTTTTGAGCAACCCACAAAGCCATGGGGGTCTTCCCCGTACCTCCAACACTCAAATTACCTATTACAATAGTTGGGATAGGGGATTTTCGAGATGGAAGAATGTTTTTATCGAATAGCACATTCCGCAGCCACACTGCGGTGCCGTATATCAATGAAAACGGAAAGAGTAAGAGTCGGAGGAGTTGCATTAATTTTACCGAACCAAAAGAAACGGGTAAACTTACAAAATGAAGATCAAAGAAGTACTCGACTATCTGGAACATTTGGCGCCCGGATATTTGCAGGAGGATTATGATAATTCCGGACTTCTGGTGGGCGATCATCAGCAGGAGGTTACGGGGATTCTGGTGTCTCTCGATTGTATCGAATCGGTTGTGGATGAGGCTATTGAAAGGAAATGCAACGTTATTATTTCCCATCACCCCATTGTATTCAGCGGTCTCAAACGGTTTACAGGTGCCGATTACATTCAGCGAGTGATTATCAAAGCAATCCGGAATTCCATTGCGCTGATTAGTATCCATACCAACCTCGATAATGTTCAACATGGCGTGAACAAAGTGATCTGCGATCGCTTGGGTATTTTGTCACCCAAGATTCTGAAGCCCAAAACCGGGATATTGGAAAAACTGGTGACCTATATCCCTCAGCCGCATCTTGAAGAGGTGAGAAATGCATTATTTCGGGCTGGTGCCGGCCAAATAGGCGAATATTCCGAGTGTAGCTTTAGTTCTGTAGGCCAGGGTACATTCACGCCGTCTTCCCGGGCGAATCCGTCTATCGGACAGCGCGGCAAAAGGGAGCAGGTGGATGAGGTTCGTCTGGAAGTTCTCGTTGAAAAGTGGAAAAGGCAATCGATTTTGCAGGCGCTGATGGAGAGTCATCCCTATGAAGAGGTAGCCTGGGAAGTATATCCTATTGTCAATGCCCATCCACAGGTAGGTTCCGGAATGATTGGAGAACTTGCAGGTGAGGAGAATGAGGAGGCATTCGCCAAATGGGTAAAAGATCGCATGAAGGTTTCGGCGGTCAAGCACACGGCATTTTTGAATCGTAAAGTCAGGAAAGTCGCTGTATGTGGGGGTTCCGGAAGTTTTCTTTTGGCGGATGCCATAAAAGCCGGCGCCGATGTATTCATATCTTCCGATTTCAAGTACCACCAGTATTTTGATGCCGATGGGCGTATTGTGATTCTGGATATTGGGCACTATGAAAGCGAGCAATTTACCTCTGAATATCTAATGGTCAGCCTCACAGAAAAATTTCCTAATTTTGCCGTCCATTTATCCCAAATCAGGACCAATCCGATAAATTTCATTTGAAATGAGTAATAAAGTTGCAAAATCGCCGGAAGAGAAACTTCGGGCACTCTATGACCTTCAGGTGATCGATTCTATGATCGATAAAATGCGCATCGTAAGGGGTGAGCTTCCTCTTGAAGTGCAGGATCTGGAAGATGAAATCGAAGGACTGGAAACGCGTCTTGGAAATCTTCAAGCGGAAGTGGAGAAGATTGATGACGAAATCAACGGAAAGAAGAACACCATTCAGGATGCTTTGGGCCTCATCAAGAAATATGAGGAGCAGCAAAACAACGTTCGAAACAACCGTGAATTCGATTCGCTGAATAAGGAGATCGAGTATCAGGGATTGGAGATTCAGTTGTGCGAAAAGAAAATTAAGGAGTTCCAGTTTCAGCGCGAGCAGAAAATGGAGGTGATAGACGCAAGCCAGGAACGACTCAACGAGCGTAAAGGTGACCTCGATTCAAAGAAATCCGAGTTGAAGGAAATCGTTGCCGAAACGGAGAAGGAAGAACAAATCCTCGCCCGTATGTCGGAAGAATACTCGAAGGAAATCGATGAGCGTTTGTTCGCTGCTTATAGTCGTATCCGTGGTGCTGCCAAAAATGGTATGGCCGTGGTTCCTATCGATCGTGAAGCATCGGCCGGTTCATTCATTAAGATCCCGCCTCAGAAGCAATTGGACGTTGCAGCCCGCAAGAAGATCATTGTTGATGAGCACAGCGGACGTATTTTGGTTGATATGGAACTCGCTACAGAGGAGCGTGCCAAAATCGAAGAGTTGATTCAGAAAGAATTGCAGGGTTAATATACCTGTGACTGAAGAAATAGAAAAACCCCGCTTTTGGCGGGGTTTTTTAATGCTCTGTTTTTCCTTTTAAAACCTAAATCCACACGACATCAGGAATTGCCCGGTGCCGCTTTTTATTTTGATGGGTTCTACAAGGTCGGGATTGAACATGTAGTATTCCGAAAACTCTTGTTTCTGGGTGTAGCTGATGTCTGCGTAGAAATGAAGGCCGCGGTATCCCAATCCACCTGCATAGGTAAACACTGCGGGATTGTCGGTTACCGCCCCATTCACGTATGCCGATTGCTGATAGCCCACTCCTGCTCGAATTCGGAATGGCTTTCCAATGCGGAATTCTGTTCCCACACGCACATTGTGTGCAGGACGGTAAATGGCTGAAATGGCTTGATTCTCAGCGGTGAAGTCATAGGAACTGAGAACATTTCGCGTGTTGCCCAATTTTCCGGTTGCATAGTTTACAAATTCATAGTCGGCATTCACGACGCCGGCCTTTCCAAGAACGAAGGCAGCACTTCCTCCCAAACGATAGGTGGTTCGAATACGATAATAGTTGGCCACAATATCTGTTGATGCATCATAGGGAGCTTCACCTTTAAAAACCGATGTCATATCGCGCGAAAAGGACTCCGTAATACTGAACCAGGTGGGTGTTTGACCGGAAATCCCCACTCGCAGCCAATCGGTAGCCTTGAAAATGGCTCCGAGCTTGGCATTAAATCCTGAGCCGGAAACATTGAACGTTTCTGCAAAAGTGAAGTGGTCCAGTTCAAGATCCTCTTCAGTAGTGTATTCGGTATAGCTCGATTCTTCAGTATAGTTGATTCGAGGGAAAGCCAATGCGCCCCCCAGGTAAAGTCGGTCCCGATAGTTGGCGCCAACAGCAAAAGCAGTTTCCGCCAGATTTCCCGATCGTTCAATGACCTGCATTTGGTTGACCTGTCCGGAAATGACATGGTCGTACTCATTATCGGTGCTATCAATGGGATTGATCAGGTAGGTGTCCCAAGCCAACCCGGCATCGTAAGGGAAGGCGAGGTAGAGTTGATCTCCGGGTGTTCCGTTGGCCTGGGCTACAAATTGATCCAGCAATGAGCGATTGTTCATGGAGCCTGTGGCTGTAATTTGCTCTTTGAATGTGGCCAGTCGGTTGTAGGCAACACCAAAGTTCACCCGTTTCCAGTCGCTGCTTTGAGTGATATTACTGCTCACGAATCCCAGGCTGTGGACGCCGGCGGCCAGACTAAAATCATTGTGCAGGTCGTCGGAATAGGTTGATTCGTTGGCAATTCCCGAAATTCCAAGTGTAATACCAAAATCACCCCTACGATACAACCCTACTCCGGCAGGATTGATGGAGAAGGAGGACAGGTCGGCTCCGAGCGCCCCGAAAGAGCCTGCCATGCCGGCGCTGCGGCTGCTCATTCCTTGCCAGTCAAGAAAACTGTAGCGAAGTACATCTACTTCATTCTGAGCATTGGAATAGCTGGTGCCAAGGCATAGGGCAACCAGGAATATGATCACTTTGCGTTTCATAAGCTCTTTATTTGGACGTGTGTCATCGATTATCTTCCTCCTCGTGATGATCTGGAAGAATTGCTGCTACCCGAACGTGAATTCCCGCTGCTTCGCGAGCCGCCCGAAGAGCGGCTGCCACTGTTGGAAGAATTGTTTCGTCCGGAATTCCAGGAGTCGTTGCTTCTTGAGTTCCCGGAGTTTCGATTCGTGTCGGGCATTTTGAAACGGTCGCGATCGTTATTGTTGCGCTGTTGCTGATAACCGTCATTGCCCGAGTTGTTGCGTTGATTATTGTAGTTGGGGCGTTGATTGTTGTTTTGCGCCGGATTTCGATCGCGCGATGTATTGTTATTGCGGCTATCTCGTTCACGGAAATAGTCATCCTGCGTGTTTACCGGATCGTTCAATCGGCTAGGGTTGTTCTGACTCGGTGCTTTCCAGTTGTAGTCGGAAGTAGACTGGGGCTTCGGAGAAGCGGGAGCTACCTCATTTGCCGGATGGCGCTCTACCTGGTTCGAAGCCAGAACATCAGATGATGAAACAAGCGCTTGTGGGCGAGCGGGCTTGCTGACACGCTCAGCGGTTACGTCTTGATGGATGTGTTCCACCTGACCAGCCTGGTCGGGTCTTGAGCCTGAATTGTCTTGCGCTATCACATCCGAAGTGCGTTCACGGTGATCCTGGAGCAGAACATCTCCTGTATAGTTGGAGTTGATGATAGAGCCGCTGCCAATTGGAGTGCGGTGACCAACCTGTGCGTAGCCGCCGTATCCGTAGTCATAGAAACCAGGGTTTCCATACCCGTATCCGTATCCATATCCGTAACCATAGCCATAGCCGTACGGACTATAACCATATGGGTAATACCATGGATTGTAGTTGTAGCAAAAGGGATCGTACCAGGGGTCATACCCCCAGTTGGAACACCATGGGTTGTAGAAGGCAGAGTATCCGTAATTGTAGTTGAATGGATAGTAGTAGTTGTACCCCCAGTTGTACGACATGGACCAGCCCCAGTAGCTGTTGTAGCTCAATGACCAGCCCGGACGGCGAGTGTAATAAGGGCGGTAAGGATACCCACCGTACGCATTGCCGTAGTAGTTGTTGGTAACGTAGGTGTCACCACCATCGTTGTAATAATCATCCTGGTAATCGTCCTGATAATTGTACTGGTCTGAGTAGTAATCGTCCTGTTCCTGATCTTCAGTCTCCACATGAGAGGAGCTGAGGTCATATTCTTCAGGATCGCTGGAAACCCGGTAGATGTCGTCTTGTTCCAGATTATCATTATAGGCATATTTGCCAACATTGCAGGATGTAAGTAGAGCAGCAATGCAGATCGAAGCTAGAATGGATACGTTTTTCATGACCATGAGGTTTTTTGCGCCAATTGAGGTCTTTCCTTCAAATGTACGACTTTGAATTCTTACTTTTACAGCACACTAAATTTATCAAGAATCGTTCCATATTTATGGCTTCAAAACTCACTCCACGCAGTACAGATTATTCGAAATGGTACAATGAATTGGTAGTAAATGCCGATCTCGCTCAGCACTCTGATGTTAAGGGGTGTATGATCATCAAACCTTATGGTTATGCCATTTGGGAGAAGATGAAAGACCAACTCGACCGCATGTTCAAGGAAACCGGGCATCAGAACGCCTACTTTCCATTATTCATTCCAAAGTCT
The DNA here is from genome assembly GCA_020437755.1 of Flavobacteriales bacterium. Taxonomy (GTDB): domain Bacteria; phylum Bacteroidota; class Bacteroidia; order Flavobacteriales_D; family Sanyastnellaceae; genus JADFAK01. Next base: position 30,937 of record JAGQVX010000025.1, read on the forward strand.
TACCTCAGCAAGGAAGCAGATCACGTAGAGGGATTTGCCAAGGAGTGTGCGGTGGTGACGCACTATCGTTTAAAGACGAGCGAAGATGGGGGTGTGGTTGTTGATCCGGATGCCAAGTTGGAAGAGGAGTTGATTGTTCGTCCTACCTCCGAAACCATTATTTGGAATACCTATAAAGGGTGGATCCAGTCGTACCGCGATCTTCCGATTCTGGTGAATCAGTGGGCCAATGTCGTGCGATGGGAGATGCGTACCCGCTTGTTTCTCAGAACCACAGAGTTCTTGTGGCAAGAAGGTCATACGGCTCATGCAACAAAGGAGGAGGCTATTGAAGAAACGCACAAGATGCTTGATGTGTATGCCGAGTTTGCTGAGAAGTACATGGCTATTCCGGTAATCAAAGGGGTGAAGACGGCAAGTGAGCGTTTTGCCGGAGCGGTGGATACATTGTGCATTGAAGCTATGATGCAGGATGGGAAGGCGCTACAGGCAGGAACCAGTCACTTCCTGGGGCAGAACTTCGCGAAAGCTTTTGATGTGAAGTTTGCCGGTAAAGATGGTGGAATGGATTACGTGTGGGCAACCTCATGGGGCGTTTCAACCCGATTAATGGGAGCATTAATCATGACCCATAGCGACGATCAAGGTTTGCGACTGCCACCGAGTCTGGCTCCAATTCACGTGGCGATTGTGCCTATATATAAAGGTGAAGAACAATTGGAAGAGATTCGTGAGAAACTGGATGGCTTAATCCAATCGTTGCGTGCGGCAGGGTTGGTAGTGAAGTTTGACGACGACGACACCAAGAAACCGGGATGGAAGTTTGCCGAGTACGAGTTAAAAGGTGTGCCTGTGCGTTTGGCAGTTGGTCAGCGCGATTTGAGCAACAACATGATTGAAGTAGCGCGCAGAGATACCGGTGAAAAGGTTATGGTTTCCATGGATGAGGCTGCCGGACAGGTGCAACGCATATTGGATGAAATCCAGAAGAACCTTTTTGATGATGCATTTGCGCACCGGGCGGCCAATAGCCGAAAGGTGGAGAGTTATGCGGAATTCAAAGAGGAGATTGAGAAGGGCGGCTTTTTGTACGCGCACTGGGATGGTACGGCCGAAACGGAGGCGAAGATTAAAGAAGATACCAAAGCTACCATTCGGTGTATACCTATTGATGGAGAGCAGGAGGAAGGCAAGTGCATGGTGACCGGAAATCCGTCGAGTCAAAGGGTTATATTTGCCAGAGCATACTAAAAACCTATGACAGAGGCACGAGAATTAATTCTGAAACTCATTGAGGAGAAAGCACGCGTGAAGCAGGATGTTTTCTTCAATACGAAGGAGCGTTTTGCAGAACTCAAAGACGTTTTGGATCAAACCATGTCTGAATTGCAAGAGTCCTTTGGAGACCGGGACAATCGCATCACCATGTATTATAAGTCGAAAGGCGAGTACGAGGCTGAAGTAAAAATTGCCGGAGATATCCTGATCTTTCACATGCACACGAACGTCTTTCAATTCGACAAGTCACATAGCTTGTGGAGGTCTTCGTATTTGAAAGATGATGAGTCGAACGGTTTTGTGGGGGTAATCAATATTTACAATTTCCTGGCTGATTCATTCAAGTTTCACCGCCAGCAGGATATTGGTTATTTGGTAGCGCGGGTTTTCGTGAATCGGGACAACCACTTTTTGGTTCAGGGAAAGCGACAATTGGGGTTCCTGTACAACGATTTTATTGGAAGTGAACTCACGAAGGAAAAGATGATTGACATTGTTGAGTCCACGATCCTGTACACGCTGGATTTCGACATGCTCACGCCACCGTATCAGAACATGCAGGAAGTAACTGTGGAGCAGATACAGGCTTTGAGCGATAATTTGAACATCATCACAGGTAAGCGTCTTGGTTTTCGCTTCAGCAGTGACGATGATGGAGCTGAATTCGAATAGATTTCAGAAAAAATAGTCGGGATGTTGCGATAAAGAAAAATCCATTTATCTTTGCACTCCGAAATTAAACGGCCCGTTCGTCTAGGGGTTAGGACGCCAGGTTTTCATCCTGGTAGCAGGGGTTCGATTCCCCTACGGGCTGCAATGTGTCTGAGACACGTAACAAGAGAACCCACGCCAGTCGTGGGTTTTCTCGTTTCTATACCTTTCCTTTTCCCCTCTATTCTTCATAAACGTGTGTCTGAGATGCATGACGTGTAGTATTACACAAGCCTAGTATTGATAGGGATTGACTCACCATTGCGCTCTGCGAAATCAAACTCGCCGTTATCTTGTGCGACTTTAAGGTGACCCAGGAATCGAGCAGCGTTTTTCTTCAGATGAAGGTCGCGAACATAGGTGTCAAAAGCATCCGAGCTACTGACCGAGTGGCCAGTGACCTTTGAGTGCACAGGCTTGGGGACGAAATCATGCAGTAGTGTTATAAAGGAACTTCTTCCGAACGACTTACTCGAAGCAAAACGACCTTTGGGCCCCTGAGTATGTGATTCCTTCTCACCACCAAGTATTCTCCTGAATGTGTATGATTCATCAATCCCTGCATTTTCTGCTATCTCCTTCAGTGTGTCATTGAATCTTTGACCAGTAATGGGCTCTGACAAGCTGTTCTGCAGAATAATATCCTCAATGGGCTTAAGAACTGGAATTCCAGCAACTAGTCCAGAGCTGTTTCTGCTGGTTTTCTGCGGTCTGAGTTGAACATAGCGATATGTTCCGAATTCTGTCGGGATAGAACTGACTTCCTCCCCGATGCGAGGTTGGACTTTACCAGAAAGCAACTCATAGAATCTGGTCCAGTCGCTAACTCGAAGCCCTGTGCAGAATGTAATCACTGCCCAGGTCTGGGTCTTCTTCTCAATTGAGTTTTCGGGTGAGTAATCCATTAATTTCTGGAGGTCGAGCAAGTCGAAATGAATATTGTCAGACTCGACCCTAGGTATTCTTCCAAGACTTGCTCTGGGATTCCATAGAGGAAGCTTTAACCTTGAACCCATTGCTTTGTTCAACAAGGCTATGGTCCACTTCTCATTGTCAGCCAGCGTATTTTGAGCATATGGTTGTCCATCCGATTTTCTCTGTTTCTCAAACCACGCACTGAATCTGTCCACCTCTTCCATAGAAACGGTCTCCAAAAGAATCCGACGTTCTGTATCCTCGTAGTATCGCTGGAGGCGGTTGTAAATCTTCATGTACTGCTGATGGGTCCTAAAGCCTTTTCGCTTCGTTTCTGGGCGTTCTTTCTCTTTGTCAATAAACCAGATGATGAATTCGTCAAGATAGGAGGGCGCAGAACCTTCTTTGCTTTCTGCATAGATTCTTTGCTTCTGAAACCTCACGATGAAATACTGCTTCAGAATTTGCTTGTTCAACTTTTCTTCTCCTCTTCCTTGGATGACTATTTCCTCCACCGCTAACTGATACTCCTTGAATCTCTGATACCACTCAGGATTTTCATGAGCAAACTTAGCAGTGGGCTCTCGTCTTTCGTTGTCCCACTCGGTAACAGGAATCCGTAGACCAGATGAATGGCGGAACTTATCACGAGAACCATTGTCTTGAATGAAGGATAATTGGACCTCTACAACATGGCCATTACCTGATTTACGTAAGCGATAGTATGTTTCAATTGCTTTCATATTAATCGGATTAAGCGGCCTGGCTGTTTGGAGCTTCCCAAGTATCTATTGGGAGAACCGACCATTTAGCGTAGCGGGATTCGTATTCTAGGACACCTTTAGCGATGAGTTCATTGGTCTTTTTTGAGACCGTCGACAAAGGGAAATTCAGCTGATTTGCTATTTCGGTCTTAGTCAGTCGACAGCCATATGGATTAGCATCCTCAATGGATTTTATAAGTGCGATGATAAATGCTCCTTGAGCATTTGTGTATCGCAGGAATTCTGTGTTTACAAGCATTTTCATGATTCTGAGTTTTGGACCAGTCGCACTCACTGAGTAAATAACTCAATGAGTGCTATGGTACCATTAAAGTGATTTAAGCAGCGTCTTTTAGCGAGTTATACTGCTCATAGAGTTCGTGAAGAACGAAGTTGATTTCAGCTCCGTCGAGTAGAAGACCTTTGTCAAAGTGATGCAGGACATATTCAATGGTGTCGATTTGCATCAGTTTTTCATTCATGTACATTCCACACTCGACAAGTGGCTCATGCAGTTCTTCAAGTGTCCGAGTTCGCCACGGAAGCACCTCTTGCAGAATCCACTGCTTGGTGTACTCATTAGGCAGACCGAATTGGTCAAACTCTATCTGTTCGTCATTGAATAGGTCAAACAACCACTCATTGACTTTCATGTGCGCTGCTTTGCCCTGCAGCTGGGTAAAACGCTTTTTCATTTTTGCGTGTTTTTAAATTATGTTCCCCTTTTTATTTTGATGCGTTTGCTTGGGGAATGGCAAAACATCATAGCAATTGATATAAGTGTGTGATAATTGGAGGGGGACGCGATTGACTATCTATGGCTTTCGATTTTAACGCCACGTTAGGAATCTGAGAGCCAGTTCTAGGATATAAGTTCCCAAGCCATACACCGAATACAGTGAGGCTGCTCAAAGAATTATGTAGTCCTGATATGTCCTTAAGTTGTATCAACACACCAACATTTTTTTTGCCTCAAACGAGGCGTTCTTCCCGCGATTAATGGTTGCGGGACTTGACCGTTGAAAACAGCATC
>JAGQVX010000260.1 GCA_020437755.1 Flavobacteriales bacterium
CATCCGGCAGGTGCAACGGCCGTACATGCTCGTGATCCACTCGATACGCTCTTAGCACCGCCATCATATCCTGCAAATGCAGCGGCTCGTTTTTCGGCCGGTTGGCTACCAACAACACATCATCGATACTGCTGCCCGTCACCATCGACAGGCAGGCCGCCCCGCAGTCGTTGCGGGCCTGGTTGCCCTGCTGAGTGACGAAAGGAATTTGTAGTTTCATGGTTTACCTATACGAGTTTTGAAAATTAGTACTCTGGACTATTGACAAATGCGTATTGTTTCGGGTACAATTCAATCAATTCAGACAGCCGGAGAGACGGCATAGGAGATTCAAATGTCAGTAGCAAGTAAAATCCGTAAAGCTTTGAAAGGTATCATGAGTGAAGGCGAGGCGAACGCTTGCGACGTTCGCAAGGGCTACCACTACAACGGCAGCGCCGAGCAGAACGGGTGGTACTACAAGCCGTTCAATCGCCAGCCCGTGAGCCTCGGCAGCAATGAGGTCGAAGCCCTGGAGACCATTGACCAGATTAAAGAAGAGCGAGAATCTTACTGGTAAGTCTTGTTCCACAGCCAAAGGACGCCACAGCGACCATCAACGACTCAAGAATCGCCATTTGCGAT
>JAGQVX010000261.1 GCA_020437755.1 Flavobacteriales bacterium
TTCTTCTACATCCATTGTGTGATCTTGCGGGCTTTTCTTTTTCATTAGACTATCCTATTTATTGCATATCTTGAATGAAAGCATCTTCAATGAATGATTCCATTCTACGACCAACTGAATTACGGCATTTTTCAAATTCGCCAGTATTCAAATTGAACTTTGCTGTTCCGCCGCGATTATCAAGATTGAACCATACTGTATGGCCACTGATATTTGGAGTAACTGTAAAACTTCCAATTTTCTGAGCTTCTGTTGTTTTCATCATTTTTTTCATTTTTCTCTCCGGCTGTCTGAATTGATTGTATTGTACCCGAAACAATAGCGAGTTGTCAAGTACAAATTTACCCATTTTCAAAACTCGTCACCACAAACTCAATTGCACCATCCGCTCCACCCGTTTTGGCGGCTGGCCTCCTGTCATGCTAACTGAACAGGGGGAGATCGGCGTACTTTTCAAACAATGCCGCATATGTGCGGGGTGATAACCACAGCGATTCTATCCGCTTGCCGCCGCTGTTCGTTTGGGCTTCTTTGTCTACGCGGTGCCATCCATGCGATTCGTAGAGTTCGGTATACAGGTCGCAGGCGTAGCCACTGACAACGACGTAACCAGCGGCATTG
>JAGQVX010000262.1 GCA_020437755.1 Flavobacteriales bacterium
AACTTTCATTACGCCTCTGCTGGTAGCAGCACTTGCAGCTTTCTTGCCTTTCTCCTCTTCTTGACGAGTTGCAAATGCTTCGTCAGAGTGGATTTTAGCATGAGATACAAGAATTCTTCTGCTGTCTTTGTTGAACTCGATCACTTTAAAATCGATGGTCTCATCGTTCTTAACGTCTGTACCATCTTCTTTCTTCATGTGACGCTTAGGGCAGAATCCTTCAACTCCGTAAGGAAGGGCAATTGTAGCGCCCTTTTCGTTTACTGAAGTAACTGTTCCTTGGTGCTCACTATCAAGAGTGAATACGGTCTCAAACACATCCCATGGATTTTCTTCCAATTGTTTGTGACCCAAGCTCAATCTTCTGTTCTCGGCATCAATCTCCAATACTTGAACTTCTAGATCAGCACCAATTGATGTGAATTCAGATGGATGCTTGACCTTTTTGGCCCAAGAAAGGTCAGAGATGTGAACAAGTCCGTCTACACCTTCCTCCAACTCAACGAAGATTCCGAAGTTGGTGAAGCTGCGAACTTTAGCCGTGTGCTGAGAACCAACAGGGTACTTGCTCATAATGTCTGCCCAAGGATCTGGCATCAATTGCTTGATTCCAAGAGACA
>JAGQVX010000263.1 GCA_020437755.1 Flavobacteriales bacterium
TCGGATGGGTGTCGTATTACCGGAAAAGTGAGGTGAAGAAGACATTCGAGGAGCTTGATCAGTGGATACGCCGTAAGCTGCGAGCCATTCTATGGCGGCAGTGGAAGCGTCCATGGAAACGAGCCCGCGAGCTCATTCGCCTTGGTCTGGACCGCGTTCGCGCGTGGACCAGTGCCACCAACGGTAGAGGTCCCTGGTGGAATGCTGGCGCAAGCCACATGAACCAGGCCATTTCGACCCGCTGGCTAAATCAACTTGGCCTCGTTAGCCTTGTTCAGAAGGCACATGCACTAAATCGTTAAACTAGAACCGCCGTATACGGAACCGTACGTACGGTGGTGTGGGAGGACGGCGGGAGCAATCCCGCCTCCTACCCGATGCCCAGCGAAGCTGGCAAACCCAGTCGCTTACGGTTCTGTGAGAGAGCTGAGTCATGGCTGATCCCCGTGGCTCACCCTACTCGATCGTAATCGTTCACGACTGAGGCTAATACGCCTGGTCCGAGGGGCCAGGCAACTTGACCGGTTGGGCTTAGCAGGGCGCTGAAAAAGTCGATTTGCAAAATCTTGTGGACGACAAGTAACCCGAAGCGTCAAAGAGAGGCTAAACACATT
>JAGQVX010000264.1 GCA_020437755.1 Flavobacteriales bacterium
GATCACCTATGACTATGGCAAAGAATACCTGGAAGACCTGATCGGTAAAAAGAATTGTCTGTGCCGCCACTGCGTGGAGAAGAGGGAGAAAAAAGAGAAGAAAAGTGAAAAAGAGAAGAAAGTTAACAGGAGAAAGTTAAACGCAGAAAAGACCAAAGGGACAGAAAGTGGGGCAGAAAAGACAGAAGCAGTGGTGAATGACGTTACTGCGCTGCCCACTGATCAGTGAGCAGCAGTATCTATATCTATTTACTAAAAAACAACCGCCACACCTTGCGGTGCGGCGGTTTGTATCGTCGGGGTGGCAGGATTACGTCCGCGTGATCCTGGTAGTGGGGTGTACTGATCCGAACCGCTGTTGCACTTCGTGCACCCGGGTTGTTTTTTTGAAATTGCCCAACCAGGCAAGCCTGACGTGCACCTTCAAAAAAACAACCGCCACACCTTGCGGTGTGGCGGTTTGTATCGTCGGGGTGGCAGGATTTGAACCTACGACCTCCTGCTCCCAAAGCAGGCATTCTGCCGGACTGAACTACACCCCGAGCGGTGTATCTGAAACCTGACCTTTCTCAAGCAAACGCTTCAAAAGATCAGAGCGGTGAGGGAGGGATTC
>JAGQVX010000265.1 GCA_020437755.1 Flavobacteriales bacterium
GGTTAAACTACTTTAATCTGGCGAGCATAAGAGAAAAGCTGAAAGTGATGGATAACTGGGTAAGGAATCGTATCCGATACTGCATATGGCATAACTGGAAGAAACCGGAACGAAAAAGGAAAAACCTGATTCGTTTGGGTAAAACTCCCCGACAGGCTTATGCATGGAGTCGTACTCGTATGGGTGGCTGGGCTGTAGCCTGTAGTCCAATTCTTAAAACAACAATTACAGTTAAAAGATTAGAGGCACGGGGCTATGAGTCAATGTATAAATACTATCGCAAGACTTCTGATGCTTAATGAACCGCCGTATACGAGACCCGTACGTACGGTGGTGTGAGAGGTTCACAGGTGGACTTACGTTCACCTGCAATCTACTCGATTAGCTCACTCCACAACAGAAAGCTTGAAAAGCTTTAATTGTCTGGTAAAAAGCTTAACACAAATTTAATAAGTATCTTATTTAAGAACCGGATTAAATAAATTTACACACTTTGTCGTGGAGACAGGCCCATAGCATTAAAATTTAATTATTACTATTAGGTTGAGCAATTACAAGATATGCTTGTTGAATCAATTCGCAAAGAAAAAGAAAAAAAAAAAAAAGAAGT
>JAGQVX010000266.1 GCA_020437755.1 Flavobacteriales bacterium
TCCGGCAAATGCGAGATATCGCAGGGTATGGACAAGATTCTTATTCAAGCCCCTGCTATTTCAATCGGTTGGTAGCGGTATCCGGAAAAAGAAGCACAGGCTTGAAATTGCGGGCTTCTTCAGCTTCCATCATGGCATAGGTGATGATAATAACTACATCTCCAACAGCAACGCGACGTGCTGCAGGGCCATTCAGGCAAATATCTCCTGAACCACGTTCACCCTCAATAACATAGGTTTCAATGCGCTCCCCGTTATTCACATTAACGATCTGCACTTTCTCACCTTCAATGATATTGGCGGCCTCCATCAGGTCAGGATCAATCGTGATACTCCCAATGTAGTTCAGGTCGGCCTCAGTGACCGTTACCCTGTGGATCTTGGATTTCAACACCGTCAGAAACATGCGGCAAAATTAGTGATTACCTGAAATAAACAGCTATCGTGCCATAATGATCACTTCTGTGCGTCTGTTACGCGCGTGATCGGCCTCCAGGCAGTCTTTTTCATCACCGCAGTCATTCAGCAATTGAGTTTCTCCATAACCATTGGCGATAAGCCTGCTGGCAGGAATTCCCTTTTTAATGAGGTATTCGCGTGCAGCTCCG
>JAGQVX010000267.1 GCA_020437755.1 Flavobacteriales bacterium
CTGGATGGCTTACTTCCGTCACACTGGGGTAACGGGTATTTTGGCGGAACTGGATGGCTGGATACGTCGCCATCTGCGCCAGATACTGTGGCTTCAGTGGAAACGGCCCTTCACGCGCGCGAAAAATCTGATGCGACTGGGCCTTGACGAGGTGCGGGCGTGGACCAGTGCCCAGAATGGGCGCGGCCACTGGTGGAACGCCGGTGCTCCGCACATGAATCTGGCCCTGCCTAAACGGCTCTTCACTAGGTTTGGTCTGATATCGCTGGTGGATTATTACCAATGGCTCAAACGTTTAACATGAACCGCCGTATACGGAACCGTTCGTACGGTGGTGTGGGAGGACGGCGGGAGTAATCCCGCCTCCTACCCGATTACAGGATGTACGGTATGTCGCGAGAGGCAGGACGCCGGTAGCGACGTGGTCGGGATTATGCCCAATTGCTCCTGTATGTCGCTAGAGGCATGGACGCCGGTAGCGACGATGCACAGTTCCAAATGGGAATGTATGTGATACATTTTCGCCAGGCCTCGCCCACACCAGGGCTATCACTGCGGGAGTACCTATGCGCTGGGACGATATCGATAAACAGGTTTGCTCG
>JAGQVX010000268.1 GCA_020437755.1 Flavobacteriales bacterium
ATCGCAGTTAACCGTGTTTCTAAAACGGTTAAAGGCGGTCGAATCATGAGCTTCACTGCACTGACTGTAGTTGGTGACGGTAATGGTCGCGTAGGTTTCGGTTACGGCAAAGCACGTGAAGTACCTGCAGCGATCCAAAAAGCAATGGAAAAAGCGCGTCGTAACATGATTACTGTTGCGCTAAACGAAGGCACTCTTCACCACCCAGTGAAAGGTCGCCACTCGGGCTCTAAAGTTTACATGCAGCCTGCTGCAGAAGGTACTGGTGTTATCGCAGGTGGTGCGATGCGTGCAGTACTAGAAGTTGCTGGTGTACACAACGTACTGTCTAAAGCATACGGTTCTACGAACCCTATCAACATCGTTCGTGCAACGATCGATGCACGAGGTAGCATGCAGTCACCAGAAATGGTTGCTGCTAAACGTGGTCTAACTGTTGAATCTATTTCGGAGTAAGAACACCATGGCAACTATTAAAGTAACTCAAACTAAAAGCTCAATTGGTCGCCTGCCTAAGCACAAAGCTACTTTGCGCGGTCTAGGCCTTCGTAAAATCAACCACACAGTAGAACTTGAAGATACTCCGTGCGTGCGCGGTA
>JAGQVX010000269.1 GCA_020437755.1 Flavobacteriales bacterium
GTTTGATTATTCTGTAAGCAGGCCTCTTTAATTTTCAGAAACAGCCATTCTTTTTTTAAGCAGCCTTATTCATGGAGTGGTCACCTTCGTTCTCAGTGATTAACGACGCGTGCAAACAGCGATAAAGTCTGTTCTTTTTGATTTCACGTTCGTTCCTCCCTGTTCGGTCGGTGATTTATCAAGGAGACAAGTCGATAAACAGCATGAGAGCGTGATTGGGGTTGTGAAGTGTGCACTTTTATAATTCGACTCATACTCAACTAGCAGACATTGAGTAGTAACCGGTCGTTGAGCGCAGTCGAAACGAGCATGAATTATAGGCGAAGGTACATGCATGCTTTGGACTCGGTGCGCTCGCTCAATCGTCACTGACGGAGCTGTATCGTTATATTCGAGGTGCTTCAACAATTGGTGGTACGTGGGAAAAAATCTATTTTTAGATGATCCTTATAGAGAGAATCTGAAATGATCTGGAAAAAATACTTGGCAACGATTTTCGGTCTGACCATGCTCTTGCAGAATTATGGTCAGTCAGTTGAGCATTTGCTGGCAATTCGAGGAGAAGGAATAAGTAAGGATGGCATGCAATGGG
>JAGQVX010000026.1 GCA_020437755.1 Flavobacteriales bacterium
TACTTGCCTAAAACCAGGCAGCCACCCAACCTTTGGGTAACACTCATGCCCCTCCTACCGAACCAAATTTCCCAATGGAAACGTTTTAACACTTCTTTTGTTTCCAATGTGTTTTTTGTATTACTTTTGCGGCCATGAATGAAAAAGAGCTCAAAATCATTTCCGGTGCTGCCGAACAGTTTTTGCGATTTGGCATAAAGAGCATGAACATGGACGATATCGCCCGTGCGTTGGGAATTTCAAAGAAAACGCTCTACCAATTTGTCACCGATAAAAACGACCTGGTGCGCAAATCCATGCTGATGCATTGCGACCTAGAAGACCATGCGGTCAACACTATATGCGGCAAGAATCTCAATGCCATTGATGAAATTTTTGAAATCTCGGAGTTCATCACCCGTCTGCTGTCCAAGGTGCACCCTTCCATTCACTACGACATGGAAAAATACCACCCGGAGGTGCTGAAGGAGATGATGGAAAGCCGCAACCGGGCCGTGTTTGAATGCATTTTGCGCAATATTGAGAAAGGCAAAGCTGAGGGATTGTATCGTGCCGATCTCAACGAAGATGTCATTGCCAAAATCTATATCGCCAAGCTCGATCTGGTATTTAACGGCGAGCTTTTTCCTCCTTCCGAAATCTCGTTTGCCGAGGTGTACCTCGAGTTTCTGCGCTACCACATTCGCGGAATCGCCAGCGAAAAAGGCATTGCTTATCTCGTTCAAAAAGTCAAGTCACACAACGAATGAATACACTTTCTAATCAAAACAACATGTATCTAAAGCACATCTTACTGGGATGGCTGCTCATTCCCCTGGCCGTTGTTGGTCAGGAGAGTTACTCCATGAGCCTACAGCAAGCCCAGGACTACGCAGCCCAACACAGCTACGTGGTGCGCACCGCTTCCTACGATGCCGAAGCCGCATCAAGGGGAGTGAAGGAAACCATTACCATTGGACTGCCGCAAGTGAACGGATCGATCGATTACAACAACTACATCGACATCCCCACACAGGTGGCTCCGGCCGATGCATTTGGCTTTCCCGACTACCTGGTTGAGTTCCTGGGTGGCGTTTCGGCCGAAACCGGTGTTCCTCTCGACGCCCCCCAAACCGATCCGAACGCGATTTCTGAGTTCCAGTTTGGCGCCAAGCAAACCATGACGGCAGGCGTTTCTGTTTCGCAGCTAATCTTCGACGGTTCCTACTTCGTAGGGCTCAAAGCAGCCAAGACCTATGCAGAGGTCATGCAAGGAAATGTTGCCCGCACCCAGCGCGATGTAAAAGCTGCTGTGGCCGAGGCTTACCACATGGTGCTTATTGCACGTGAAAATGTGTCCATACTGGAGGAGAGCAGGGGAGTGCTCGAAACCACGCGCAAAGAAACGGCAGCCATGGTGCAGCAAGGTTTTCTGGAACAACAGGACCTGGACCAGATCGACCTTTCATTGTCGGACCTCGCCAACCGCATCAACCACGCGCAACAACAGCAAACCATTGCCATGGACTTGCTCAAGTTCCAAATGGGTATGCCGATGAATAACAGTCTGGAAGTCACCGACACCGTTGATGGTCTCATGGCCGAAGGCGCCGAGGCGCTCTTGCAGACTGCCTACAGCTTCCAGTCGTCTATCGACTACCGCGTGCTGGATACGCAAATCCGACTGATGGACCTGAACGTGAAGAACGAGAAGGCCAAGTCACTGCCTTCGATTGGTGGTTTTTACAACTACCAGCGCAATGCGCAGCGCGACGAATTCAACTTCTTCGATTCGGATGGCAAGTGGTACCCGATACAACTTTGGGGTGTGCAGCTCAAGATGCCGATTTTCACGAGTTTGCGCGGTGTTCATCGCGTGGCAAAGGCCAAAGTGGAGGCTGAGCGCGCCCGCATGAATATGGAACAGGCACAGCAAGGGGCCAATTTGGAATACCTCAACGCCAAAAACGACTACTCGCTCGCCCTGGCAACGCTCGACAACCGACAGCAAAGTCTGTCGCTGGCCGACCGTATTTACAAAACCACTCAGACCAAATACGCGCAGGGCGTTTCGTCGAGCTTTGAACTGGCACAGGCGCATTCGCAACTCATCAGTGCGCAAGGCAATTACATCTCGTCGATGCTCGAGGTGCTGAACGCCAAAACCCGTCTGGGAAAATCTCTTAACCAATACGAATAACAAGACCCACAATACACTTCTCATGAAAACATTAGTTCCAACGATTCTTGCCGCACTCCTTATCATTGGATGTGCGCCTGCAACCGAGGATAGTTCCCTGGCTCAACTACAAGCCAAAAAAGAAGACCTCAAAGCACGCTACACCGTGCTGGCCGATTCCATTGCATGGGTGGATGAGCAAATTGCCCTGCTCGATACCACCAACAAATCTCCGTTTGTAACGCTGTACGAAGTAGGACGGGCGGATTTCGACAATTATTTCTGGCTGCAAGGAAATGTGCAGACCGATTTCAACGCATTGGTGTACCCTGAAATCAACGGTGCGGTGCGCAACATTCGCGTACGGGAGGGAGACCGTGTTTCGGCCGGACAAGTGCTTATCGACCTCGATGTGGATGTGATTCGCAAGAACCTGGCGGAGGTTGAAACCAACTACGAACTCGCCGTCGAGGTGTATGACCGTCAGAAGAATCTGTGGGATCAGAACATTGGCTCGGAGGTTCAATTTCTGGAGGCCAAAACCCGCAAGGAGTCTATGGAGCGCACCATGGAAACCCTCAAGTCGCAAATCGACATGGGTTATGTGAAGGCTCCATTTTCGGGTGTGGTGGATGACATCGTTCCCAAGATTGGTGAAATGGCCAATCCGATGATGCCGGTAGCACGCGTGGTGAAACTCGACGACATGTACATCCTGGCTGATGTCCCTGAAAACTACTTTGGTAAGGTGCGCTCGGGGGATCGCGTGGAAGTAGATTTGGCGAATGCCGATACCCTCAAAGCTTCAATATCACGCGTAGGTTCCTACATCAAGCCCGAAAACCGGACGTTTGAAGTGCGCATTGATATCAAAGGTGAAACCGCCGGATTGGCTCCCAACCAAATGGCGAGCATGCGTGTGAACGATTTCCATGCCGATTCAGCCGTGATCCTCCCCGCTTCGATGATTATGCAAGATGCTCGCGATCAGTACTTTGTGTACGTAGCTACGCCTGCCGGAAGCGAGTATGAAGTGATCAAAACCATCGTTGAGCCCGGCCTCACCTACAACGGCATGACCATGGTCATCTCAGGCTTGAAGGGCGGTGAAATGATCGTGGACAAAGGTGCGCGTCGAGTCGTGAACGGAGGAATGGTGCGCGCCTAGTGGTGTGTTTTTATGCCATTCGGCAAATGGTATTTTAACCCGATAACAACATGGAAGAGCAAAACCCTCAATCCAACGAAAATATTGACAAAGCCCACAACAAAGAGTTTGGCTTGTCGTCGTGGTCGATAACCAACCGCACAACGGTTTGGGTCATCACAACCATTATTCTGCTTGGTGGTCTGATATCCTACATTCAGGTTCCCAAGGAAAGTTTCCCGGAGATTATTATTCCGGAGATTTTCATCACTACTGCCTATCCGGGTAACTCTCCCGAAGACATTGAAAAACTGATTACGCGTCCGCTGGAGAAGGAGCTCAATGCCATTACGGGAATTGATGAAATGACTTCTACGTCGCAGCAAGGGTTTTCAACGATCGACATCAAATTTGACTTCGATGTCACCCCCACTGAAGCCTTGCGCAAGGTGAAAGACAAGGTAGACATTGCCTTGAGTGATCCCGACTTCCCCGACGATCTGCCAGCCGATCCAAACGTAATCGAGCTGAACTTCTCGGAACTCATCCCCATTATGAACATCAACCTCTCGGGAGATTATTCGTTGGATGACCTGGAAGACTACGCCGAAATTCTGGAGGAACGCATCGAAGACCTCCCACAGATCTCGAAGGTGGATATTAAAGGGGTGATGGACAAAGAGGTGGTCATTGAACTGGACTACCTCGCCATGGAAGCCCGCGAATTGAGCTTCGGCGATGTTGCAGGGGCCGTAGCCGGTGAAAACCTCACCATCTCGGGCGGTGACCTCAAGGTAGATGATTTCCGCCGAAGCGTGCGCGTGGTAGGTGAATTTGGCAATATGGACGATATCCGAAACATTATCGTTAAATCGGAAGGCGGACACATTGTCTATTTGCGCGACGTCGCCAATGTGAGCTTTATTGAAAAAGAAAAAGAGAGCTACGCACGGGAATACCTGAATCCGGTTGTGAGTTTAGATGTCATCAAACGTGCCGGAGAAAACCTCATTGAAGCTTCGGAATCCATCAATGCCATTATTGATGAGGCCAAAGCCAATGACCTCCCTCCTAACCTGCAAATTACCCTCACCAACGATCAAAGCGATATGACCGTGACCCAGGTGAGCGAGCTGGAAAACAGCATCATCTTCGGTATTTTGTTGGTTGTAGGTGTACTCTTGTTTTTCCTCGGACTGCGTAACGCTCTTTTCGTGGGTGTGGCTATTCCACTGTCGATGTTCATGTCGTTCATGATCCTGTCGGCTGCGGGAATTACCCTCAATGTGATGGTGTTGTTTTCTTTGGTTCTTGCCCTGGGGATGCTGGTGGACAACGGAATTGTGGTCGTGGAGAACATCTACCGTCTCATGGACGAAGGCCTTTCGCCCGTGCGGGCGGCCAAGAACGGAGTGGGTGAAGTAGCCTGGCCAATTATCGCCTCTACAGCCACAACGCTGGCGGCATTCGTGCCCCTGATGATATGGCCGGGGATGATGGGAGAATTCATGAAATACCTCCCTTTGACACTGATCATTGTTTTGAGCTCATCGTTGTTTGTGGCGCTGGTCATCAACCCCATGCTGACTTCGGTTTTCATGAAGGTGCACGAAAGCGACATCGTTCAAAACCGCAAGCAGTTGATTCTTTCAGCAGTGTTGTTGCTGGTAGCGTTGATGCTCACCGCTCCGGGTAGTCCGGCAGCGGCAATAGGCTACCTGCCCTTTTTGGTAGCGCTGGTGCTTCTGTTGAGCAAGTACATGTTCGTGACCCATACGTCAACGTTAAAAGATGTACTTCCTGGAGTTTCGGTACTAATTGCTTTTGGTATTCTCAACTACCTGATTGGCAACAACGGAATCGGAAATATCCTGACTGTATCAGGACTGTTTGGTGTGTTGAATCTGTACGTACTGTATCCACTTAGCGAGACCTTCAAGGACAAGTTCCTCCCCTGGCTGGAAGATAAGTACCGTGACTTTGTTTCCTACGCCATGCGAGGTATCAACCCTATTCTCACCATTGTTGGGATGATTGTGTTGTTCTTTGTTTCATTTTTCCTGCTGGGAATTTTCACACCCAAAGTGGAGTTTTTCCCAAGCAACCAGCCACAATACCTCAACGTTTTCATTGAAAAACCCATTGGAACTGACATTGAATCGACCAATGAAATCAGTCAGGAAATCGAAGCCCGTGTATTGGAGGTGCTCGGAGAAGATCAGTGGAAGCGCGAAACTGAAGATGGAAAGCTGGAGGATTTTCTGGTGACCTCTGTCATCGGACAGGTTGGAAATGGAACCAGCGACCCGGCACAGGGTCCGGTGTTTGGAAATACGCCCAACAAGGCACGTATTACCGTATCATTTGTAAAAGCTGCTGATCGAACCGATAAGAGTACGGTAGACGTTTTGAACCGTTTGCGTGAGGCTCTCTCCGACTATCCCGATGCAGAAATTGTAGTGAGCAAGAACGAAGATGGACCTCCCCAGGGTGCGCCTATCAATATTGAAATTGCGGGCGACAACTACGACACGCTTATGTTTGCTGCCGAGGAGATGCGTGAGTTCATCAACAGCCGGCGCATTGCGGGAATCGAAGAGTTGAAAATCGACGTGAACAAGCAGATGCCTGAGATGCCGATTAAAATTGACCGTGACAAGGCGCGTCGTTTTGGATTAAGCACAGGGCAAATAGGCGATGCGATCCGCACCGCTCTCTTTGGGCGCGAAATTTCAACGTACAAAGAAGGCGAAGATGATTACCCCATCAATATGCGCTTCAAGCAAGAATACCGCGATGATCCGGGAGCATTGCTCAATCAGAAGATCACCTTCCGCGACCCGTCTAATGGACGCATTAAGCAGGTTCCGATTTCGGCGGTAGCCAGCGCCTCATACGAGCGTTCGTTCAGCGCGGTAAAGCGTAAGGACATGGAGCGGGTGATTACCATTACTTCCAATGTACTGGAAGGATACAATGCCAATGAAGTAGTGGCCAGCATCAAGCGTGAACTGGTAGATTTCAATGCACCCTCCGGAGCCACGTATGATTTTACCGGACAGCAAGAAGAACAGGCCAAGGAAATGTCGTTTTTGGGAACAGCCTTCTTGATTGCCGTTTTCTTGATTCTGCTGATCATTGTAGCTCAGTTCAACTCATTCTCCACTCCGGTGATCATCATCGCCTCGGTGATGTTCAGTCTGATTGGGGTATTGTTGGGACTGGTGATTTTCCAAATGAACTTCGTCATCATCATGACCATGATTGGTATTATCTCCCTGGCGGGGGTTGTGGTGAACAACGCAATTGTACTTATCGACTACACCAATTTGTTGCGCGAGCGACGAAGAAACGAATTGGGCATTGTTGATGGACACCTGCCGTTTCACGAAGTGATAGAGGCCATTGTACGAGGCGGCCAGACCCGTCTTCGTCCGGTATTGCTTACTGCTATTACTACGGTATTGGGTCTGTTGCCACTGGCAATGGGAATCAACATCGACTTCATTGGCTTGTTCACTGAATTTGACCCTCACTTCTATGTTGGAGGTGACAACGTTATTTTCTGGGGACCGATGTCGTGGGCCATTATTTTCGGTCTCACCTTCGCTACCTTCCTTACCCTGGTGGTTGTACCGGTGATGTACCTGCTCCTTGCCCGACTGAAATACAAGTGGGTATTTAAAGAGCCTGTGAAATAAGACAGCATGTAAAAACAGAAAAGGGGTTACCGGAAACGGAACCCCTTTTCTATGTCCTCTACCGTTGTTTCAAATGGTATTGTTGCCACACCGCTTTTTCAAGAGATTCACGGTCTTGCGGATGGGCAATTTCGATCATGGCTTTGGCGCGTTCCTGCAGGTTTTTACCATAGAGGTAGGCTACGCCAAATTCCGTAACAATATAATGCACATGTGCACGTGTTGTGGTGACGTCGGCACCTGTTTTCAGCATGGGTACGATCCGCGAAATACCTTTCCGCGTGCGCGATGGCAGGGCGATGATGGGCTTACCCCCATCACTGAGTGACGCACCGCGCACAAAGTCCATTTGTCCGCCTACGCCCGAATACTGCTTGGTGCCAATAGAATCGGCGCAAACCTGTCCGAATACATCCACCTCCAGGGCACTGTTGATCGCCGTAACCTTAGGATTTTGTCTGATGACGCGCACATCATTCACATAGTCGGCATCACGGAACTCCACGATGGGATTTTCATCCACAAAGTCGTACACCTTGCGTGTACCAAACACGAAACTGGTTACAATCTTACCCGTGTCGGTCACCTTGTTCATTCCGGTCACTACGCCTCGTTCCACAAGCTCTACCAGTCCGTCGGAGAACATCTCCGTGTGCACGCCCAGGTTTTTATGTCCGGTAAGATTGGCAATTGCCGCATTGGGAATGCCTCCGATACCCATTTGCAATGTTGCCCCATCTTCTACCAATTCGGAGATGTATTGTCCAATGCGTTGTTCCACATCCGTAGGAGGCTTCGGATCGAGAGTGTACAGCGGAGCATCGTGCTTCACCATGGCATGGATCTTATCGATATGGATAATTCCATTGCCGTGAACTCGCGGCATTTGCGGATTGACTACCGCAATGACATAGTGTGCATTGTCGATAGCCGCATTCGACACGTCCACATTGCAACCCAGGGAGCAGTACCCCTTTTTATTGGGCGGCGAGACCGTGACCAAAGCCACGTCCAGTCGTTTAAGCCCCGTCTTGAACAATCGCGGAATCTCACTGAGAAACACGGGGATATAGGAAGCCCTTCCGCTATTGACATATTCCCTGATATTGGGCCCCACAAAGAACGTATTGATCTTGAACGAATCGGCATATTGATCTTCGGCATACGGCGAAGGTCCTTCGGTATGAATGGAGAGCAGTTCCACATCGCGCAGCTCTGCGGCTCGATCGGTAAGCGCTTGCAACAGCACCGTAGGTGTTGCCGCCGCCGAGTGAATAAACACCCGATCCCCCGATTTCACAATTTGCACCGCTTCCGCCGGACTCACATACCTCTTTTCCATCTTTTTCATGGGGAAATTTTTTCCAAAGGTAGGCTGGCGCAGTTGGGTTTTAGGTGATAAATGTCAAGGGGGGAGGTGATGGAATATGATTTTGAGACTCCTCCTACCTCGTCCCTATCAGCGCTCCGGGAGTGCCCGTTATTGAATTGGCTGTCCACACCGTTGTACCGCTGGAATTGGTGCCAAATCCGTAGGCCGTGCTTGAAGTGAAGACCACAATGCTATGACCGGCGCGGTCCCAACCGATGGGGGTACTGCCGGTGGCCTGAGCTACCCACGTATTGGAACCGGTGCTGAGCTTACCAAAGCCGTACAGCAAATCAGATGTTACCAACACAATCATACCGCTTGTAACTACGGCGTCGATCACGGGAGACGACAAGGTCTGAACAAACCAGGTGCTCGACGGAAAGGAATTGTTGCCAAAGGCATAGGCGTGGGTATCGGTATACACCACAATGGAACTATCATTGGCTACGGCACCTTGCACCGTGCCGGAAAGCTGCTGGGTGGACCAGGTATAAGAGGGAAACGAGTTTTGGCCATATCCATAGGCGTACTCAGGAGTGTACAGGACAATCTTGCCGTTGTTGGTGGCCAGGTGTTCACAGTCTCCATCTACCAGTCCGGTTAAACCCTGTGGGCCTTGAGGTCCCTCCGGACCTGGGGGACCCGCCATACCGGTTTCTCCCTGCTCTCCCTGCTCACCTTGAGGCCCCGGGGCACCTTCAGCTCCGTTCAACCCGGGTTCGCCCTGAGGACCCGCCGGACCGAGCAGACTTCCTTGCAGCTCCCAGGAACTATTTATTTTATAATAATACATTCCGGTGCTGCTGTCGATATATACATCACCATCGGCTCCATCCTCATCGTTGGGCGCAGTGTCTCCGGAAAGAATTGTCGCACCATCCATACCCGGTTCGCCCGGGATTCCTTGCGGGCCTTCCGCACCGGGTGGGGCGTTGAGCGCCAGGGTGGCCGTTTCGGCATGAAGGGCATATGGTACCGACATCAATTGCTGTTCTCCCAACAGCACAAATCCCTGTCCCAGGTCGAGCTCAATACGTGCAAAAAAGGTATGATCGCCCCAGGATATGGCGTCAAATGTCCCAATGGATTCAGCTCCTTCGCCGATGACAAAATTGACCAGCCCCAATTCATTGGACACCACATTGTGCTCTTCCTGATAGGCTGTTGGTCCGTTCATGCTGTCCTCCAATATCGACACACGAAACGTTCCCGCCTGGTTCATGAGTAAAACGCCCTCATCATCGCGCAAAGCCGCCTGATAATTCACTCCCTGGGGAGTCTGACCTATTCCGGTTACTGCCACCAATAGGGCCAGCATGGTTTGTAGTATTCGCATCATAATTTGATAAACTGACTGGTAATTACCGTGGGATCACCCGTGTGATAAATCCGCAAAAAATAGCTCCCCCTCGATAGTCCGATAATGCCGATTTCTTCTTCGTCCCGGCCGCTTCCCTGAAGCACAATACGCCCCAGGTTGTCGAGCAATTCCCATTGAAAGGCGCCCCTTGAAGTGCGGATATTGAGGTATTCATGGGCAGGGTTGGGCCATACGGCAAATGTCCACTCACCCGCCTCCGTCACTGCACTCGTATTCATTTCAGGCTGGTGAAATCCCTGAGATACCCTAGGCATTTCACCCAAAGAAAGGGTAAACGTCTCTCCAATGGTAAACGCATTTTCCGAAAGCCCCGAAGAGGCCAACACCTGCCGACTCAAGGTTTGAGCGTGGCTTACTGTTGTGAAAAGGCTGAAGTATAGAATGGAAAATAGGAGGTGGTGTTTCATGTTTCTACATGGTTGATCTAATCAACAATAAGTTTATCAATATCATCACGAATGGACTGCCTAATTCGCGAAACATATTTAGCTCGCCTTCCTAAATTCGTCCCATAATTTGCTACTTCTTTAGGTAATGCAATCATTTCCTGACCTTGATATATAAACACGAATGTGCTATGAGAGAAATTACATTCTTCGGGTTCGTGCCTAAGTTGCATTACCGCAACTACTGATTCAACATTACCTTGATTATCAAATTCCTCTTCATAATTGACTCCGCTACCATTTGTCAATGGAGAATCCTCCAAAGTCATAGTAGTAATTGGACCATTATCGAATCTATACTCGCCATCCTGAATGTAGTGACGTACATCATCCGGCTGGCTGAGCAACCATTCCTGTCTTCCACTTCGATTGACAGATATATGAGCTAGTGAAATTCCCGAATACGCCAATTCCTTTCCAAAATCTCCTCTTCTATACAAGTATTCTTCCGATAAGAATTCGGGAATAATATTCCTTCCTTCTCTATGCAAGCGCGGTGGTATTTCCTCATATTCACATGCCATCGGAATAATGAAGAATTAGGCCAAGAAACTCCTTAAGAGGTCATGAATATTGATAGCTCCAAAATCCAGAAATTCCCGATGATTCTCATCACGGTTGGCGGACTTTATAGAAAACATCACATCACCAAATTCATTTATTGCTATCAACTTTCTCTTATTTTCTTTTCTTCTACCAATGACTACCTCCGAATCAATGGAATCCTCCATAATGATCTTTCCTTCCACAACATATTCCAACAAGGCCGAAGTAATCAGTTCAAACGTTTCCAATTGTTCGGCGGTCATATTCATTTTAGCTACCAGCTTCTGAAATTGATTCCGGATATGAATATCATATGTTCGCGTGAATGATGAAGTACCGGAACACACGTTTTTCTCAATATTGAATTGTGCCAATACATTCGAATACGAATTTCGGTTATACCCGGCTGAATTCCTGCTTTTAAATCCTCGTGCAATGGAAATATTGCTGACGGGAGGTGCATCAACTGTAAAGCTCATATTCTATAAATAATTTTTTAAAGCAAGTTCTGATAGTGTGCCAAAGAATATATCATTCTTAATCGTCCGCATGGTATTTAATGTAGAATCTAAGGAATCTGAAATTAGTAAATTATCTATGGTAAACACGTCAACATCAAATATCATGCTCACTTGGTTATCCTTAATCTCATTTAATGTAAGGGTTATACCGGCTTTGATATTATTCTCAAATGGAACTGTGATTTGAACGAAGAAATTATCCAACACTTGGGGAATTGTATTTGGTAGTGTTGGCACCATTCGGATATAATCACCAATTGGCTTCCCGGGAACAAACTCGAATTCAATGTTGTTGATATATCTAACTCCAACTCGAGATATCCTAGTATTGTCCAAATACTTGCTAAATTCAGCCCATTCATATCTCATCATGCCGAGTAACTCATCCCATTTGGTATACGGTGGCAAAACGTGACAAGAAAAGGACTCAGAAGCCGCTTGTACCAACCTGCTGCCATTTTCACTTTTCAGAAGGCAGCCCACAATTCTCCTCTCCCTTTTGACCTCATCTTGATTTTCAGTATTTGGAATTTCAACTTTTAATTCCACTGAATCTTTTTTATCCGGGTAACGTGAGGTTGCTCCTTCGGCGTATTTCTGAATCTTCGACAATAGATTGCCATCTTTCGAACTAAAACGAAAGTCCAAAATCGCCTCTTGAATTGGAGGATTACTGAGAAATGTTGTTGTTTTAAGCATGTGCACGTTCATGATGTCACTGACAGGACCACCAAGATGTCTAAAATAATGAACTCTGCACAATTAACAAGGAGTAATTTCCGAACACTGAATGTTTAATTGTTACAAGGTTTCGTACAATATTCAAAGCATTTCAGATGACCCAAACATCCTTTAGAGCATTCCTATACTGACTATTGAATCTATACCTTTTGTTATTCCCATCCCAAAACATCATCCCTCAACCCATTGGGATACGGCTTACTTCGATAATCAGCCATTATCGATGTGGTTAGGTTCAGACAGGCACTGTCACTTAAAAAGAACATCTCATTGCCCGATGTAAAACCATAAGTTGGGGTGCCGGTAAGCCGCATATTCGGGTATGTAAGCAAGGATATGGCAAGCGCCTCTCCGGCACTCCCGGTGGACTCGCTCACTAAGCATTCGAGCGGCAACTTGTTTTCAAATTCGTAGATCGAATCTGAAAGTGTGATATACTCCCACTTTCCCTCAGTATCGCGCTGTTTATAGTACCAGGGTTCCTTTATTTTTCCCATATCAAATCCCAACGGCCCTTCCCCAAAAAAGGGTCCCAGTCCGGCAATCATGGCATACATGTTTCCGCCCGTGTTTTCTCGCAAATCAAGCACCCAACTGATGGGATCGCTTCGATAAAGCTGTACTACAATTTTTTGCAGACTGTCTGTGTAAAGATTAGCGTTTGTGGAGTCGATAGCTGCGCATGGCCCTACATACACGTACGCCCGGCCATCTGCGAGCTTCATACCCCATATTTCCGGCGTAGCCGGATCCTCAATAATCCGGGTGAATTGAGCAGGGCCAATCAAGGAGCTGTGTGGATGTATTCGTTGTAAAGCGGCATGAAGCCAAATATGAATCGAGTCGCGGGTTGTGGTCGTATCAATACGGCTTGTAAGATCTGCCTTTAAAGAATCCAAATTTAGATGTGTAGGGTTCAGCACCTCAGTCTGAATAATACCAAAGGCCTCTTCAATATAATTGCACTCCTCGCATACCTCCTCACTCACCCCGCTCGAACAGCGGGTGAACAGAACGATAAAGAGCATTAGCCATACCAGCGTGAAAGATCCACGTTCTTTGCTCCCGTATAAAACACTATGTACCATATTTCCGCTTGAGTGGGGCGCATCGTCTATTCCGAATCAACTATGCCTGTCCCCTTTATTCAATCCACCACCTCCGGTGCCGCGTCCAACAAGATACGGAAGGTTGTGCCATGACCTTGTTCGGAGTGCTTTACGAAAATCTTGCCGCCGTGGTAGGTTTCTATAATGCGCTTGGTGAGTGATAGGCCCAGTCCCCAACCGCGTTTTTTGGTGGTAAATCCGGGTTGGAAAACAGTGCGCTGCTGACTCTTGGGAATGCCTTTTCCGGTGTCGGAAATGTCGATAGCCACATAATTGCCTTCCCGCTCCACAGAAGCGGTTAAAGTACCTTCACCCTCCATGGCATCAACGGCATTTTTCACCAGGTTCTCCAGCACCCAGCCGAAAAGCGGTCTGCTCATGTAGGCGTAAATATTCTCGTCGACTGCGGTAATCTCAAACTTTACCCTGCGCGACATGCGATGTTGCAGATAACCAAAGGCCGATTTTACCACCTCAGCTACATTCTCCATTTCCAAATCGGGCTTGGAGCCTATTTTTGAGAAACGGTTCGTGATCATCTCCAGCCGTTCAACGTCTTTGTTGATTTCTACCAGACTCCCCTTGTCTACTCCCTGCGACTCAAGTATGGACATCCATGCCATGAGGCTCGAAAGAGGGGTGCCCAGTTGATGGGCAGTTTCTTTGGCCATACCAACCCAAACCTGATTCTGCTCGGCTTTACGGAAGGTGCTGAAGATGAGGTATGCGATGAATAAAAACACCCCCACCAAAATCAACTGAACCGCCGGGAAGTATTTCAGTTGGGTGAGAATAAGGGAGTTCTCGTAGAAAATATACTGCTTGCCTTTCTCGGGCAATTCGATTTCAATGGGTGGATTGGCCTCCGCCATGTCCGAAAGCTTGCCACTCAGCAACTCGGGCGTGTTGATCAGGTTGGTGTCGAGGTTGTGTGCCCGGTAAACAATGGTGTGCGTGGAATCGGTCATAATGAGGGGCACGGAAGCCGAATTGATGACAGTCTCCGAAATGAATGACTTAATGAGGTCCTCCATGGTTTGTTGCAATTCCTGAAAAAGGTAACTGTCATCGTAATACACCTTGTGGCCGATATCTTCAAAAACAATAGGCTTGTTCTTGGCCTTCATGGCCTGCTTGAGCGAATCAACGTACTGGGTATCGTTTTCCTTCCCCGGTGGCAGGTTTCGGGATCCTGTCAGCTTATCCGAATTATTAAAAATCAGCAGAGGTATGGTGGTATTGGAAAAGAGGTAGTCGGTTACGAATGTCAGATTGGTATTGTCGTTGGGATCAGCAATGATCTCATAGCCTTTCACGATCAGATCGGCCTGTTTCCGCTCCTGTGAGCGGAGTTGGTCAAACAGGCGCTCCGTGAAAACAACCAACTGGGCCCGCTTCTTTACCGCATCCGACCACAATTGAATTTGCTGTCGCTCTTCTTCTTCAATTTTCGAGGCAATGTAGTTGGAGTACCACAAAGTGATTCCCACAATAACTGTTGCGATAAAGAGCAGCAGTATTTTCCAGCGCTGTTTATTGGAGTATAAATTCAAAGTTGCTTGGCCAAAAGTTTCCTGAGCTTGTAAACGCCCGAAATTAAGCAATATTCCATCCTCAGGGCAAAATCTACCTTACTTCATGCGTCGGATGGCATAGTGGAGTTCGTCAAGTACGACCTCATGCTTGATCAATGTTCCCTCGAAGCGGGCTTCGAGAGTGAATCCTGCTTTTTCGAGTATGCGTTGTGAAGCCGGATTATTGCCAAAGGGACGCGCAAAGATGCGGTGAATGGGAAAGGTGCTGAATGCGTAGTTTACCATTTGCCGAATGGCTGATGTGCCTAATCCACGACCCCAGTATTCCTCACCAATCCAATACCCCAACTCAGCATTGCGCCTTTCAATGCCCGATTTTGGGTGGACGCCAATAGCCCCCACCACTTCACCATGGAGCGTAATCGCCATAACGTTGACGGGGTTGGCAGATGTGACCATGTCCAGGAATTTCCGGCCGTGTTGCTCTTCATATGGATACGGAAATTCATCGGTGAGAAAGGACGCAATCTTTGGATTGTTGGCCAAAGCTACCAATCGGGAAAGGTCGGAAAGTGTCCAGGGGCGCAGTTGGATATTCATGAAAAAAGCAGGAAATAATGATGGGCTAAATATAAAGAAAGCCACCCCGAAAATGGGATGGCTTCGCTTTTAGTTCTGGTTTTAAGGCCAGTATCAGTGTACCACAAGGTTTTGAGTTCTAACTTCGTGTTGGTTGCTGAAAACAAGGATATATGTACCTGCATTCCAGCTGCTTAAGTCCAAAATGTTCTGCCCTTGAGCAATGCGTAGCTGATCTACCATTTGGCCTTGTGCCGTAAATATACGTACCAGGCCGGCCCGGGTTGCAAAGATTGTGCACGATTCCGCAGCCGGATTGGGATAAACCGCCAATTCAAGGGAATGAATGTCGCTTACATGGGTATCAAGGTTCCAGCCTTCCACATTGTTGACAAACGTGCTGTTGTAGGCCGTGAACACTGCGCCACCCGTAGCGTGATTGTCCTCCAGCTCCAGGAACCAGCCGTTTACCTCTCCCGAAGTCTTCGAGAAGAAGGCCTCCGATCCCTGCTGACTTGAACGCACGATGATGTGCTCCGTATCAGTACCGGTGAGGTCGAGGTTGTCTACAAGGATGGTTTCTCCTGCCTCAAGCTGAATGGTTGATCCGGCCGCAACGCTGAGCTCGCCCATGGAGCAACTGCCCCAAATCGCACAAATTCCATCCAGGTTGACCGTGGTATAGTCCAAACCTTCCGAGTAGAAAATTCCATCGCAATTGAAAGTGGTTCCTGCCACATCGAGGTTGGCTGCAGCCACCCCCGGATTCCAGGTGCCAACGGAAACAGTAGTGTTGTCCAGCAGGATGTCTCCCACCTGATCAGGATCAATGGAAAGCTCCTCATCCACATCTATCGCATAGCCCGCAGCGTCAAAAGGTCCTTGTTCGAAGATCAACTCCACACAAGCGATATTGCCTCCTGCCTCATGCGATCCTTCACCTGCAAATGTGACCGTACTGTTGGGTCCAAAGGACACGTTGGCTGTGTTGATCGTAGCTGCATCGGGGGTTGTGAAGCGTACGTTGTAGAGGTTGAGGTATACCTGAGCATCGGCTGTGAAATCTTCATGAATGGTGATGGTGGAGTTTGAAGCCTGTATAAGAGCGGTTCCCATAGGGAGGTTCTCCATGCTCAAGCTACCACAGACGGCATTCAACGGGTCAATGTTTACGCTAAAGTCGGTGCCACTAAATGAGTTGGCATCAAAAATCACGTGATCAATAGACGATGGAAGCGCTACAGGATTCACCGCACCGCCTGAAGTAGTAGCCCAGTGAGAAAGATCCGACCAGTTTCCGGCATCGCCCACCCAGTAAAAATTCATGGGTTCCGGCTCCAAAATGTTCCAGCCTTCCACATTGTCGAGCTCAATACTCATACTTGCATTGAAGGTAGCCCCACCTGTGGCGTGATTGTCTTGCAAGGTCACGTACCACGCGTCAACCGTACCCGTCGATTGTGAGAAGAATGCCTCGGTACCCTCAGTATCCGAAAGAATTGAAATGGGCTGGTCGGGGGTTCCAACAATGGAGAGGTTATCGGTAGTAATGGTTGTGCCGGCATCGATAAACAGTTCGGTACCGGGAGTTACCGTAAAGTACTCTGCATAGAAATCGGTCACTGTTGAAGCTTGATCAGCATCCATAATAACGTTGTAGTAATCCATCCAGGTAGCGGTGAAGTTTCCTGTACAATGGATTGTTGTGTTGTCTACGGTGAAGAAATTGGCACCATTTCCCGGAGACCACAAGCGAACGGTAACGTACGAATCAGAAAAATCTGCAACGTCGCCATAAGTGCCCGGAGCGGCAATTTGGAATGTTGCCGTAACATCATTTCCATCGGTATTGAAGAATCCGTCGTTAAACATCAACGTGCGCAGGTTCAATCCGGAAATCAGGTTATAGGTTCCACCACCATCAAACGTGAACTCCGCATTGTTTCCCAACGAGTTGTTCTTACCGTCAATGGTTTCGGTTCCGAGTGAAAGGAAGTATACATCCACCATGTGGTATACACAATCGTCATCGGCCTCAAATGAGCCGTAGATGTTGAGCGACGAGTTGTACAGTTGATTTATGATCACTTCCGAAGGAATGCCCGACATCATGAGATCGTGAACGTTCATCAGTTCAGAATCCATCTCCAGGGTTCCTGTACCTCCCGGGAAGGAGTTACCATCAATAAACACATCGTCGATGGCCGTTGGAGGAGTAGTGTGGTAGGTGGTTCCCCCTGAGGTTGTAGCCCAGTGGTTCAACTCCGACCAGCTTCCGCTACCTCCTACCCAATAGTAGTCTTCGGGAACTGAAATCTGAATGTTCCATCCGGTGTTGTTTCCGAGGTCAATGCTATCGTCCGCATTAAAAGTAGCCCCGCCCGAGGCGTTGCTATCTGATATCGTCATGTACGTGCCATTCACGCTACCCGAGGTTTGCACCAGGTAGGCTTGCTCTCCGGCGGTGAGCGATGCCAATACTACCGGGAGTTCGGCATTTCCCTGGAATTCAAACTGCTGGGCGGTTTGGGTAGTTCCGGCTGTCAGGTTGATCGACGAGCCGGGTGCTGCGATAAATTCATCAAATGAGTTGTATCCTGAAATGTTACAAGATCCGTAAAAAACCACTTTGTGATAATCGGCTCCCGCGCCGTTAAAGGTGTGGAAAATATTGGTTGATGATCCGTAAAAGATAGTCGCCTCATCCACGTCAATCACAGTGTTGTTGGAAGTGGTCACATCCCACAACTGGGTGTAAAAGTTGGATGTCCCAAGATGGAGCTCTTGGCCGGCAGGGGACTGACAATACAAGCGTTGCGAAGTATAAATCGGGTTGTCGTTGGAGTAGAAACGTCCGCCATATACGTAGAGGTTGGCGGTAGACAATGAGTCGGTAAGGTTGTAGTCACCGTCTCCTGCCATTTGGAAGAAGCAGCTACCTCCGAGGTGCTTTTCTCCTGTGACGATGGTAACCGTTCCGGAACCATGCATCTCAACGCCTTTGAAGTCGCGCTCCATCTCTGAAGGCACAATGAAATCGCCATATACCAGGAGGTCGTCGTAGAAACCATTGCCCTTCAATTTAGGGTTGTTGGTTACTCCGGTACAGTTCAATGTGTGGCATTCACTCACTTCCTGATCCATGGTCACAATTTGGTTGGTCATGGTAAATGAGTTTGCATCGAAATACACGTCATTGTCGGGTCCGGGAACCTGCGAGTGAAATGTAGATCCTCCTGAAGTGGTGGCCCAGTGCGTGAGGTCCGACCAATTGCCTCCATCACCAACCCAGAAATAGTCCTGTGCTGAGATGGCTGTCGCAAATAATAAAAGAATAGCAGATAAAAGTGTTTTCATGGTACGCGTCAATTTGTAGTCAAATCTCCGACAGTACCTTCGCTCTGTCTTCACCCGATTGGGTGAATTTTGAGGTTTTTAGAAAAATTCAGCTGAGTAGTTGATTGAGTTTGAACATCACTTCGGTCCGGTTTCGGACGTCCAGTTTGTCGTAAATACGCAGCAAATGGGTTTTCACGGTGTTCACAGAAAGAAATAGCTCTTCGCTAATTTGCTTGTTGGTGCTTCCTTTCTTGACGAGGTTGAGGATTTCAAATTCACGCTCCGAAAGCGGATTGGGAATATGCTCGTTGACATATCCAATGGTGAGCTCCCGTTGTCGGGGCGCATTGTTCATGTGGTTGAACAGGGCGATTTCCAGTGAGGTCAATAAATCGGCTTCATCGAAGGGTTTGAGCAGGTACCCTGCCGGACGTGTTTCCTTCACACGTTCAATGGTTCCGCGGTCGGAGTGGGAAGTGAGGAAAACAAAGGGAATTCCATACAATTTATTGATGGCATGCGCCACATCAACGCCGTCGGGGGCTTCACCAAGATTGATGTCGAGGAGGACAGCATCGGGGGTGTTTTCGTGCAATAAACGAAGCGCCTGCGCGCCGCTGTAGGCAATGCCACTCACCACGAAGTTCACCGATTCAAGGTGTCCGGCGATATCCTCTGCCACGAGGGGTTCATCTTCTACAATCAATATTCGAATTGCGCTGCTCATGCCGCTTTGAACTTCTTAACGGTTAGTCGGGAGGTTGTTCCATGATCGGAAATCACTTCAAAACTAGCTCCCAGTTTTTCGGAAAATGCGCGGATCATCTTCATCCCAAAACCGTCCCCTTCCAATTGTTGGGGATCGAGTCCGATGCCATCATCCGACACTTCCAGTCTCAAAATACCGTTTTCCTGCTTTAAAGTTACGTTCAGGGTTCCCTCATTTTGCTCAAAGGCGTACTTCAGGGAATTGCTGATCAATTCATTCAGAATCAACCCCAGGGGGATCAGGGTGTCCACATCCAGCGAGATAGCGTCAATTTCCTTCACCAGCTTAACCCGCTCCTGATCAACCCGGTAAGATGAGAACAGACTTTCCACCAACTTGCCGATATACGTGCGCACATCAACATGGGTCAGATCATCCTCCCGGTATAAATCCTGGTGGATCAGCGCCATGGATTTCACCCGATTACGGCTCTCGTTCACAGCCTCCAATGCCTTGGCGTCTTCAATACCTCTGCTTTGAATACTCAACAGTGAAGACACCACTTGCAGATTGTTTTTCACACGGTGGTGAATTTCACGCATAAGGATTTCCTTCTCCTCCAGCGATTTCTGAATAATCCCCTTCTGGTGGGCCAATTTTCGATTGCTACGCACGGTATTCCAAACAGCAAAGGTCAGCACCAACAGGACTACCACGGCCAATACCATCCCCCACATCAAATAGGTCTTTTGACGCTCTTCTACGGCCAGTTTCAGTTGCGATATTTCCAGTTCCTTTTCGCGTTCGGCGGCATTAAAGGATTCCCGCATTTTCTCCATTTCCTCTACGCGCTTCTGGTCCATGAGGTCATAGCTGCCTTCAATATACCCGTGGTACCAGTCGGCTGCGGACTGGTAATCTCCCATCGCATAAAAGGACTCGGCTCCAAACAAGCGCACGTCATTTAACGCCTCGGTTCGGTCGGTGTTCTCCAGCAATTCCCATGCTTCCCTGAAGTATACTAATGCTTCTTCGTACTTACTTAAACCGTTCTTGATCCGGCCCATCGATATGAGCAATTCGGGCAATTCTATGGTTTGTGGCAGTAAGTTTCGGTCAGTTAAGGCATTCGCCAAATGGGATTCAGCTTCGGTAAGGTGATTGAGCTTGAAGTGCGCAATTCCCATCGACGCCCGCACCGAAACCACCTCCCCCGCCATTTCATTTCGCGCATACAGCTCCAGTGCCCGATTCAAATAATCCAGCGCCTGCACTTCATCTCCAAGGTAAGAATACGCCAAACCAATATTGTTGTAGGTGTTCGCCAGTCCCTTTTCATCGCCCTGTGCTTCTTTGATCGAAACCGATTTCTGGTAAATTTTAATGGCGTCTTCGTAGTTCCGCTGCATGCGGTAAACCACCCCAATATTGTTGATGGTTTGCGCAGCTTCGTCCTCCAGCCCATTGTTTTCCCAATACTCAAGGACATCGAGGTACCATTTCAGGGCATTGACCAAATCCCCGGCATAGAAATATGAAACACCTATAGAATTCATGGTGTTTCCAATCCATTGCACGTTGCCCTCCTCCTCAAATAATTTTCGGGCTTCCAATTGATGCTTCAGACACGAATCTGTTGCACCCGCGAGATCATGAGCAATACCCAATCCGTAGTGGGCCCTTCCCTGCCAATGAATATTTCCATTCGACTTCGCAAGATTCAACGCGTCCCGACCGACCTCAAAGGCTTGTTCACTGCCCTCCAGGTTATAGTCCGACATCAAATTGTACATGCCCCAAAAACGCGCAGAATCTCCCCGAGCAGATTCAATCACGTTGAGCAGGCTATCCTGATATTCGGTTTGTCCCAATGACGGAATCAGTATGCACCACACCAACAACATCATCAGAAGCGACTTCAATGGAGAAATCATATTGTAAAAATGCCAAATTCCCGCCGCTTGGCTTCACCCGAAAGGGTGAAAGTTTCCAAGTGAATTCCTTCATTTCGGTTTCCAAGACCTACAGGGTAATTCAGTTGGCTTCCTACGCAGGCACAACGGGGAAAGAGTCTCCTTTGTATTATCGTATGCTAACTGTTGAAAAAACAATGAGTTAGCATCAAATTAAAAAGAAATTGTAACCAATTTGATTGGAAACGTATACACGAGCAACTTATAACTATTCACTGCACGTGAATAAACTCTTTCGTATGGTATCTGCCCTATATCACCACTACCGAAAGGCGCTGTCAATGGCGTTGTTCGGTTTGCTATGTACAGCAACATTCGCGCAGTTCGACACTGAATTCTGGATGCCTCCTATCTGGAACTCTGGTGTTTCCTCGCAAAACAACCCTTCGGAGTTGTTCATTACAACACCGTATCCCACTCCGGTAAATGTCCACATCGAAACCCCCGATGGGGTCACTTTCGTGTTGGATACAACTGTAGTTTCGGGTGAACCACTTTCGGTGCCACTCACTCCTAGTTTGGGTCAAACGCAACAGTACAACACGGTGATAACCAACAATGGCTTCCTTGTTACTTCCAATGCACCTATACAGTGTGTGCACAAGGTCGCGGGTCAGTTCAACCAAACCCTTGTGACTTTGAAAGGACCCAACGGACTGGGACAAGAATTTTACTGCGGAAGCCAGGTGCGAAACATGAACGCAATGTATGGTACCCAGGAGCACCACTTCATTTCGGTAATGGCCCTGGAAAACAATACCACCATCACATTCGACACCCCTTACAACATGTATGACGGTGGCGGCACATTGGCCAATCCCTTTGTGTTGACCCTTGACCAATACGAGTGTTATCTCATTCGCGGAAATGGTCCTACGCAGCACGTTGCAGGTGCTCATGTGACCTCCGACAAAGACATTGCGGTAATTTCAGGATCAACCCATACCCGAATCCTCGGTGGAGGTGCGGCAGATGGTGGGGTTGACCAATTGGTTCCTATTGAGCTCATGGGCAAGGAATTCGTTTTCATCAAGGGAGATAACAACGTTCCTTTTGACTACGCCATTGTAATTGCCACTGAAGACAATACAGCCATCTATCTCGATGGTTCGGCAACTCCTCTCACGACAATCGACCAGGGTGAATACTACGATATTACAACTACGGGTTCATTTGGAGATGCGCATTACATTAAAACCGACAAAGTAGCCTATTGCTATCACGTTACAGGCGCGTCATTGGACGATGAAGTAGGAATGTCGGCATTACCTCAAATTGATTGTACAGGAAGCCGATATATCGAATTCTCAAAATTCGCATCAAATGCCAGCAATCAAATCATGAACGTGATTTGTCCGCCGGATGCTGAGCCAACATTGGAATTCAACAACATTTACTACCAATCCGTTCCCGGAGCCATTTATGGAAGCGTTCCCGGAAAACCGGGGTGGATCAGTGTTTCTTTTCCCAACTCAGCCCTGCAAGATGACAACCTCTTGACTTCAGAAGGTTTTTTCCATGCCGGTTTCCTTACCGGTAATGCCGGCTCATCGGGTACTTATGGATTTCTCTCCGGATTCAACGATGCTTTCGAGTTTCTTGATCCAAATTCAGGTTTGCCAACAACCATTTACATGGTCGATACACTTTGTGGCGGACAAACCATTGATCACTGTCTTGAAGTATTCTCGTGTGGAATCGATCACAACATCATCGATTTTGAAGGAAACGACGGTACCGTGGTAATTACACCTGCCAGCACTCCTTTTGACACGTGTTTTTCATACACAGCTCCATTTAACTACAGCGGGCTGGATACCATAACGTTTACCGTTGACAACTCTTTCGGATTTACAGGTTCAGTTGACGTGGTGTTTATGGTGGTTAACCCCAATACACCCATTGATGCCGGACCCATTCAAGAATTGTGTTCGGAGACCACCGGTACGTTGAGTGCTATCAACCCTGACCCATGGGTGGATGGATACTGGACGGTTCTGGCCGGCGGTGCAACATTGGTAGATCCCAATTCACCTACCACTCAAGTCACCAACCTCTCCCTGGGAACCAATACGTTCCTGTGGACACAGGATTACGGGTGCCAAACAAAATTTGATATTACCCAAATCATCGTCTATGATGGAACCGCACCTGTCGCCGACGCCGGTGACGATGTAGATCTTTGTTCCGATGACAATACGTTTAACATGCAAGCTAATGACCCGCAGTTCACTGCTACGGGAACCTGGGAAATCATACTTGGATCAGCAACTATTTGGAATATCAACGACCCGAATGCTCTGGTAACCAACCTCGGCATTGGTGAGAACATCTTTGAATGGAATATCGACAATGGTCCCTGCCCGGGTGGTAGTACTGTCGATGCCATGTCCATTTTTGTATTCGATCAAAACCACCCTCAACCCGATGTGGGTCCGGATCAGGATTTCTGTTCCGATGCCTTCACATCTGCATCCGTCTCCGTGACCGAACCTATTTTCCCCGCAGTGGGACAATGGGAACTCGTAAGTGGGTCGGGTGATATCACGGATCCGCTTGACTTTGAAACAACGATCACCAACTGCGGGATAGGGGAAAACGTATTTGCCTGGGTCATCGACAACGGCCCTTGCGGTGAGTTGAGCGATACCCTTACCATTACCATCTATGACAGCGGTGTGGCCGCTGCCGACGCCGGAACGGGAACTCAATACTGTACCCCAACAACCAGCCACATCATGGATGCCGCAGAACCTGCCGGACCCGGACAGGGAACATGGACCTTGATTTCTGGGGCGGGTGTTATAGTAAGTCCCAACGATCCCACAAGTGTGATCAACAACCTCGCCGTTGGAGATAATATCTTCCAATGGACAATCGATAATGGTCCGTGTGCGAATACCGGTGACTTTGATCAGGTAACCATTACCATTTTCGACGAGAGTCAGGATTTGGCGGATGCCGGAACTGACCAGGAATTTTGCGCTGCCGGATTTGTAAACGCGCAACTTGATGCCAGTGAAATCATTTATCCGGGAGAAGGATTGTGGACCGTTGTAAGTGGAACAGGAACCTTTGCCGATCCCACCGACCCCAACACCACCGTATCCGGACTGTCGGTTGGATCCAACGTGTTCCAATGGACCGTAGGAAACGGCCCATGTAACTTCCCAACGCTGGACACTGTTGAAATTGTCATCTTCGACGACAACCAAAACCCTGCCGATGCGGGTCCTGATGTGTCGTTCTGTACCCCTACTTCAACGTACGTCATGCAAGCAGTGGCTCCAACCTCACCCTCGGTGGGTGAGTGGACACTGATCTCCGGTACAGGAACCATCAACAACGTAAACAACCCCAACTCGAATATTTCCGGATTGGGAATTGGAGAAAACATTTTCCGCTGGACGATCCTGAACGGACCTTGTCCCGGAAGTTCAAATTTCGATGAGGTTTCGATTTTCATATTTGACGAAAACGCCCCTGCAGCCGATGCAGGTGACGACCAGGAATGGTGCTCTGATGCAGCTATTCCCGTAAATATCAACCTGGCAGCTAATGCACCCATTTTCCCCGGCACGGGAATGTGGACCTTGATTCAGGGTTCCGGTACGATTGTAGATCCTACCGATCCCAACACGGCTGTAATGGTACTGGGTGAGGGTGAAAACATCTTTGAATGGCAAATCGACAACGGACCCTGTCCGCCCAACGTGTCAACCGATCAGGTTTCCATTTTTGTATATCCATGGAACCAGGCCGCCGCTAATGCCGGTCCGGATCAGGATATTTGTTCCGACAACCCAACCACAGTGCTTGCTGCCAACAGCACTACCTTCCCGGCATCGGGAATGTGGAGTGTGGTATCAGGGAGTGGAACCTTCGCTGATGCCAGCGACCCTAACACTACAGTTTCCGGATTGAGTGTGGGTATTAACGTTTTGGAATGGACCATCGACAACGGTCCCTGTGATCCCTCAACAACGAGCGATCAGGTTACCATTTTGGTATTCGATGCCAGCCTAGCATTTGCAGATGCCGGTTCAGACCAAACCATCTGCTCAAGCGCGGGAAGCATCATCATGTCTGCCAACGATCCGGTAAACCCTGCTACGGGAGTGTGGACTGTTATTTCAGGTTCGGGAGACTTCTCGGATGCCAACGATCCGGAAGCTACCGTCACCAACCTCAGCGTGGGTACGAATGTATTCCAATGGACTGTGGATAACGGACCATGTTCGGGATCAACTTTCGATCAAATGACTGTTGTGGTATATGATGCTACATCCCCTGCTGCCAATGCAGGTCCAAATCAGTCGCTCTGTACACCTACGACTTCGACCAACCTTGCCGCCAACACTCCGGTTTCCCCTGCGGTGGGAACATGGACCCTGGTATCCGGCACGGGAACCATATCCAATGCCAATGATCCGGGAACGCTGGTTACAGGACTGGCAGTGGGAGCGAACGTATTCCAATGGTCGATTAACAACTCACCTTGTGCTCCGGCCACGACGGTAGATCAGGTAACGATTTTCGTATATAACGGCACGGCCACAACAGCTCTGGCTGGAAGTGATCAGGAATTCTGTACACCGGTTTCCTCGACTCTGCTCAATGGAAATGCTCCGGTTTATCCAGCCACCGGTGTGTGGACGCTGGTATCGGGAAGTGGAACCATTGTTTCACCTTCCAACCCCAATACGCAGGTTACCGGTCTGGCTGTTGGAGAAAATATTTTCGAATGGACCATCACCTCCGGACCTTGCGCGGTTTCGACCAGTTCGGACCAGATGTCGGTATTTATTTATGACAACAACCAGGCTCCGGCCAATGCCGGTGCCGATCAGGAATACTGTTCCGATGTTACTACAGCCACGATGGCTGCCAACGCAGTGACCTTCCCGGCCACCGGCTCGTGGACCCTCGTGAGCGGAACAGGAGTCTTTGACGATCCTTCCGACCCAAATACGGGTGTAAGTGGCTTGACCATAGGAACCAACGTGTTCCAGTGGACTATCGATAATGGTCCGTGTGGTGCACCCACCAGCGACACCATGACCATCCTGATCTACAATGTTTCCGCACCCAACTCGGATGCGGGTCCCGACCAGGATTTGTGTACGCCCACTACCTCTACTACCATGAGTGCCAACGTAGCTGAAGCTCCGGCTGTAGGTACGTGGTCATTGGTGAGCGGCTCCGGATCGATTGCCAATGTAAACGACCCGAATACAGCTATAACCGGACTCGGTATTGGCGAAAACGTATTTCAATGGACGCTCAACAACGGCACCTGTTCGGGCGGTGAAACTTCCGACCAGGTGATCATTACCGTGTTCAACAGCGCCCAGGCGAATGCCGCTGCAGGAATTGACCAAAACTTGTGTACTCCACAAACCTCAACATTCCTCAACGGAAACAACTACAGCTTCCCTGCACAAGGAACCTGGTCGCTCGTATCCGGTTCAGGAACCATTGCGGATCCCAACGATCCTCAGACCGAGGTAACTGCTCTTGCTATTGGTGAAAACATATTCCAATGGACCATTACCAACGGGCCCTGTGCCAACTCGTTGACCACCGATCAGGTGTCCATCTTTGTATTTGATGGTGGTGCGCCGCAAGCAAATGCAGGCATTGATCAGGAGTTGTGCTCGCCAACCACCACAACCGTGATGACTGCTGACGCAGCCGTTTCACCGGGAACAGGTGTTTGGTCGCTCATTGGTGGAACAGGAACCATTACCACTCCGTCTGATCCGAATACAGGAATTACCAACCTCTCGATTGGTGTAAACACCTTCGTGTGGACCCTCGACTATGCTACATGTGGTACCCAGTCCGACACGGTACAGGTGATTGTTTACGACAGCACGGTACCGGCTGCAGAAGCCGGCCCCGATCAGGAGCTGTGTACCCCTACTAGTTCTACAGCTCTCAATGCCGATGCTGTCAATGCACCGGGTTACGGAACCTGGTCGCTCGTTTCCGGAAGCGGAACGTTTGCCGATGCCAACGATCCGGGAACCACCGTGGACAACCTGAGTGTGGGAGAAAATATTTTTGTGTGGACGGTTTACAACGGACCTTGTCTGCTTGCACCTGAAACCACCGACACCATCAGCGTCTTTGTATTTGACGTGAATCAGGCATCCGCCAATGCGGGGGCTGATCAAGAATGGTGTACGCCAACCTCATCGACATTCCTCGATGGAAACAGCATAACTTTCCCGGCCATAGGAACCTGGACCTTGATATCCGGTAGCGGAACGATTGCCGATCCAAACGACCCGGAAACCGAAGTCACCGGCCTTGCCGTGGGAGAGAACGTATTTCAATGGAGTGTAGATAACGGTTCATGTGCCGGCGCATTGACTACCGATCAGGTTAGCATCTTTGTGTACGACCAAAACCAGCCTGCGGCCAATGCCGGCCCCGATCAGGAGTGGTGTACGCCAGTCGCTAATATTTCACTGGCGGGAAGTTCGGTCACGTATCCGGGATCGGGTGTATGGACACTCGTTTCGGGAACAGCCACCATTTTGGACCCCGCAAATCCCAACGCTACGGTAACCGGACTTGCTGTGGGAGAAAACATTTTCCAATGGACGGTCGACAACGGACCGTGCAGTCAGCCAACATCAGACGTGGTATCCATATTCATTTTCAGTCAGTTTAATGACGATGCCAACGCAGGTGCTGATCAGGAACTTTGTACTCCGGACGAGTCTACCAATCTGGCAGGAAATACTCCTATTTACCCGGCATCAGGAATGTGGACCCTGGTGAGTGGAAGTGGAACCATTGCCGAGCCTGCAAACCCCAATACGTTGGTTACAGGTCTGACCATTGGAGAGAACATTTTCATGTGGACCGTGGATAACGGACCTTGCGCCAACGGCGTCACGACCGATGTCGTATCCATTTTCGTATTCGATGCCAACGCACCTTTGGCGAATGCCGGAGCCGACCAGGAATTCTGTACTCCTGTAAGCTCAACATTCATGGACGCTACCGATCCGGTGTTCCCTACTTCGGGTACGTGGACCCTCGTATCGGGAAGTGCAACCATTGTGGATGCCAACGATCCTCAAACTGAAATTACCAACCTTGCCTTTGGAGAGAACATCTTCCAATGGACGGTTTACAACGGACCCTGTTCAACAACCAACAGCACCGACCTGGTGAGTATATTCATCTTCGATGAAAACCAGGCCGATGCCAATGCCGGTGCTGACCAGTTGATGTGTATGCCTCAAAATACCACATTGCTCAATGGTAACCCTGCAATTTACCCTGCAACAGGAACCTGGACACTGGTCTCGGGAAGTGGAACCATAGTAAACCCATCCAATCCGAACACGCAGGTCACCAACCTGGGTATTGGCAACAATGTGTTTGCCTGGACCATTCTCAACGGGCCATGTGCTAATGCCACCACTATCGATGAGGTGACTATAAGTGTATTCGACAATGAAATGATGGCCGCAGATGCGGGCCCTGATCAGGAATTCTGCATGCCAACCGATTTTGCGGTGCTCAATGGCAATACCCCGGTTGTTCCGGCTACCGGTGTGTGGACTCAGGTTCAGGGAACCGGTAATATTCTGGATCCTACCAGCCCACTGACTTCAGTGGTCAATCTGGGAATTGGTGAAAACATCTTTGCCTGGACAGTAAGCAATGGTCCATGTGGAACGACTGAAGATCTGGTATCAATCTTTATCTATGACCCGGCAGCGCCAGTGGCCGATGCAGGAGCCGATCAGGAGTTTTGTACTCCGGTGAGTACCACCGTTATGACTGCCAATACACCGGCTGATCCCGGTGTGGGAACCTGGGAACTCATCGGCGGAAACGGAACCATCCAAAACGTCAACAACCCATCGACCAACATCTCCGGTTTGACCATTGGGGAGAACATCTTCACGTGGACCATCTATAATGGCCCATGTGCGGAACCTACGGTAGATACGGTTTCGATCTTCATTTTCGACGAAAATGCACCCGATGCCGACGCCGGCAACGATGTGGAAATCTGTCTGCCCCTTAATGAGGTTCAAATGGATGCCAATGCGGCCATTTTCCCTGCACTGGGAACATGGACCCTCGTAAGTGGATCAGGAACTATTGTAGATCCGAATGACGAAAACACCATGATCACCGGATTGGGATTGGGTACCAACACGTTTATGTGGACCCTTGACAATACTCCGTGTAACGAAGGAATTACCAGCGACACCGTGGATATTCTCGTATTCGAGGAAGAAATCGATCCGATCTATGCCGGACCAGACCAATTCCTGTGTACACCGGTTACGACTGTACTCATGGCGGCTGATGCTATTTCCGATCCCAATACGGGATTTTGGACGGTTGCCGATGGAACAGGCGTCTTTGGTGATGCCACCGACC
Organism: Flavobacteriales bacterium; assembly: GCA_020437755.1. Taxonomy (GTDB): domain Bacteria; phylum Bacteroidota; class Bacteroidia; order Flavobacteriales_D; family Sanyastnellaceae; genus JADFAK01. Next base: position 29,676 of record JAGQVX010000026.1, read on the forward strand.
CCAATACGATTATAAGCGGACTTACCGTGGGAATCAACCAGTTTGTGTGGCACGTTGATAACGGTCCGTGTACCATGAATATGTATACCGACACGGTGGACGTGTACATCTACGATGAAGCGCACCCTGCAGCCGATGCCGGTCTGGATCAGGAGCTTTGTCTGCCTGTAAACACCACCGACCTCGATGGAAACCTTCCCATTGTTCCGGCTATTGGAACCTGGACATTAATCGAGGGTAGTGCAACCATCGTAGATCCGAATGATCCGAACACGGATATTACTGACCTTGCCGTGGGTGTGAACACCTTTGTGTGGACTATAGACAATGGCCCATGTGATAATACGATGACCGCCGATACAGTATCCGTACTCGTATTTGAGGAGGATGCCCTTTTGGCGAATGCCGGAGAAAATATTGAATTATGTACCCCACAATCATGTGTAACGCTCAACGCTGAAACCCCTTCTTCACCTACAACAGGAACTTGGACGTGGGTAGAAGGCGGAGGAACCATCAGCGATGTGAATGACCCCAACGCGGAGGTATGTGCCCTTACCGTTGGCCACCATGTGTTGCAGTGGGAAATTTACAACGGACCTTGTACCAATAACTACAGCTTCGACTTTGTAGAAATCGACGTGTACGATGCCAATGCCAACCCGTCCAACGCGGGTGAAGATCAGGAATTGTGCTGGCCAACTAACGCCACGGTGCTTGAGGCCGACATTCCGATGTTCCCGGCAGTGGGTACCTGGGATTTGATTGATGGTAGCGGATCCATTTCCGACCTCAACGATCCCAATGCCGATTTCACCGAACTCAGCATTGGCATCAGCATCCTTACCTGGACGGTTTATAACGGACCGTGCAACGAAATGACGATCGATACGGTTCAAATCAGCGTGTTTGACCCTATGTCGCCCAATGCAGATGCCGGGGAAGATCAGTGGTTCTGTACTCCATTTGGTGGAACCAACCTGGAAGGAAACATGCCTGCACCTCCGGCAACGGGGACGTGGACACTCATTTCGGGATCGGCCGATATCGACAATGCTTCGGTCAATAATACTGCCGTGAATAACCTCGGCCTGGGCGAAAACATCTTCGTATGGACTGTGTACAATGGCGCCTGTGCCAATTCATCAACATCCGATACCGTAAGTGTTTTTGTCAACGATCTCACTGTGGCGCAAGCTAACGCGGGAGCCGATTTATTCTTCTGTGGAGCCGTTGACTCACTCATGATGGATGGTAGTGAAACCATCGGAAATACCGCGTTTGGTGAATGGACGATCCTGCAAGGCGGGGGAACGTTTGCCAATACCGCCAATGAACACTCCATGCTGTACGATATACCTGTAGGTGTGAACGAATATGTATGGACCGTGGACAATGGAGCGTGCGGCATCTCGACCGATACCATGCAAATTGTCATTTACGATCCTCTGCTCGATCAGGCCTTTGCCGGATTCGACGAGGAAATTTGTCAGGACGAATTTGTAGAATTCAACCTCGAGGCCAATGCCGTAGAATGGCCGGCTACCGGATGGTGGGAAATTCTCGAAGGAGATATCGAAATCAGCGACCTGAACGATCCATCGGCTACAGTGCTCGATTTGGGAACCATCCTTGAACCCCTCACTACCATTACCAACGTGCTCGTATGGACGGTGGACAATGGAGTGTGTGGCACTACTTCAGATACCTTGGTGTACGTCCTGGAAGACTGTTTAACGCTCGATATCCCCGATGCCTTCTCGCCCAATGGTGACGGTATCAATGATGTGTTTGAAATCCCCAATTTGTATAAGTATCCCAACAATTCCCTGAAGATTTTCAACCGCTGGGGAATGCTCGTGTACGAGTCGGCGCCCTACTTTGAAAACTGGGATGGTACCTCTTCTCACCCGGCCACTATTGGTCAGGAGCTTCCGGTTTCGACCTATTACTACATCCTCGATCTCGGCAATGGTGCTGAGGCATTCACAGGATATATCTACCTCAAACGATAGTAGAATAAAAAGATGCAGATGATGAAAAAAGCATATATACTCGGTTTGTTGGGCATTTTTATGGCATTCGCCAAATGTTCAATCGCCCAACAAGATCCCATGTTCTCGCAGTACATGTTCAATACCCTGAGCATTAACCCTGCCTATGCGGGAAGCGCAGACATGCTGGAAGTCAATGCCATTTACAGGCATCAATGGGTGAAATTCGACGGTGCGCCAGTAACCCAAACGCTCGTTGCTCACACCCCACTGAAAAAGGAAAGCCTCAGCTTCGGCGGGTCGATCATTAACGATCGGCACGGACCGGTGCGACAGACGGGCATCTACGGAGATATCTCTTACCGCATTTTTATGGATAAGAGTAAGCTGTCGTTCGGGTTAAAGGCAGGGGTCAACCTGTTCTCTGCGAATTTGCAGGATCTGAACACCGTGGTGGACGCCGATCCAACCTTTCAGGCCAATGTTTCCAACCGTACGTTGCCCAACTTCGGTGCAGGGGTGTTTTGGCACAGTGAGCGCTACTACATCGGATTCTCAGTGCCGAAGTTGCTGACCAACAAACTCATCAACTCCGACCTGCCCGATTTCAAGGATAACAAAGAGCGACGACATGCCTTCCTCACCGCGGGAATTGTCCTCGACATCAACAACTATCTTAAGTTCAAGCCCACCTTGCTTGTGAAGGCAGTGGATGGGGCGCCTATATCCTTTGATGTTACCGCCAACTTCTTGCTGTATGAGAAGTTTTGGATTGGAGCCATGTATCGTTTTGAAGACGCCATGGGTGTTCTGCTTCAATACGAGGTAAACGGCAAAATCCGCGTGGGATATGCTTACGATTATACGTTCTCCGATATCGGTCAATACAGCAACGGTTCACATGAGATCATGCTGGGAGTTGTGTTTGGAAAAAGAAGTGGAGGAGATATTTCACCCCGTTATTTTTAATCTGCCAAATTTGCTGATATGAATCAACCCATCCTATCCCGAACGGTTATCGTGCTCGTTGTATTCGCTTTAGCATTTGGCGGATGCCAAAATCCTAAAGGTAAAATTAAACTTGCCGATAAATATTTCTCAGAATTCGAATTCCTGAAATCTGCCGAAATCTTTGAAGACGTCCTCAAAAAGGATCCTCAAAACGTGTATGCGCTGCGCCAGGCTTCCGAAGCCCGCACTTTGCTGGGCGATTACGACATGGCGGCTGAACACCTCAAGGTGCTATCGCAACAGAGCGAAGCGAAACCCGAAGATTTGATCAAGTATGCGGAGGTTCTTAAGATGAATCAGCGCTACGAAGAGGCGATCAACGTGTATGCCGAATACGTGGTAAACAACCCCACCGATGAAGTGGTAAAAAACTACGTGAGTGACAGCCAATGGCTGGAAAAAATCATGCGCGACTCGTCGAGTTATAGTCTGGTGAACAGTCCCATCAATACCTCAGGATCCGACTTCGGTCTGACGTTCGTGGACGATGGCTTCTTGTTCTCATCATCGCGCGCAGAAGGAAAAGGTAAACGAAAAATCTACGCCTGGAATGACCAGTCATACCTCAATCTGTACCACGCCGAAGTAGGTGTGGATAGCGCCCTTGCCAATCCGCGCGTGCTGAAAAACAAAGCAAATACTCGTTTTCACGAAGGAACGGCCACTTATGATTCAACCAATCACCGGCTGTATTTCACCCGAAACTACTTCAGTAAAGGGAAGCAGAAAAAGAGTAGTGAAGGTAATCTGAATCTCGCCATCTTCGAAGCCGATTTTGCCGGAGGTGAGGTAGGAACTCAACGTGAATTTTCATTCAACAATCCCGAGTACTCCGTGGGCCACCCCACGTTGAGTTCAGACGGGAATACTATGTACTTCGTATCCGACAATCCCCGCGGCGTGGGAGGTTCCGACCTGTATGTGGTGCATCGTGAATCCACCGGTTGGTCCAAGCCTGAGTTGCTCTCATCGCAAATCAATACCACCGGCAATGAGATGTTCCCCTTCCTCATGAACGATTCTATATTGTACTTCTCCAGCGACCGTCTTCCGGGATTGGGAGGATTGGATGTTTTTGAAGCCAACCTGGCTGCAAATCCGGTAGAGGTGCGCAATTTGGGGTATCCCATCAACACGCCTTATGACGACTTCGGGTTGATTATGTACAACCATCAAATGAGTGGCTACTTCTCCAGCAATCGCCCCGGCGGACAAGGAGACGACGACATTTACCGGTTCAGTATTTCCCGTCCGTCAACCGTGATCATCAGCGGTAGAGTCGTGGACGTAGAAAGTCTTGAACCACTGCCCAATGCTATTGTTTACGTCACCAACGAAGACGGTTCCATGCTGGAAGTGGCTCGCACCGATGAAAACGGTAACTACTCATTCGAAACCGACCATCAGCGTGTCGTACCTGTACGAGCCGAAAAAGAGGGCTATATGCCTACCCGACTCGGAATCGTTACCAATGAGTACTCGAAATACGTGGACAACGTAGAAGTGGCGCTTATGCAATACGATCATATGGTAGAAGGTGTAGTACGCGATGCTGAAAATGGAAATCCCGTTGAAGATGCTACTCTCACCCTTATCGATGAAAGCGAGCGTATTCAGGACAAGACCATTACCGGAGAAGACGGTAAATACCAGTTTGGATTGCAAGATGATCAAACCTATACCGTTGAGCTCACTAAATTCGGCTATCCCGATCAGGAGATTGTTGTGGATACGCGCGAATTGGAGGACTCTACCATTACTTCCGATTTCCGACTCTTTGAGTTGAAGGAAGGAGCCGTTGTGCGTCTCGACAATATCTACTACGACTACAACAAGAGTGATATTCGTGCCGATGCCGGGCGTGAATTGGATAAGCTCGTGAAAATCATGAAGGACAATCCAACCATGAAGATCGAGCTGAGCTCTCACACTGACTCCCGCGGAGATGGTTGGTACAACCAGAAACTCAGTCAGGCGCGTGCCAAGGCAGCCAAAGATTACCTCGTAGCGCATGGCATTGCCTCATCCCGCGTAGTGGGTAAAGGCTATGGCGAGAAAAAGATTATGAACAAGTGCAAGGAAGGCGTGGAATGTTCCGAAGAAGAACATCAGCTTAATCGTAGAACAGAGTTTAAGATTCTGGACGTTTAATACACGCCATTTCGACTTGTGCAGAATGAAAGCGAAACGGGGAGAAAATTCACAATGAAAAATTTAGAGTGATTCCGTGTTTGTTTCAATCATTGCCAATGACGAAACATGAAATAAAAGCGGTCGTTGAGCGCAGTCGAAACGAGAAGGATTTGTGGTGGAGCCTTCCCTCTAAAATTCGGCTTCGACTCCGCTCAGCCACCGGCTAGATTTGGAGGGACCGGTTAGATCAGGAAGAACCGGTAAGTTGAGAACATGTTAAAGAGGGATACACTGGTGAATAAAGAATAACCGGTCGTTGAGCGCAGTCGAAACGAGCATAATGCGTGGTGCAGCTTTCTACGATAATTTGGCTTCGACTCCGCTCAGCCAGCGGTTAGATTAGGAGGAACCGGTAAATTCAGAACCTGTAAAAGAGGGATAAACCGGTGAATAAAGAATAACCGGTCGTTGAGCGCAGTCGAAACGAGTA